>NZ_JBQXEO010000012.1:0-204503 GCF_052601155.1 Micromonospora yongxingensis
CATGATGATGGCCGGCCTCGACGGCATCAAGAGCAAGATCGAGCCCCCGACGCCGATCGACAAGGACCTCTACGACCTCCCCCCGGAGGAGTGGGGCGACGTCAAGCAGGTGCCGGGCTCGCTGCCGGCGGTGCTGGACTCCCTGGAGGCCGACCACGACTACCTGCTCGACGGCGGCGTCTTCACGCCGGACCTGATCTCCACGTGGGTGGAGTGGAAGCGGGCCAACGAGGTCGACCCGGTGCGTCTGCGCCCGACCCCGCACGAATTCGCCATGTACTACGACTGCTGAGCTGCCTACGGCTGCTGAGCAGTAGCTCGATCACCGGCTGGGCCGGCTCCGCGATGGCGGAGCCGGCCCAGCCGCTTTATAACGCCCCCCGATATATCTTCGTCTCCGATATATTCAGGCGGTGGACACACCCCTGCGCGAACCCACGTTCCTGATCCTCACCGCACTCGCCGTCGAGCCGATGCACGGCTACGGGCTGATCGGCGAGGTCGCCGCCCTCTCCGACAACCAGGTCTCCCTCCGCCCCGGGACGCTCTACGGGGCGCTCGACCGGCTGGTCGACGCCGGCCTCGTCGAGGTCGACCGGGAGGAGGTGGTGGACGGCCGGCTACGCCGCTACTACCGGCTCTCCCGCGCCGGCGACGCCACGCTGACTGCCGAGACCGAGCGGCTACGTCGCAACGTCGAGGCCGCCACCAGTCGGCTGGCCAAGCGGGCCCGCGTCGCCCGGCCGATCACCCCGCGCGTGGCCGGGGGCCTGGCATGACCGACCTCGAGCGCCGTTACCTGCGGCTGCTGTCCGCGTACCCCGCCGACTACCGGCGCGCCCGTGGCGCCGAGATCGTCGGCACCTACCTGGACCTGGCCGCGCCGGATCGCCGCTGGCCCTCCCCCGCGGACGCCATGGACCTCCTGCGCGGCGGGCTCCGCCAGCGGGTACGCGCCGCCGGCGCGGCCGACCTGGTGCCGGGCGTACGCCTCGCGGCCGTCCTGGCCCTCCTCACCGCCGCCCCGCTCGCCGGGCTCTGGACGGTGCTGGAGCTACGCCCCGCTCCGCCCGGCTTCGGCGAGCCATCCGCCGGGCCGTTCGTCTCGCTCGGCATCGTGGCGTGGACCGCCTGGCTGCTCGCCGCGGTGGTTCCGGCCCTGGCACCCGGTCGGTGGACGCGGCGCGCTGTGGCGCTCGCGCTGCTCTTCACGGTCGCACTCGTCCCCGCCGCCGCGCTCACCGGCCTGCCGCGCCCGCCGATGTTCGTGCTGCTACCGCACATCGCGTTGGGCCTGGTCGCACTGGGCGCATCCGACGGGCTGCCGGCGCCGCTGCGGGCGGTGCCGCTGGTCGCCGCCGGCACGGCCGGCCTCGCGGGGACGATTCTGTTGCCCCCGAACGTGTTCGCCTCGAGCTACTACACCTGGACGGTGGTCCCGGTCCTGCCGAGCGCCGCCATGGTGGTGCTCGCCGTGGTGGGGCTGCTCGGCGCGGGGCTGGCGCTGCGCGGCGACCACCGGGGCGTCTGGGCCCTCCTGATGCTGCTCACCCCGTTGGGCCTGCTGGCCCTGCAACCGCTGGCGGGTGCGCTGGACGGCATGCCGAGCGAGGTCATCCCGAGCTGGACGGCGCTCGCCGCGACGGCCTTCCTGGTCACGCTGGTCGGCCCCGCACTGCTACCGCTGGCGCTCGCCCTGCGCACCCTGCGCCCCCGACCCCACCCCGGCCGCCTCCCCAGGTGATCACGAGGTTGGCGTGCCTTTCGAAGATCGACAGGCACGCCAACCTCATGATCAGCGCGGCCGGGGACCCCTCGGCAGGTGGGTCAGGGTCAGGGTCAGGAGCAGGGCGGTCATCGCGAGAGCGCCGGGGGCCTTCGTGAAACGGGCCAGGTTGGTGCCGTCGGGCAGGGTGAGGAAGGCGGCGACCGCGGCCGGCAGCACGAACCAGGTGGTCCGGGTCGCGGCGACCGCGAGCAACGCCAGCGGCCAGGTCGCGTACCAGGGATGGAAGACCGGGGACAGCACCACCGCGGCGGCCAGGGCCAGGCCGGCGCCGTGGAGCGCCACCCGGAGGCGGGCCACGGCCGGCCCGGCCACCGACTGCCGTGGGTCGTCCAGCCCGCGCAGGGCCCGCCAGGCCCGCCACCAGAGCGTCACGAGCAGGACCGCGAGCAGCAGCAGCGCCACCGCCCGGGCCACCGGGACCGCGTCCGGCTGCCGGCCGAGCAGTTCTCCGGCGTAGTCCACCACGAAGCCCACCGCGGTCGGTGGCGAGGTCCACTGCTCGGAGTCCCCGCTGCGGGTCAGCCCAACCACCCAGCCGAACCCCAGGCCGGACAGCGCCGAGGTGACCGCCAGCGCGGCCAGCAGCCCACCGGCCAGCCAGCCGCCGTCGCGCAGCAACGCCCGTACGCTGTACCGCCCGTGCACGGCGGCCAGCGCGGCGAACGGCACCACCACGACGGCGCTGGCCTTCACGGTCACGGCCAGCCCGAGCAGCGCACCGGCGAGCAGCAGCGCCGGGGGCCGGCCCGGTCGACGGATCACCACCAGCAGCCCGCACAGGAGCAGGCCCAGCATCACCGCGTCGTTGTGCGCCCCGGCCACCAGGTGAACCCCGATCAGCGGGGCGGCCAGTGCCAGCCAGGCGGCCCGCCGGGTCGGCAGCTCGGCCGCCCGGGCCAGCGCAGGCAGGCACAGCGCGGCCAGCAGCAGTCCCGCCACGGCGACCACCCGCAGCAGGACGATCGTGCCGGTGAGGCCGCCGCCGAGTTTCACCGCGAGCGCCGCGAGCAGCACGAACACCGGCCCGTACGGCGCGGCGGTGTCCCGCCAGATCGGCGCCACCGTCTCCAGCCACGGGCAACCCGCCGCGGCCACCCCCACGGCGTACGGGTCGACGCCGTGCGCGTACGCCCAGCCCTGGCAGGCGTACGAGTAGACGTCCCGGCTGCCCAGTGGCGGCGCGACCAGCAGCGGCAACGACCAGAGTCCGGCGGTGACGTACGCCCACCGGCTCGACGGGGCACCCTCGCGCAGGGACCACCACGCCCCGACCAGCAGGGCCGTGCCGAGCAGCCAGCAGGTCAGCGTCGCCGGCCCGCCCGGGGACCGCCAGATCGACACCGGTGTCGCGCCCAGCGGGATGTCGGGCCGCGCCCCGCCGAGGTACCCGGCCACGGTGAGCAGGACCGCGCCGGTCAGGCCGACGTACCGGACGGCGCGCGGCGTGAGCGAACGGGGTGCGGCGGCGGATCGCGGCAGGGCGGGCGCGGCGCCGGGTCCGGTCACCGGCGCACCTTCCCTCAGTCGGTGGCGACCGGCTGACGGGCCGCCCGAGCCGACCGTACCAACCGGATGACCAGCACGATCACCAACAGCGTCATCAGCGGAGCCCCGACCGACTTGGTGAACCGGGGCAGCCCGGTGCCGTCCGGCAGCACCAGGAACGACGACACCAGGGCGACGACGGCGAACCATCCGGTCCGCCGGGCGGTCGCCGCCAGCACGGCCAGCGGCCAGATCCAGTACCAGGGGTGGAACAGCGGCGCCAGGGCGACCGTGGCGGCCAGCGCCAGGCCGGCGTGCCACAGCGGCTCCCGGGTGCGGGCCCGCCACCAGAGCCAGACCAGCAGCACCGCCAGCACCGCCATGCCGATGGCCCGGGTGACCGGCAGGGCGTCGATATGCCCACCGAACGGCACCGCCAGGTAACCGACGGTCTGCCCGACAGCCGTGGACGGCGAGGTCCAGGCGATGACGTCGCCGCCGCGGGCCAGCCCGCCGACCCAGCCGAAGTCCAGCCCGGCGGCGAAGGTCACCGCGACCACGACGGCGACCGCGCCGCCGACCACCCAGCCGCCGTGCCGGATCAGCGCCCGGATGGAGTACCCGCCGACGATCGCGGCCAGCGCGGCGAACGGCACCACGACCAGCGCGGTCACCTTGATCGCGGCGGCGAGCCCGAGCAGGACTCCGCCGGCGAGCAGCGGGCCGGGGCGGCCCGGCCGGGAGGCGATCACGGCCAGCCCGGCGACCAGCAGGCCGACCATCAGGGCGTCGTTGTGGGCGCCGGATACCAGGTGCACGGCGACCAGCGGGCACGCCAGCGTCAGCCAGACCGCCCGACCGGCCGGTACGCCGACCCGGCGGGCCAGCACCGGCAGGCTCACCGCGGTGAGCGCCACCCCGGCCACCGCGATCAGTCGGAACGCCACGATCGCCGCGGTGAGCGACCCGGTGGCCTTGACCACCGCGCCGGAGAGCACCACGAACAGCGGCCCGTACGGCGCCGGGGTGTCCCGCCAGATGAAGGAGATGGTGTCCAGCCAGGGACAGGGCAGCGCGGATACGCCCTGCTCGTAGGGGTTGTTCCCGGCGGCGTAGCTGGCGCCCTGGCAGGCGTACGCGTAGACGTCGCGGCTGGCTAGCGGCGGCGCGACGAGCAGCGGCAGCAGCCAGAGCCCCACGGTGACGAGCGCCCAGCGGGTCGACGGCACCCTGTCCCGCAGAGCCCACCAGGCGCCGGCCAGCAGCGCGGTGCCGACCAGCCAGGTGGCGATGACCAGCGGGCCGTCCGGCCCCTGCCAGATGCTGACCGGGGTGGCGCGCAGGGGTGAGCCGGGCAGGGCGCCGCCCAGGTAGGCGGCGACGGCGAGCAGCGCCGATCCCGCCAGTCCGGTCCAACGCGCGAGGTGGTGAGGCACGCCCGACATGCTGCCAGTACGGTGGTCGCGGTACGGAGGTGGGCATGCGGCGCAGTCGTGTGGTGGCGGTGGCCACCGGTGCCGCCGTCGTGCTCGGCGCGATCTGGCTGGCCCTGCCCCTGATGGGCTCGGACCTCGCCGCGCAGGTGGCCCGGGCGGACTTCTTCGCCGCCCACGGCCCCACCCCGGTGGACCTGCGCTGGTACGGCGGAGTGCAGCAGTTCGGCTACAGCCTGGTGTCGCAACCGGTGATGGCGCTGCTCGGCGTGCGGGTGACCGGGGCGCTGGCCCTGCTGGGGTCGGCCGCCGCGCTGGCCGCGCTGCTGGTTCGCGGCGGCGTGCCCCGGCCCCTGCTGGGCAGCCTGGTCGGGGTGGTCACGCTGACCGGCAACCTGGTGTCCGGCCGGGTCACCTACGCCCTCGGCGTCGCGTTCGGGCTGGCCGCGTTGCTCGCGCTGCCCCGAGGCGTGCCAATCGGGCGGCGGCAACCCGGGTGGCGGCTCGGGCTCGCGGCGGCCGGGGCGCTGCTGGCCTCGGCGACCAGCCCGGTGGCCGGCCTCTTCGTCGGCCTCGCGGGCGTCGCGCTGCTGTTGACCCGTCGGTACGCCGACGGCCTGGCGCTCGGGGTCGCGGCGGCCGCGCCGCTGGCCGCGACCGCGCTGCTCTTCTCCGACGGCGGCTGGATGAACATCAGCCACACCGACGCGCTGCGCGCGGTGCTGACCAGCCTGGTGGTGGCCGCGCTGGTCGCGTACCGGCCGGTGCGGGCCGGCGCGCTGCTCTCCGCCGCCGGGGTGCTCACCGCCGCCCTCGTGCACACGCCGGTGGGGTTGAACGCGACCCGGCTGGTGACGATGTTCGCGTTGCCGGTGCTGGCCGCCGCCGCCCGGCCGCCGGCCTGGCTCACCGCCCGGCTGGCCCGCCGGCACGCCGGCCCCGCCGCGCCGTCCGGCGGTACGCGGCGGACGCGGCTGTTGGCCGGGGTCGGCCTGGCCGCGCTGCTCGTGGCGGTCTGCGGCTGGCAGCCACCGGTGGTCCCCGCCGACCTGCGCAGCATCGGCGACCCGACCAGCGCGCCGGGCTACCACGAGCCGCTGCGCGCGTTCCTGGCCGGGCAGCAGCTCACCGGCCGCGTCGAGGTGCCACCGACGCGCAACTACTGGGAGGCGGCCCGGCTGGGCGAGGTGCCGCTGGCCCGGGGCTGGCTGCGCCAGGCCGACATCGACCGGAACCCACTGTTCTTCACCACCGTGCCCGGGGCGGCCGGCACCGGCGTACCGCTGACCTCGTCCAGCTACCGGGCCTGGCTGTCGGAGAACGCCGTGCAGTTCGTGGCGCTGCCGGACGCCCCGCTGTCCTGGGTGGGGCGGGCCGAGGCGGAGCTGGTCGAGGGCGGCCTGCCGTACCTGAGGCCCGTCTGGGCCGGCCCGCACTGGCGGGTCTGGGCGGTGGCCGACCCGACGCCCCTGGTCGCCGCCCCCGCCGAACTGGTCGGCGTCGACGGCGCGGCGGTGACCTTCCGCGCCCCGACCGCCGGGCCGGTGGCGATCCGCGTCCGGCACAGCCGGTGGCTGGCCGCCTCCGGAGGTGCCACGGTCGCCGCCGCCGGGGACTGGACCACCGTCACCGTCCCCCGCCCCGGCGAGTACACCCTCGGTAGCTGACCTCCGCTCACATCTCCAGCACGCGCTGGGCGGCGGCGCGGGAGCGCCGGCCGGTCCGCAGGTACTCGTCGAGGAACTCCCCCGGGTCGTCGCGGCCGAGCAGGCGGACCACCGCCGCCAACTCCACCCCGTGCCGGGGCAGTTGGTCGCCGGCCCGGCCTCGGACCAGCATCAACGCGTTGCGGACCTGCGCGGCCAGGGACCAGCCGGCGGCCATCTCCGCGGCGTCCGCCGGGTCGACCAGGCCGGCCTCGGCGGCGGCCGCGAGAGCGTCGAGGGTACGCGTGCCCCGCAGCGCCGGGACCGCGCCGGCGTGCCGGAGCTGGACGAGCTGCACCGCCCACTCCACATCGGCCAGCCCGCCGCGGCCCAGCTTGGTGTGGGTGGCCGGGTCGGCGCCGCGCGGCAGCCGCTCGGTCTCCACCCGGGCCTTGATGCGGCGGATCTCGACGGTCTGCTCCCGGGAGAGCCCGTCGGCCGGGTACCGCACCGGGTCGACCATCGCCTCGAACTCGGCACCCAGGTCGGCATCACCGCAGACGAACCGGGCACGCAGCAGCGCCTGCGCCTCCCACACGCGCGACCAGCGGGCGTAGTACTGCGCGTACGCGGCGAGGCTGCGCACCAGCGGGCCCTGCCGGCCCTCCGGGCGCAGGTCGGCGTCGACGCCGAGCGGTGGGTCGGGCGCGGGCATGCCGAGCAGCCGGCGCAGCTCCTCGGCGATCGCGTGCGCGGCGCCGCTGGCGGTGCTCTCGCTGCTGCCGGCGGGCGGGTCGTAGACGAAGAGGACGTCGGCGTCGGAGAGGTAGTTCGACTCGTACCCGCCGAGCCGGCCCATGCCGATCACCGCGAACCGCAGCCCGGGCGGTGCTGGCTGGCTGGCCCGGGCGGCCCGCAGCGCGGCGGCCAGGGTGGCGTCGGTGACGTCGGCGAGCGCGGTGCCGACGCCGGTGATGTCGCTCAGCCCGGGAGCCTTCCGGGCACCGCCCTCCGGCCGGGTGGGTGTGGGTGCGAGGGCGCCGGCCCGGCAGAGCAGGTCGGCGCAGGCCACCCGGACCAGCTCCCGGCGGCGCAACGCGCGCACGGCCCGGGTGGCCTCCACCGGGTCGGCGTGCCGGGACGCCGCCGCGAGGAACCCCTCCCGGAGCACCTCTCGCGGGCGCGGCACCAGCTCGTTCTCCTCGGCCAGCAGCCGCAGCGCCTCCGGGTCGCGGGCGAGCATGTCGGCGACGTAGCGGGAGAGGGCGAGGACCCGGGCCAGCCGCCGGGCGACCGGGCCACCGTCGCGCAGCAGCCGCAGGTACCAGGGGGTGCTGCCCAGCTGGTCGGAGACCTTCCGGTAGTTGAGCAGCCCCCGGTCCGGCTCGGGCGCGTCGGCGAACTCGCTGAGCAGCACCGGCAGCAGGGTCCGCTGGATGGCCGCGGTGCGGCTCACCCCGCCGGTGAGGGCCTGGAGGTGGCGCAGCGCCCCGGCCGGATCGGCGAAGCCGAGGATCTCCAGCCGGTGCCGGGCCGCCTCGGGGGTGAGCCGCAGCCCGTCGGCGGGCACCCGGGCCACCGACTCCAGCAGCGGCCGGTAGAGCAGCTTGGCGTGCAGCCGGCGTACCTCGGCGGCGTGGGTGACCCACTCGGCCCGGAAGCTCTCCACGGCGCTGCGCCCCGGCGTGGCCGTGAAGCCCAGCGCTGCGGCGAGCCAGCGCAGTGCGGCCGGCTCGGTGGGCACGGTGTGCGTACGGCGCAGCCCCTGCAACTGGAGCCGGTGCTCGACGCTGCGCAGGAAGCGGTAGCCGCGCAGCAGCGCCTCGCCGTCGGCGCGACCGACGTAGCCGCCCGCGACCAGCGCGCGCAGCGCCGGGATGGTGCCGGGCGCCCGCAGCGTCTCGTCGCCGCGGCCGTGCACCAGTTGCAGCAGTTGGACGGCGAACTCGATGTCGCGCAGACCGCCGGGGCCGCGCTTGATCTCGCGTTCCAACTCCTTCGGCGGGATGTTGTCGATGATCCGGCGCCGCATCGCGCGGACGTCCTCGACCGCCTCGGGCCGTTCGGCCGCCCGCCAGACCAGCGGCGCGAGTTGGTCGATCCACTCCTGTGCCAGCGGCAGGTCACCGGCGGCCGGGCGGGCCTTGAGCAGCGCCTGGAACTCCCACGTGCGCGCCCACCGCCGGTAGTAGGCCAGATGGCTGGCGAGGGTCCGCACCAGCGGGCCCCGGCTGCCCTCCGGCCGCAGCGCGGCATCCACCGGCCAGGCGACCAGCCCACAGATGTGGATCAGCCGGGTCGCCACGGTGGTGCCGGCGGTCAGATCGCTGTCCTCGGCCGCCACGAAGATCACGTCCACGTCGGAGACGTAGTTCAGCTCGCCGCCGCCGCACTTGCCCATCGCCACCACGGCCAGCCGGGGCCGCGCCGTGCCCTCCGGCAGCTCCGCCACGGCGATCTCGTACGCCTCGGCCAGCGTCGCGTCGGCCAGCGCGGAGAGCGCCGCCATGGTCTGCTCCAGGCCACGCCCGCCAGTCAGGTCCGCCGCCGCGATCCGCAACAGTGCCAGCCGGTACGCGCTGCGCAGCACCGCCACCGGGTTACCGTCGCCGACCGGTTCCAGCCGGCCTTCGGCGGTCGGGGCGAGCCCGTCGGAGGCGGTGCCCAGCGCGGCGTAGTGCCCGGGGTGGGCCACCAGGTGGTCGCCGAGCGCCGACGACGCGCCGAGCACCGCGATCAACCGCCGCCGCAGCCCGGGGTCGGCGTGCAGCGCCGCCAGCAGCGGTGACCCCGTGTCCGTCGCCTCCGCTGCTGTGCCGCCGTTCTCCCGGCGTTCGGCCTCCACGATGCGGTGCAGCTGACGCAGCGCCAGGTCGGGGTCGGCGGCCCGGGACAGGGCCGCGAGCAGGTCCGCGGCCTGCTCGTCGACCGGCTCCTGCTCGACCGGCTGCCACAGCCGCAGTCCGTCCGGGCCGAGCAGGTCGGCGGCGCGCGCACCGCCGTCGCCCTCGGCGGTGCCGAAGCCGTACCGGGCGAGCCGGCCCGGCGCCCTGGTCGGCCGGCTCATCAGTGCCCGAGCAGCGGCAGGCCACGCCGCGTCGTGCTGTCGTCGAGCTCGCCGAGGGCCAGCGCGGCGAACCGGGCGGCGAACGGTTGCCAGACCTCCTCGACGTCGGGCAGCACCGACGCGCAGGCCGCGACCACCAGCTCCGGGTCGTAGCCCAGCTCGGCGAGGAGGGTCGAGTCGGCGGCCCAGTCGGCGATCATGGCCGTGTCGCACTCGATGTGGAACTGCAACCCCCAGGCCCGGTCACCGAGACGGAACGCCTGGTTCGGGTAGCGGGTGGAGGCGGCCAGCAGGGTGGCGCCCCGGGGCAGCTCGGTGATCTCGTCGGAGTGCCACTGGAGCACGTCCGGGATCAGCGGCACGTACCGGAACAGCGGATCGCCCTCGGCGGCGTCCCGCCTGCCGACCACGCCGGGGCCAACCTCCGGCCCGGACGGGCTCCGCTCGACCAGCCCGGCGTGTGCGGTGGCGAGCAGTTGGGCGCCCAGGCAGACGGCCAGGGTGGGCACGCGGTACCGCACGGCCTTGCGCAGCAGCCCTTCCACCGCCGGGAACCAGGGTGCGCCGGGCGAGCCGTCCGGCAGCGGGTACGCCTGCTGTTCGCCGCCGAGCACCACCAGCGCCGCGTACCCCTCCAGGTCGGTGGGGAGTTCGTCGCCGGCGTGCGGGCGGACCACCCACAGGTCCAGCCCGGCCTCGGTCAGCCACTCACCCAGTCGGCGCAGGTCGTCCGTCGGGTCGTTCTCGATCACCAGCGCGGTTGCCACCCGTCGAGGCTAGCCGGTGCACCGTGCGGCGCCACGCCCCGCGCCACCCATCCCGCCCGCGCCGCCCATCCCGCCGGCACCGGACGCGGGCCGGCAGCGCGGCGTTGGTCGTTAGGCTCGGCGGGTGATCAGCGAGGAGCGCACCACCGTTCGCCCGCCCGTGCTCCGCCCGGGTGACACGGTGCTGCTGGTGTCGCCGTCCGGGCCGACGTCGCCCGAGCGGGTGGCCCGCGGCATGGAGTTGCTCACCGGCTGGGGCCTGCGGCCGGTGCCCGCGCCGAACGCGTACGCCCGGCGGGGTTACCTGGCCGGCGGGGACGAGCTGCGTGCCGCCGACCTGAACGCGGCCTTCGCCGACCCCCGGGTGCGCGGGGTGATCTGCACGCGCGGTGGGTACGGCGCCCAGCGGGTGGTCGACGCCATCGACATGGACGCCGTCCGCCGCGACCCGAAGGTGGTGGCGGGCTTCTCCGACATCACCGCGCTGCAGTTCGCGCTCTGGCGCGGCGCCCGGCTGGCCGGGGTGCACGGCCCGGGTGCCGCCTGGCGCGACGAGCGCACCCCGCTGCGCTCGGCCGAGTCGCTGCACGCCGCGCTGATGACGACCGAGCCGGTGACGGTCACCGCCGTGCCGGGCGAGGACACCTATCCGGTACGCGTCCGGGGCCGCGCCACGGGCACCCTGCTCGGCGGCAACCTGTGCATGATCACCGCGTCGATCGGCACACCGGACCTGCCCGACCTGACCGGGGCCGTGCTGTTGATCGAGGACGTGCAGGAACCCCCGTACAAGGTCGACCGGATGCTCACCCAGCTGCGCCGCGCCGGCGCGCTGGACGGGCTGGCCGGGGTCGCGGTCGGGCAGTTCACCGACTGCGCCGACGGTTGGGAGACCACGATCGCCGACGTGCTGACCGAACGGCTCGGTGACCTCGGCGTCCCGGTGCTCGGCGGGCTGCCGATCGGCCACGGCCCCAACCAGCTCACCGTCCCCGTCGGCACCCGAGCCACCCTCGACACCGAAACCGCAACCCTCACCGTCCAACCAGCCGTCACCTGACCTGCGGCCCAGCCAGCCCCAGCCGGGTGGGGCCCGGGTCAGGGGGTCAGGTAGGCCAGGTGGCCCGTTTCCAGGGCGGCGTGGACGGTGCCGTCGGGGGTGACCGTGATGCCGTGTGGTTCCGAACCCGGGGTCGGCAGGTCGTAGGTGTCGATCCGGCCCGCCGGGTCGACGTGGCCGATCCGGTTGCCGGCCCACTCGGTGAACCAGGCGCCACCGGCCGGGTCGGCGACGATGGCGTGCGGCCGGGCCGTCCGGTCCGGCAACGGGTACTCCTCGATCCGGCCGTCGGGGCTGATCCGGCCGACCTGCCCGGCGGCGATCTCCACGAACCAGAGCGCCCCGTCCACGCCAGCGGTGATACCGACCGGCGCGGCGCCCTCGGTGGGCAACGGGTGCACGCGTACCGCCCCGTCCATGCCCACCCGGGCGATCGCGTTCGCCTGGTTGAGCGTGCACCAGACAGCGTCGTCCGGCCCGGCCGCCACCATCGAGGCGAACGCCCCGGAGACCGGCAGACGCACGTGGGTGACCGCGCCGTCGGTGCTCACCCGGCCGACGGTGTCGGAGTTC
This sequence comes from Micromonospora yongxingensis, assembly GCF_052601155.1. Taxonomy (NCBI): domain Bacteria; kingdom Bacillati; phylum Actinomycetota; class Actinomycetes; order Micromonosporales; family Micromonosporaceae; genus Micromonospora; species Micromonospora yongxingensis. The sequence continues at coordinate 11,821 of NZ_JBQXEO010000012.1, forward strand.
ATCCCGGCGTACCAGAGGGCGCCGTCCGGTCCTGCCGCGATGCCGCACGGGCCGGTGCCGGTCGGCAGGACGACGTCGGTCTGCTCGCCGTCGGTCGTGATCCGGCCGATCCGGTCGTCGCCGGAGCGGGTGAACCAGAGCGCGCCGTCCGGGCCGGGCGTGATGATCAGTGGCCGGCTGCCCGGCCCGCCCGCCGGCCAGCGGCGCACCGAGCCGTCCGCGTCGACCCGGGCGATCGCACCGGCGTGGACCAGGGTCAGCCAGAGCGCCGCGTCGGGGCCGGTGGTGATGGCGTACGGCCCGGCCTGCGGGCCGGTGATCGGGAGCTCCCGGATCGGGGTGGACGTCACGAGGCCTGCCTTCCGTCGATGGGTACCCGCTCGGCCGGCTCACCGGGCGAGGCACGGCGAGTAGTCACCCTCGCCCACCCGACGTACCCAGGCAACCGGTTTGTCCGGCTCCGCGGCCGGTTTGCCAGCTGGCGGACAGCTTCGGCATGGGTTCCACCCAGGCGGGCTGGTCACTGTCGGTGATGACATCGCAGCACCACCCAGCATCTGGAGGAGAGCATGTCCCGCACGATCCGCAAGAAGCACCTGCTGGCCGGTCTGGCCACCGCCGGCGTCCTCGGCGTGGGCGTCGCGGCCCCGACGATGGCGTTCGCCGCCGACGCCGGTACGCCGACGCCGAGCGCCAGCAGCTCCGCCGACGGCTCGGGCACCTCGAAGGCCGACCGGCAGGGCGAGTTCGCAGAGGCTCTCGCCAAGGAGCTGGGCGTCTCCACCGACAAGGTGACCGCCGCGCTGGAGAAGGTCCGCGAGCAGCAGCGCGCCGACCGGCCGGAGCGACCGTCCACCGAGGACCGGCAGGCCGCGCTCAAGGAGCGGCTGGACCAGGCCGTCAAGGACGGCAAGCTCACCCAGGAGCAGGCCGACGCGATCACCAAGGCCGTCGAGGCCGAGGTCTTCCCCGGCCCGGGCGGCCACCGTGGACCGGGCGGCCACGGCGGTCAGGGTGGCCCCGGCGGTACGGCCGGCAAGTGACCGTTGGCGGCCCCGCCCCACGCGGGGCGGGGCCGCCACCGAAACAGGCGATCAGTCGACGGCGGCCGGCGGGGGCGTGAACACGCCGAGGTGATTGCCAGCCGGGTCGAGCAGGTGGGCGAGGGTGAGCCCGCTCGGCACCGTACGCGCCGGCACCAGCACCTTGCCGCCGGCCGCCTCGGCCTGCCGGCAGGTCTGCGCCACGTCGGCGACCTCGGCGTAGAACACGGCGTAGTTCGGCGACGTCCCGTCGGTCGCCCGGATCGCCCCGCCGATTCCGATGTCGCCACCGGCTTCGGTCACGCGGTAGGACCCTCCGTTGGCCCCGCCCTGCTCCTCGAAGGTCCAACCGAACAGCTCGCCGTAGAAGCGCTCGGCCTCCTCCGGCCGGTCGGTGCCGATCTCGAACCAGGTGATGGGCGTCGTGGACATCTGCTGCCTCCAGTTTCGTGCCGGCCGTTCGGCCGTCGTCAGGAGCAGTCTCGGGGGCGTCCGCGACACCGTCCTGTCGGTGTTTCCGCATCACCCGACGGGGGCCGCACGGTCGGTCTCAGACCAGGCTCAGCCGTCGGACCCGCTCGCGTGGGATGTCGAGATCCGTCGGGCGAAGCTCCCGGGCCACCACCTCGGCCAGCGCCCGGACGCTCCCGATGCGGTCGGTGCGGAAGCAACGCAGCTCGTCGCGCAGCCGGCACCAGGCCAGCAGATACCAGTGTCGGGAGTTGCCCAGGTAGCCGAGGGGCTCGACCTCGCGTACCGAATCGCTGCCGCCCCGGTCGGCGTACCGGATGCGCAGCACCCGCCGTGCGGTGACCGCGTCGGCGACGATGGCCGGGACGGGCGTTGCCGGCCCGTCACCGACCAGGTGCACCCGGCCGGCGAGCCGGTGGGCCTCGGCCGCGTCGGCGGCCGGCAGCACCGCCATCAGCTTGCGCAGCGCGGTGGCGCCCGGCCCGGCGAACGGTGTGCCGGCGACCCGGTGCAACGCGACGGCCATCGCCACCGCCTCGCCCGGCGTCAGGTTGACCGGGGGCAGGGTGCGGGCGCGGTCCAGCACGTAGCCGCCGGTGCGCCCCGCCTCCGCCCAGATCGGCACCCCGGCCTCCTGGAGCGCGCCGATGTCACGCTCGATGGTCCGGCTGCTGACCTCGAAACGCGCGGCCAGCCAACGGGCGCTGCGCGGCCGTGGCGAGACCGCGCGCAACTCCTCGACGAGTGCGTAGAGGCGATCCGTGCGGTTCATGCCCCGCACGCTACGACCGGGGTACGACGACCGCGCTCAGGCGATGCAGGCGCAGACGATCAGCGCCGCACCGAAGTGGGTGGCGGCGCTGACCCGGGCGGCCGGGTGCGGCTCGTCCGAGCAGATGATCTCGCCGAGCTTGCCCGGGGTGAGCAGGTCGAGCACGAAGAAGGCCAGCGCCATGATGGCCAGCCCGACGAGCCCGAACACCACCGTGGAGGCGAGCCCCTTGCCGAAGTCGCTGTAGCTGGTGAGGATCGCGGTGAACACGATCCCGGCGATGCCGAGCTGGTTGGCGGCCAGCAGCAGCCCCGCGTTGGCGTTGCGGTGCACCCAGATCAGCTCCCGCAGCCGGCCCGGGGTGAGCAGGTCGACCAGCACGAAGCCGGCCGCCATCAGCCCCACGCCGACGATCCCGAACACGACGCTCTGCCAGGCACCGCTGAGCAGGTCCTCCAGCACCGACTGCCTCCCGACTCTCCGCCCGGAGGGGTACCGGCACGGTGATCGAGACGATAGCGGCAGCGCGCAACGGCGTCAGCCCCGCGCGGCTACAGCGCCAGGTAGCGCTGCCGCTCGTACGGGGTGACCTCGCGGCGGTACTGCTCCCACTCGGCCCGCTTGTTGCGCAGGAAGAAGTCGAACACGTGCTCACCGAGCACCTCGGCGACCAGCTCGGACCCGGCCATCACGTCGATCGCCTCGGCGAGGTTCTCCGGCAGCGCCTCGTACCCCATCGCGCGCCGCTCGGCGCTGGTCAGCGACCAGACGTCGTCCTCGGCGCCCGGCGGCAGCTCGTAGCCCTCCTCGATGCCCTTCAGGCCGGCGCCCAGCAGCACCGCGAAGGCGAGGTACGGGTTGGCCGCCGAGTCCGGCGAGCGGACCTCGACGCGGGCCGAGTTGGGCTTGCCGTACGCGGGCACCCGGACCAGCGCGGACCGGTTCAGGTGACCCCAGCAGACGTACGCCGGGCTCTCGGTGATCCGGTCCGGCAGGTGCTGCGGGAAGAGCCGCTTGTACGAGTTGACCCACTGGTTGGTGACCGCCGTGTACTCACGGGCGTGCACCAGCAGGCCGGCGATGAACGACTTCGCCACCTTGGAGAGCTTCATCGGGTCGCCGCCGTCGTGGAAGGCGTTGCGCTCCCCCTCGAACAGCGACAGGTGGGTGTGCATGCCACTGCCCGGCTGGTCGGTGAACGGCTTCGGCATGAAGCTGGCCTGCACGCCGGTGGAGAGCGCCACCTCCTTGACCACGTGCCGGAAGGTCATGATGTTGTCGGCGGTGGTGAGCGCGTCGGCGTACCTCAGGTCGATCTCCTGCTGGCCGGGGGCGACCTCGTGGTGGCTGAACTCCACCGAGATGCCGATCCGCTCCAGCGCCAGGACGCCCTGCCGGCGGAAGTCCCGAGCCACGGCGTGCGTGGTGTGCTCGAAGTAGCCGCCGGTGTCCACCGGAGTGGGCACCGAGCCGTCCTGCGGGCCGTTCTCCAGCAGGAAGAACTCGATCTCCGGGTGGGTGTAGAAGGTGAAGCCCTTCTCGGCGGCCTTGGACAGCGCGCGGCGCAGCACGTGCCGCGGATCGGCCCAGGACGGCCCGCCGTCGGGCAGGAGGATGTCGCAGAACATCCGGGCGCTCTCGCCGCTGACCCCGCCCTCGAAGGGGAAGACCTGGAAGGTCGTCGGGTCGGGCATGGCCACCATGTCCGATTCGAAGACCCGGGCGAAGCCCTCGATCGCCGAGCCGTCGAAGCCGATGCCCTCCTCGAAGGCTGCCTCCAGCTCCGCGGGCGCCACCGAGACGCTCTTGAGCGTGCCCAGCACGTCGGTGAACCACAGCCGGACGAACCGGATGTCCCGCTCTTCCAGCGTACGGAGGACGAACTCCTGCTGACGGTCCACTTCCACCCCTCGCAACACCTGTTTGCCATCGCCTGCCGGGCCGGCCGGGCCTGACCGACCAGTCTCCACGGGCCTGGTTACGCCGACGTTACGCCAACGCCCGGCCGCCGTCCCGCCGCGCCCGCCGAGGTGTCCACGGGCGGGCGGCGCCCCGGCCGTGAGCGCTGGCCGATCGAGGGGCGGCGCCCCGGGCCGCGCGCGTGGCCGCCGTCTCCCGCCGGCACCGTGTCCGCCCCGACGGGCTGGGGCAAAATGAGGACATGCCCACCCTGCGTCTCGCCCTGTCCCAGGTCAATCCGAGCGTCGGCGACCTCGCCGGCAACGCCGACCTGGTCCGCAGCTGGACCCGCCAGGCCTCCGCCGCCGGCGCCCAACTGGTGCTCTTCCCGGAGATGATGCTGACCGGGTACCCGGTCGAGGACCTGGTCTTCCGGCGCTCGTTCGTCGCCGCGTCCCGCGCCGCCCTGGAGCAGCTCGCCGCCGACCTCGCCGCCGACGGCCTCGGTGAACTGCCGGTGGTGGTCGGTTACCTGGACGCCGACGGGCCACCCCAGGTCAGCGGGGACGCCGAGCAGGGCCGGGGCGCCCGCAACGCCGCCGCGCTGCTGCACCGGGGCACGGTGGCCGCCCGCTACTTCAAGCACCACCTGCCCAACTACGGCGTCTTCGACGAGGACCGCTACTTCGTCTCCGGCGACATGCTGACCGTGGTGCGGATCGGCGGGGTGGACGTCGCCCTGACCATCTGCGAGGACCTGTGGCAGGCCGGTGGCCCGTTCGCCGCCGCCCGGCAGGCCGGGGTCGGCCTGGTCGTCAACATCAACGGCTCGCCGTACGAGCTGAACAAGGACGACATCCGGCTGCCGCTGGTCCGCCGGCGGGCCGCCGAGGCGAACGCCGCCATCGCGTACGTCAACATGATCGGCGGGCAGGACGAGCTCGTCTTCGAGGGCGACTCGATGATCGTGGCCGCCGACGGTGAACTGCTCGCCCGCGCCCCGCAGTTCGTCGAGCACCTGCTCGTGCACGACATCGAACTGCCGGCCGCCGGCGCGCCCCCCGCGCAGGAAACCGTCGCGGACGGCATGCGGGTGGTGCACAGCACGCTGGACGGCATCCCGCCCACGCCGTCCGGCCCGGCCGTCACCGGCGGGCTGATCGAGCCGGTGGCCGACGAGGCCGAGGTGTGGCACGCACTGGTCCTCGGCCTGCGCGACTACGTCAACAAGAACCGGTTCCCGTCGGTGGTGCTCGGGCTCTCCGGCGGCATCGACTCGGCGGTGGTGGCCGCGCTGGCCGTCGACGCGCTCGGCCCCGACCGGGTGGTGGGAGTGTCGCTGCCCAGCCAGCACTCGTCGGAGCACTCCCGGGAGGACGCCGCCGACCTGGCCAAGCGCACCGGGCTGGACTACCGCGTCGAGCCGATCCAGCCGATGGTGGACGGCTTCCTGGCCAACCTGTCGCTGTCCGGGGTGGCGGTGGAGAACCTCCAGGCCCGCGTACGCGGCGTGATCCTCATGGCGCTGTCGAACCAGGAGGGCCACCTGGTGCTGACCACCGGCAACAAGAGCGAGCTGGCGGTCGGCTACTCCACGCTGTACGGCGACTCGGTGGGCGGCTTCAACCCGGTCAAGGACGTGTGGAAGACGCTGATCTGGCGGCTGGCGAAGTGGCGCAACGCGGACGCGGCCCGGCGGGGCGAGACCGCCCCGATCCCGGAGAACTCGATCGGCAAGCCGCCGAGCGCCGAGCTGAGCCCCGGCCAGCTCGACAGCGACAGCCTGCCCGACTACGACGTGCTGGACCCGATCCTGATCGGCTACGTCGACGGCGACCTCGGCCGCAACGGGCTGATCGAGTCGGGCCACGACCCGGCGGTGGTGGACAAGGTGCTGCGGCTGGTGGATACCGCCGAGTACAAGCGACGGCAGTCGGCGCCGGGCACGAAGATCTCGATGAAGGCGTTCGGCCGGGACCGCCGGCTGCCGATCACCAACCGGTGGCGGGAGGACGGCTGAGCCGTCCGACCGGGCGCCGGGCGCCCGACCAGGTCCGGCGCATCGCCGCGGTGGAGTGACATCTTCCACTGCGCCCTGCCGCCATCCCGTCCCGCGGTGCGACGATCGCGAGGAACCCGGGGACCGCGCAGGCGGCCTCGAGGAAGGAGACAGTGATGGTGGAGTCCACTCCCAACGAGGTGACCGCGCTGTACGGCGGACCGGCCACCCGACGGGTCCGCACCCGTGACCTGATCGCCGCCAAGGAGCGCGGCGAACGGTGGCCGATGCTCACCTCGTACGACCAGTACACCGCGGGAATCTTCGACCAGGCCGGCGTCCCGGTGCTGCTGGTCGGCGACTCGGCCGCGAACAACGTGTTCGGCTACGAGACCACCCTGCCGGTCACCGCCGACGAACTGCTCCCCCTGGTACGGGCCGTCGTGCGGGCCACCCGGCAGTCACTGATCGTCGGTGACCTGCCGTTCGGCTCGTACGAGGAGGGCCCGACCCAGGCGCTGCGCACCGCCGTGCGGTTTATGAAGGAGGGCGGCTGCCACGCGGTGAAGCTGGAGGGCGGCCGCCGCTGCGCCGCACAGATCGCCGCGATCGTCGGCGCCGGCATTCCGGTGATGGCACACATCGGCTTCACCCCGCAGAGCGAGCACACCCTGGGCGGCTACCGGGTACAGGGCCGGGGCGACGCCGCCGACGAGGTGCTGGCCGACGCCCGCGCGGTGGCCGAGGCGGGCGCGTTCGCGGTGGTGCTGGAGATGGTGCCGGGTGAGGTGGCCAAGCGGATCACCCACGAGCTGTCGATCCCCACCGTCGGCATCGGGGCCGGGCCGGACACCGACGCGCAGGTGCTGGTCTGGCAGGACATGGCTGGCCTCCGTACCGGGAAGGCACCGCGCTTCGTGAAGCGGTACGCGGACCTGGCCGGCGCACTGACCGACGCCACCCGCCGGTTCGCCGACGAGGTCCGTGGCGGCGAGTTCCCGTCCACCGAGCACACCTTCTAGGACGATCCGCGGCTCGGACGGTGCGTAGCTGCCGTTCCACCGCTCGAACGGTACGGCTCGCACGGTATGCGGCTCGCACGGTATGCGGCGGGGGGACGGCCGGCAGGCTTTCAGCCTGCCGGCCGTCCTGCCGCACCATTACCCGACAACGCCGAGTCGCTGGCTATCCAATCGATTACCACGACTGAGTTTTGTCGTACACCTGTTCTAGTGTTGGGTCGTGGTCGAGGAATTGGCGCAGGCGGAGACGGTAGTCGCCGCGTGCGCCGACGCGGCGACCTGGGCGCTTGGGGAGCATGACCTCGTCGCAGCGCTCGACGCCGCGCACCGACTCGAGCAGCGCCTGGCGGCGGTGCAGCTGGCCCTGGTGCGCGAGCTGGACGGCCGGGGCACCGCCGTCGCACAGGGCGCGTCCTCGACTGCGGTCTGGCTCCGCGACCGGCTGCGGCTGACCGTTCCTGCCGCACGTCGGCTGGTGAACCTCGCCAGCACACTGGACGCCGGCAGCCCGGCGGTACGCCGCGCTCTGGCCGACGGTGACATCACCGTGGAACAGGCCCGCGTCATCGGCGACACTGCGAGCACCGTGCATACCGCCGCCGGCGCCGAGGCCGCCGAGAAGGCCGTCGGCGTCCTGGTCGAGTGGGCCGGGCAGTTCGATCCCGCTCTGCTGCGCAGGCTGGGCACGCGGATCCTCGACCACGTCGCCCCGGACATCGCCGAGGCCGCCGCCCGGGCAGCGTTGGAGGCCGAGGCCCACCGCTCCGCCCGAGACCGTCACGTCACCCTGTCCGAGCTGCACGATGGCCGCCTCCGGCTGACCGGCAGCCTGGACGCCGAGACGGCCGGCCTGCTCCGCGCCGCGATCGACCCGTTGACGGCACCATCGGGCCCGGACGATCCGCGCACCCCCGGGCAACGCCGACACGACGCGCTCGCCGACCTCTGTCGGCTCACCCTGCGCACCGGGCAGCTACCCGAGCATGGCGGCGAGCCCGCCCAGATCGTCGTCACCACCAGCTACGACGGCCTGCTCCGGCAGCTCGACGCCGGAACCCTGGACACCGGCGTCCGACTCACCCCCGAAACGGTCCGCCGGCTCTCCTGTGACGCGGCCATCCTGCCCGCCGTCCTCGGCGGTGCCGGTCAACTGCTCGACGTGGGCCGGCAACGCCGCCTCATCACCGGGCCGCTACGGCGCGCTCTGGTCCTGCGCGACCGCGGCTGCGCCTTCCCAGGTTGCGACCGCCCGCCCCGCTGGTGCGACGCCCACCACATCCGACACTGGGCGGACGGCGGCGACACCAGCCTGGGAAACGCGGTGCTGCTCTGCGCACACCACCACCGGCACATCCACCACGGCGACTGGACCGTCCGCTTGGACGGCGACGGTCGCCCGGAGTTCGTGCCGCCGGCCTGGCTCGACCCCGACCGACTCCCCCGCCGCAACCAGTACCACCGGCGAACGTGAGCACAGCCGCTCAGAACGCTCACACCCTCGCGGGCCAACACTTCGGCCACCGCTCGTCGAAGGGCAGCCCCGCGACCGGACCGACCGAGTCGTCCAAAACCCGGCTCACCTTCAAGCGCGCCCATCGCCGGCTGGCTCGTCGGTGCACGATGCTCGCCGTGCGCAAGGCTTGCAAGGGCAGGCTCGCCGCGTGGCAGGCTGGTCCTCAGCAGCGCCGGTGGGCTCAGAGGTCGGTGACGCGGATGCCGGCGTGGGCCTTGTAGCGCTTGTTGATGGCGATCAGGTTGGCCGTGAACGCCTCGATCTGGTGGGCGTTGCGCAGCCGGCCGGCGTAGATGCCCCGCATTCCGGGGATCCGGGCGGCGAGCGCACCGACCACGTCGACCAGCTCGCGGTCCTCGGTGCAGATCAGCACGTCCAGGTCGATGGTCTCGACCTCGGGGTCGGCCAGCAGCGGGGCGCTGACGTGGTTGAACGCCGCGCAGACCCGGGAGTCGGGCAGGAGCGCGGCGGCCTGCTGCACGGCGCTGCCCTCGGCGACGGTCAGCGCGTACGGGCCCTGCTTGTCGAAGCCGAGCGGGTTGACGCAGTCGACGACGATCGTGCCGGCGAGCGGCTCGGCGAGGGAGGCGACGGTGGCGGCGTGCCCTTCCCACGGCACCGCGATGATCACCACGTCGCTGCGGCGGGCCACCTCGTCGTTGGCCGCACCGGTGATGTCGGCGTCGGCGGGCATCCGGGGCAGCGCGGCGATCTCGGCGGCGGACTCGGCGGCCCGTTCCGCGGAGCGGGAACCGATGAGCACCGTCTGCCCGGCCCGGGCGAGGCGGTAGGCGAGACCGCGCCCCTGGTCGCCGGTGCCACCGATGATGCCGACCGTCAGCCCGGACACGTCGGGCAGCGTGCTCGCGTCGTATGCCATGGGCTCATCCTCGCAAACCGCCCGGTCCGGCAGCAGCGTCAGCCGCTGTGAGAATCCCCGCTGCCACCTGCCCGCCGACCCGGGCAGCTCGAACACGTGCCTGCCGGCAGCCCGGCCAGGCCAGCGTCGGACCAGAACGGCGTGGCGGACGGTTCAGGCCAGCTCGAACTGGATCGTGCGGGCAGCCGGGTCGGCGGTGACCAGCCGGACCCGGACCCGTTCGCCGAGCGGTAGTTGGCCGAGGCAGCGGCCGCGTACCGGTGGGGAGTCAAGGGCGACCGTGCCGCCGGGCGGGCGGGGGCGGGACCGGCCGTTGGGCGGGGGGTCCACATCCAGTACGGCCGCGTCGAAGGTCTCCCCCACCCGGTCCGCCAGCAGCACCGCCTCGGCCAGCTCGACCGCGCCCCGGCTGGCCGCTGAGGCGGTCCGGTCGGTCGTGGCCATCACCTCGGGCAGCCGGGGCAGCGCGGCGCGTGCCCAGTCGGGCACCGGGCGGCCCGCGTGCAGGGCCAGGCAGACCTCGGTGGCGTACCGGTCGGCCAGGCGCCGCAGCGGCGCCGTGACGTGGGCGTACGCGGCGGCCACCCCGCCGTGCTCCGGCTGCTCCGGCACCGTCCCGTCGAACGCCGTGTACGCGGCGCCGCGCATCAGCTCGGCAGCCTGGTCGATGAACGCGGCGGCACGCGGCTGGGCGGGGTCCAGCCCGGCGATCACCTCGCCCGGGCCCGCGCCGTCCGGCCAGTGCACGCCCAGCGGCGCGGCGGCTGCCCGCAGCCGTTGCACGGCCTCCGGCTTCGGCGCGGGCATGGTGCGCAGCAGGCCGACCCGGCCGGCCAGCATGATGTCGGCGGCGGCCATCCCGGTCAGCAGGGAGATCTGCGCGTTGTGCTCCTCCATGGGCACCGGGCCACGCAGCACCAGCCGCCAACCGTCGCCGTCGGGCTCGACGTCCTGCTCGGGCAGGGGCAGGTTGATCGCGCCACGCCGCAGGCCCCGAGCGGTCAGCCGGTCGCCGATCTCGGGCAGCAGCGCGATCGGGTCGGGAAGTCGCCCGGCGTCGGCTGACGCCTGCACACCCGAGTAGTCGAGTTTGGCCCGGCTGCGGACCAGGGCGCGTTCCAACTCGACGGCCACGGTGCCGCCGTCGGCGTCCAGGTCGATGGTCCACACCACGGCGGCCCGGTCGTCGTCGGGCAGCAGGCTGGCCGCGCCTTCGCTGAGCGTCAGCGGGTGCAACGGCACGTGGCCGTCCGGTAGGTAGACGGTCTGCCCCCGTCGCCAGGTCTCCGCCTCCAGCGCGCCGCCGGGGTCGACGTGGGCGGCGACGTCCGCGATCGCGTACCGCACGCGGTAGCCGCCACCCGGACGGCGGGCGAGGTGCATCGCCTGGTCCAGGTCCCGCGACGTGGCGGGGTCGACCGTGACGAACGGTACGTCGGTGCGGTCGACGGGCGGCCGCGGCGGCGCGGCGGCGGCCTCGTCGGCCTCCCGTTGGGCGTCGGCCGGGAAGCCCTCGGGCAGGCCGAGCTCGCGGCGCAGCGCGCCGAAGTCGATGCGGGGCGCGAGTACGCGTCGGATGACCACGGGTCAATCCTGACAGTGCCGCCGGTGATCCGCTTCCGGTGACCGGCCGAGATATCCGACCGGCACACCGGAGCAACTACCTCCGGCCCGCTGAACGAACCGATGCCCGGACAGGGTCAGCCGGTCGCCTTCCGTGCGGTGGTCCGCGTACCGCGAGGGGCGGCGGCGCGCGCGGCGGCCGGACGGGCCGGCGACTTGCGGGCGGTCACCTTGCGAGCTGGCGCCTTGGCCGCGACGGTCTTCTTCGCCGGTGCCTTCTTCGCCGCCGCCTTGCGGGTGGCGGTCGACGACGTGCCGGTCGCCTTCGCGGCCGGGGCCTTCTTCGCCGGGGCCTTGCGGGCGCCGCCGCTCGGGCGGGTGGATGCGGTCTTCTTCGCTGGCGCCTTCTTCGCTGGCGCCTTCGTGGCCGTCGTCTTCTTCGCCGCGGTCTTCTTGGCGACCGTCTTCTTCGCGGTGGACGCCTTGGTCGCGGTCTTCCGCGCCGGCGCCGTCGCCGCGGTGGTCGTCTTCTTCGCCGCGGCGGTGGTCCGCTTCGCCGCGGCGCTGGTCGTCTTCTTCGCGGCGCCGGTGGTCTTCTTCGCCGCGGCGGTCGTCTTCTTCGCCGCGCCGGTGGTCTTCTTCGCCGCGGACGCCGGGGTCCGCTTCGCGGCGGCGGTCGTCTTGCGGGTGGTGGCCGAGGTCTTCGCCGGGGCCTTCTTGGCGGCGGTGGAGGCCTTGGTCGTGGCCTTCTTCGCGGGGGCCTTCGCGGCCGTGGTGGTCTTCTTGGCCGGGGCACGCCCCGCCCCGCCGGCTGCCTTCCTGGCCGGTGCCTTCGCCGCCGCCGCACCCGCGGTGGACTTGCGCACGGGGGTGGTCCGGCTCGCTCCCGTGTTCCGCTCCGCCGCGGCGGTCTTCTTCGCGGTGGTACGTCGGGCGGCCGGGCGGGTGGTGGCCTGCTGTGCTTCGGCCATCTCGGTTCCCTCCTTGGGGACGTGCTCTCGCGTGTCTCCTCGCGGAGCACGGAGTACCTCGGCACGGGCCGTCCCGCGCCGTCTACCTGTCCTCCCCGGCCCAACGGGCGTCCTCGGCCTCCCACGCCTCGTTACGCTCCTGCACGCGCTGCAGGGCGTTCTCCGCGTCGGCCGCCGAGTCGTACGGGCCGAGGACGTGCTTCGCCGGGCACACGTCGGCGTCCGTCTCGACCCGGTGGTGCCGGATGCACCAGTAGAACTGCCCACCACGTCCGCTGTCGCTCATGGGAATCACTGTGCACCGCGAACTGACCAGCCGCCACCGGATCACGCAAGTCGCCGACCTTCTCCACAGTAGAGCCGGTCCCGGCGCCCCGGGCCGGAACAGCGAAAAGATGCGCAGGCCGGGACACTTCGCGCCGCCGGTCGTCGGCTGAACGGCCAGTTCCCGCGTACACGCGGCTGGGGCAGGATCGGTCCCCGTGATCAACACGGTGACCGGCACGGGGGCGTGCCCGGGGTGTGGGGCCAGCACGGCGTCCGTACGCGACGCGGTGCCCTGGTGCCCCCGCTGCGAGTGGAATCTGGACACGTACGACCCGGTGCGGCGTGCACGCGAGTTCGGCTGGACCTGGGTCGACCGGTGGACCTACCGGATGGCGTTCCGGGCGACCGGGCAGCAGTTCACCCGGTTGGTCGGGCGGCCGCTGGGTGCCAATGGTTCCAGCGGTGCCCGGACGCTGACGGCGGTGGCGTCACTGGTGCTGGTCGCCGCGGTGCTCGCGCTCGCGGTCACCGGTGTGTGGTTGATCGTGGCCTTCCCCTTTCCCAACCTGGCGATCCTGCCCGGGGTGGCGATGGTCGGTCTGGCGGTCGCGCTGCGGCCCCGGTTCGGCCGGCTCGACCCCGAGTTGGAGGTGCTCTCCCCGGACCGGGCACCGGAGCTGTTCGCGCTGATCGGCGAGGTGGCGGCGGCGATCGGGGCACCGGTGCCGGACGTGGTCGGCGTCGACGACGACATCAACGCGTACGCGACCGTGGTCGGGTTGCGGCGCCGGAAGGTGCTGGGTCTCGGGCTGCCGCTGTGGGGCTCGCTCACCGCCGGCGAGCGGGTGGCGTTGCTCGGCCACGAACTCGGCCACTTCGTCAACGGCGACCCGCGCCGAGGGCTGCTCACCCAGCCCGCGTTCACCATGCTCGGCTCGGCGGCCGACCTGTTCCGACCGGTGCGCACCAGTGTCGGAGCCGGGTTGGTGGAGATGCTGGGCGACGCGATCGGCCGTGCGTTCCAGTGGATGATGTCCCGGGCGCTGTTCGTCGCCCACCTGCTGCTGGTGAGCGTGGCGTTGCGGGACAGCCAGCGCGCCGAGTACCTCGCCGACGAACTGGCCGCCAAGGCGGCCGGCACGACGGGCGCGACCAACGTCCTCGACGCCCTGCTCGCGGGCGAATCGCTGGCACTCGCGGTGCGCCGGGAGACCAGGGCGGGACACGGCCCGGACCGGTGGCGTTCCGCGCTGGCCGAGGCTCGCGCGGCGAGCGCCGATCGGCTGCCGCTGCTGCGCCAACTGTCCGTCCGCGACGAGGCGTCGCTGTTCGCCGCCCACCCGCCGACCGGGCTGCGCCGCCGGATGCTCGCCGGCCGGCCGTGGCAGGACCCGGCGGTGGTGCTCACCGAGGCCCGGCTGGAGCGCATCGACGCCGAACTGGCCCGGGAGTACGAGCGCTTCCGCCGTACCGTCAGCTGGTCGGCCTGACGCCGGACGTGCCGTCGCGCCACAGCGGCGGCCGCGGGGTCGCGGCCTATGATCGCCGGATGGCGGTACCGGACTACATCCTGCGGATGCGCAAGCACGTCGGTCACGACCTGCTCTGGCTGCCCAGCGTCAGCGCGGTGGTCCGCAACGACGCCGGTGAGCTGCTGCTCGGTCAGCGCGCCGACGACGGGCGCTGGTCGGTGATCAGCGGGTTCGTCGAGCCGGGCGAGCAGCCGGCCGCCGCGCTCGTGCGCGAGGTGCGGGAGGAGACGGGTCTGGACGTGGCGCCGGTGCGGCTGTCCAGCGCCGTCTCGCACCCGCACACCTACCCCAACGGGGACCGCTGCGAATACCTCAACCTGGGCTTCCTGTGCCGGGTGGTCGCCGGGACCGCCCGGGTCAACGACGACGAGTCGCTGGCCGTGCGGTGGTTCCCGATGGACCGGCTGCCCGAGCTGGACGCCCACGCCCTGCTGGTCATCGCCTACGCGCTGCGCGACAACCAGACGGCTGGTTTCCTGCCGCCGGGCACCACCTGGGACGACGTGCCCGCCTGAGCCCGCGGGTCAGACCGGTGAGGGGGCCGGCGCGAGGGCGACCGGCGCGGTGGGTTCCGACCGGGCCGCCCGGATGGTGTACGCGAGCGCGTACGGCGTGCAGGCCAGGTAGAGCATGGGCTCCACCAGCAGCTGGTCGGTGATCAGGAAGATCTCCCACCGTGTGGGCCGGGGCAGGCCGAAGTTCCAGTCGGTCCAGCAGGCGAAGAGCCACAGCGGCGCCGAGATCCGGTCGACGGTGTCCGGCGGTGATCCCGCCGCCACGGCACCGGAGCCGGGGATGTTTCCGACCACGAAGAGGATCACGGCGAGGTCGGCGACGACGAGTGCGCCGAGGAGTCCGAGCCACCAGGCCGCCCGGACGCGTCCCCGCGCGGCGAGGGCCGCCACCGCCCAGAGAACCAGCGTCAGGCCGGCCAGCCAGAGCAGCAGACCGGGCACGGTGCGGGCCAGGCCGTCGGCGGGAAGGACGTATCCGGCCAGGGCCAGGGCCGCGCCGATGGGCAGCACCACGCCGAGGGCGATGCGCAGCGGGCCGCCGAGCACGGTGTGCCGTGCCCAGCGGGTGGCCGAGACCGCCAGCAGCACCGCCAGCCCGGCGGTCAGGGCCGACCAGAGCGGCAACTGCACCTGCGGCAGCAGCAGCCAGTTGAAGACCACGTTCATCAGGACCGCGCTGACGACCACGATCCCGATGCAGGCGAGCGGGGCCAGCAGCAACGCCGCTGCCGTACGGCGGGCCCGTCGGTGCATCAGGGCGCGATCGACCAGCGGGGAGCCCGCCCGGCTGACGGCGAGACTCACGGCGAAGCCCAGCATCCTCGTTCGGCGCCCGCTCGCGGCGAGCACGTGCACCTCGGCGTCCCACTCGCGGTGCAGATCGTCGCGGAGGTCGGCCGGCCAGCGTCGCGCGGCGATCGCCAGCAACATCTCGGCGGCCCGGCGGGTCACCATGCCGGCGCCTCGCTGGGACCGGCGCCGCCCCAGGAGGGACGACCGTCGGGAATGGCGGCGCGCAGGTCGGCGAGCGTCCGACGGGCTTCGGCCACCCCTTCGGCGGTGAGCCGGTAGTAGCGGCGGGCTGGTCGGCCCGCCGCCACCGGATCGATGGCCTCCCAGTCGGCGGCCAACCAACCGGCCGCCCGCAGGCGGTGCAGCACCGGATAGAGGGTGCCGCTGGGCAGGCCCGTCATTCGCATCAGGTCCAGCCCGTACCGCTCCGCGTCGGGCTCGGCGAGCAACGCCGCCAGCACCTTGGCGACCGGAATGGTGATCCGCATCCGACCACTGTATCGGAACTCTACATAGGGGTGGGGACCCGTTCGACGGGGATCCACAGCTCCGCGTCCGCGTGGCCGCCGTCCGGCGACACGCGCACCCGCGAGATCTCCGGGCCGGGCCGGCTGCGGTACGGGTTGGACGGGAACCACTGGGTGAACACGTCCCGCCACAGGAACTGCACCGCCTGCGGGAACGCGCCGGACGTCGTGAACACCGCCCACGTCCCGGCCTGCACAGGCAGTGCGTCCAGGTCAGCCGGCGCCGTGGCACCGGTCACGACCCCGTGCCAGTAGTCCAGCTCGGTGCCCTCCGCACGACTGTCGGCGAGGTTGTCGCTGACGTTGACGATCCCGGCCGGCTCCTGGTCCGAGAGCGCCTCGATCCGTTCCACCGTCTCCCGGTCGATGCCGCGGATGAACGCGACGATCGCCGGGTTCATCCCCTCGTGCACCAGCGGAACCCGCGCCCTGCGCCCCACCAGGGCGAACGCGTCCTTGTCGACGATTCGATACTCCATGCTGCCGCTCCCTTCGACGGTCAGTCGGAAGGACATCCGGGGCTGGGAGCGCAGCGCGGCGCCCGTACGCCTGGCCTCGCCGGGCCCCACGCCGTGCACGCCGTGGAACGCCCGGGCGAACGCCTCCGCCGAGCCGTAGCCGTAGTGCACCGCGATGTCGAGCAGCGTCCGCTCCCCCGCAAGCACGTCCGCGCCGGCGACGGTGAGCCGACGCCGCCGGATGTACTCCGACAGCGGGATGCCGGCCAGCGCGGAGAACAACCGCCGGAAGTGGTACTCCGACGTCAGCGCGATCCGCGCCAGGTCGGCCACCTCGATTCGTTGGTCGAGGTGACGCTCGATGTGCGCCATCGCCTCGTTGAGCCGCTCCAGCACCCGGGTCTCCTTCCCTCTCGAACAATCACGCTAGGCGGCGGGGCAGGTCGCCCACCCGACAACCGGTGCCCGCAACGGTCGGGTCGGTCTCCGGGGGTGGCGGCCCGCCGGAACGGCCCTCCGCGGACCGACTGATCGACCGGTATGAGCGTCCAAGCGGTGCCGGCAGACTCGCACGGGTGACGTATCCCCCGCCGCAGGACCCGTGGCAGCAGGCCCGGCAGCCGCCGTCGGAGCCACCGACCCAACAGCTTCCCGTGCTGCCGCCGTACGGCCAGCCAGCGTCCACGATGCCCGCGCCCGGGGCGGACGGCGCACCGACGGATGGTCGCAAGCCCGTCAGCCGAGGCCGGAAGGTCCTCATCGGATTCCTCGGCCTGGCCGTCCTCTGCTGCTGCGGAGGCGGCATCGTCGCCACCCTGACCAACTCCGGCGACGATCGACCCGCCGCGACGGCGACCACCGCCCGTGGGCAACTGGTCGAGGAGCCGTCGTCCGCCACCGAACCGGACGTTCCGTCGCCCAGCCCTCTCGTGCCGACGCGCACGGCGAGCCCATCGCCGCAGCCGAACCCCACCCGGACCAGCCCGAGGCCGACCCCGACCCGGAGCAGCCCCAAGCCGACGCCGAAGCTCACCACCGGCACGCCTCGGACCACCGAGCCCGCGGAGCCGATCGTGCGCACCGGGGTACGCCCGGGGGCGTTCTGCAAACCCGCTGGCGCACTCGGCCGGACCAGCTCGGGCAAGCTGATGGTGTGCCGAACGACCTCCAGCGACAACCGACTCCGCTGGCGTGCCCCGCTCTAGTGTCCCGCCCGGCCTCGGGTGTCGTACTCTGGCGGACTTTGATTTTGTGGGAGGTTACGTGGCCGGGTACCCGCAGGACGTCGTGCGGCGCTTTCACGGCACCACCGAGCAGATGGCCGCCGCTCTGGTCGGCGAGCCTCCACGGACGTGGCGGTCCATCGTCATCGAGGACTACGACCCGGTCTGGGCGGACCGGTTCGTTGCCGCTCGCTCGTCGCTGACCGGGGCGCTGGGTGGTCTGATCATCGGTGTGGAGCACGTCGGGTCCACATCCGTGCCGGGCCTGGCGGCCAAGCCCGTCATCGACATCGACCTCCTCATCGAGGACACGACCGACGAGTCCCGCTATCTCCCCGCCCTGGAGCGGATCGGGTACCGGCTCGTCCTTCGGGAACCGTGGTGGCACGGGCACCGGATGTTCCTCAGCGCCGCCGAGGACGTCAACGTGCACGTCTGGCCGCACGACGCGCCCGAACCCGTCCGGCACCGGCTCTTCCGCGACTGGCTGCGGTCGCATCCCGACGACCGCGAGCTGTACGCCACGACCAAGCGGCGCCTCGCGCGGGACACCGCGCACCGACCCGGCGACTACAGCCTGGCGAAGAACGCCGTCATCGACGAGATCTACGGGCGCCTCTTCGCCGCCTCAGAGGCGACCGAAGGGTAGTCGAGCGGACGGAGGACGGTCAGCGCGCCGACTGTTGCATGATCCAGGTGGGCAGCGGCTCGGAGAAGGAGTCCGCCACCTCCCAGCCGGCGCGGCGGTACAGCTCGACGTTGGCGGGGTTGCTGGTTTCGAGGATCGCCGGCAGACCGTCCGCCGCGGCGCGGCGCAGCCCGGCACCCATGACGGCGCGGCCCCACCGACGACCGGCGTTGTCCGGGTGGGTGCCCAGGACACCGAGGTACCAGAAGGGGGCGTCCGGCAGTGCGGCGTGCACGGCCTCGTCGTAGGCGACGACGCGGGCCAGCACGTCGGCGGGGAGATGAGCGGCAAGGGGGGCCTCGCGCGATTCGGGAGAGGCTGCCGGGGGTTCCCAGATGGCGACCGAGGCGCCGCGCCCGACCGTCCAGATCGTCTCCCTGTGCACCCGCTTGTCGAAGAGGTACCCGAAGAAGGCGGCGGCGTACCGCGGATAGGTCTCCTCGGCCGGGAACAGGTAACGCAGGACGGGATCGGTGGCGAACGCGGCGACCAGAGAGCCGACAACCGCGTCACGGTCCGCTGGGGTGGCGACCGTGATCTCAGGTGCTGTCACAGCAGGCGATGCTATCGGTCACCGGCGGGTGGTGGGACGGGCGTCGCGGGACACGGCCGTCCACCGCGTCAGCGGGTCGGCTCAGCCGAACGTCAACGCGTACGCCTCGGCGCCGGGTTCGCCGAACGTGATCTCCAGGGTCCGTTCGCGGACCGTGTCGTGCTGGCGTACGAGCTGGTGGAGGCGACCTTCCCGGAGCAGACCGTTGCCGTCCTCGTCGACGTCTACGCCGTGTGACGGGCCCGGAGGTTCGCCGTCGAGGAGCACCCGGAACGGGATCGCCTCACCAGCTCCGGGAGACAGCACGAGATGCGCGTCGCGTGCGTGGAACCGGAAGGCGATGCTCCCGCCGGCCTGGCCCAGCACGGCGTTCTCGGAGCCGATCGTCCACTCCCCCGCGAGGGCCCACTGGTTGAGGGCCAGGCTCTCGGGGACCTCGTAGGCGCGGCGCTCGTCGAGCGCGGCGCCGTTCGGCGACGCGAAGTGTTCGCCGCGCTGGAAACCGAGGTACGTCTCGGGCGTACGCAGGTGAGCCCAGTCAGCCTCGGCCTCCACGCCGCGCCCTTCGACCCCGACGAGGTCGCGCTCGATGCCGAGCAGTTGCTGGATGACGCGCTCGGACTGCTCGTAGCGCCCCTCGCCGAAGTGGTTGTCGCGGATGACGCCGTCCGTGTCGACGAAGTAGAGCGCAGGCCAGTAGTGGTTGTCGAAGGCGCTCCAGACCCCGTAGTCGTTGTCGACCGCGACCGGGTAGTCGATCCCGCGCGCCGTGATCGCCTGTCGCACCCAGCCGGTCTCGTGCTCGAACGAGAACTCCGGCGTGTGGACTCCGACGACGACCAGCCCGTCGTCGCGGTATGCCTGCGACCACGCGCGGACGTACGGCTCCTGGCGCAGCCAGTTGATGCAGGTCAGCGTCCAGAAGTTCACGAGGACGACGCGGCCGCGCAGCTCGGCGGGGCCGAGCGGCTCGGAGTTGAGCCACTCGGTCGCCCCGTCGAACGTGGGCAGGTGCGGACGGCCGGACACGGTCATCTAGCGGAGCGACCGGAAGGCGGCACGCATCTCCTCCGTGAAGATCTGCGGCTGTTCCCAGGCCGCGAAGTGCCCGCCCCTGTCGAGCCTGTTGTAGTGGATGAGATTGGGATACGCCTGCTCGGCCCAACTCTTCGGAGCCTGGTACAGCTCGTCGGGGAACACGCTCACGGCGACCGGGATGGTGACCCCCTTGGTTGCGAAGAAGGAGAGCTGGTTCTCCGCGTACAGACGGGCCGCGGAGACCCCGGTGTTCGTCAGCCAGTAGAGCGTGATGTTGTCGAGGAGGTCCTCCGGCGTGATGCCTCGGGGCTGCCCGGCGACCGACTCGGTGATGAGCTTCAGGCTGGCCACGTCATGGTCGAGCATGTACGCCGCCAGGGCGACGGGCGAATCCGCCAACCCGGTCAGCGTCTGGGCACGCCCCATCTCGATGGCGTAGCCGGAGTGCTTCCAGAAGAAGTCCGCCTGCTCGCACGCACGCCTCTCCTCGTCGGAGAGATTGGACGGCAGCGAGTCGAGCGGGGTGTTCGCACCGGTGATCCCGGACTGGAGCAGCGCGTCGATGTCGGGTGGGTACACGCCGGGCATGTTGGTGTGAATGCCGATCAGTTCCTGGGGCGCCTGCACACCCATCAACTCGGTGATGAGCGCACCCCAGTCGCCGCCCTGCGCCACGTACCGCGTGTAGCCCAGGCGCTTCATCAACTCGATCCAGGCGGTCGCGATGTGTTGCGGGTCCCAGCCGGGCATGCTCGGCTTGCCCGAGAAGCCATAGCCGGGCATCGACGGGATCACCAGATGGAAGGCGTCCGAGGCACTCGCGCCATGGGCGGTGGGATTCGTGAGCGGGTCGATGATCTTCAGCTGTTCGATCACCGAGCCGGGCCATCCGTGCGTGATGAGGAGCGGCAGGGCGTCTTCGTGCTTCGAACGGACGTGGATGAAGTGGATGTCCAGCCCGTCGATCTGGGTGATGAACTGCGGCAGGGCGTTCAGTCTCGCCTCGACCTTGCGCCAGTCGTAGTCCTTCTCCCAGTAACGTGCGAGCGCCTGCATCGTCGCGAGCGGTACGCCCTGCGACTGATCCGGGACGGTTTCCTTCTCGGGCCAACGGGTGGCCGCGATACGCGCCCGCAACGCCTTCAGATCCGATTCCGGCACTTCTATTGTGAACGGCCGGATCTCCGCGGTGCCTGGGCGCGCTTCGGTCTTGACAGCCATGCGTGCTCCCTCTCATCTGAGTTCACTGGAGGTCGAGCGGGCATTTCTGCTCTCTTGACTGCACAAACGGGACGGCCCGACTCGTGCCTCGCGAGGGTCACTTCGGTTCGAGGCGCCGCCCGGCCTTGTCCGCCAGTTCACAGGCGCGCCGCCGCCATATGTCGAAGCCTAGAACGCCTCGCCCCTTGACCGCGGGCATACGAGCAGTCCGCGTACCGCGCCCTGCGAGAAGGGCCAGTGCAAGACCCGGACAATCCCATTCCCGGCGCCCGTACAGGGGCATTGGGTCGCAACGGCCCTGGTCCCTCAGGGTCGCGATGGTCCGACGGATCTCCGCTCGAACTTTCCAGCGACCGCGTGCTCGGTGTCGGTTACTTCTCCCGTTTCCAGGAGTTGTTTCAGCCTGCGCAGGTTCGCCGCCACCTCGCCCGCGGGCGGCTTACCGGCCAGGGTCAGCGCGATGCGGCCCAGCCTTCCGAAGGGTGTCTTCAGCACCTCGTGAACCTCGGTCCGGCCCGGGTCAGGTCCAGGCGCGAACCGGACTGTCCACTGAGTCCTCATCCCAGGCACGGCGGTGGTCTCGTACCGGAGCAACTGGTTCGTGCGCTCCTCGGTGAGCCGTACCGTGGAGCGCAGTCTGACGCCGAGTGGTCCCCGAATCGTCCATCGGAACGTCGTCGGCCCGATCTGTTCACTGGCCATGACGTCGCCCAGGAAGCGGGGCAGGTTGTGGAAGTCACGGTAGACGTTGAAGACGTCCGCGATCCCGCGCTCTATCGTCACTCTCGCCTCGGCCGGGTTGTCGCGGCGGCGGGGTGGTGGGTGGCGCATCGCTGCCTCCGACGGATTTCCTTGCACTTCAGCCCTGCTGCGATCCCGGCCGTGTGCCCGAGTCCCCCTTCAGCAAACCTGCCCGCGAGTGGGTTTGCGGGCGGTTTGGCAGTCCGGAAGGCGGGGATGCGCGACCGTGCACATCGACATAGACGAGCCGAATGCCGCCGAACGGTTCTGGGAAGGGATGCAGGAGATAGCCACTGCCGCCAGGAAACACCAGGACTACGATCTGTACAGGGCCATTGTCAAGATTGGCAGGGCAGCCCTGGCTCAGGGCGTCGAACTGGTGCCAAACGGCGGACTGTTCCTCCAATGTCCGGTCTGTGAGGCCGTGCCGGGCCAACGGTGCATCAACGTTCCCGGCCACCCACTACACGGCAACATCCTCCACCCCCGGCGCTTCGAGTTGGCCGAGAAGGCGATCAAGGGGGAAGTGCCTCTTCCCATTCCCCTCGGCTGACGTCCGCGCATTCACCGACGGTCCGGCGCATCACCCTGAGCACGGACAACCAGAAGCAGCAGATGGGCGACGGACGAGTCGACCTGTACGCCGGATTCTGTGCGCGGCGCGTACCCCGAGGGGTCAGCGCCGGCGGCGGCCATCCATCTCGGCCTACCGTTGCCGGCAGGCTCCAGCGGCCTACCCGCAGACATCGGGCGGGCAGCCCTCAAGCGTCTGCGCGGGGTCGTCATCTTGCGGTGACGGCCCTTACTTGGCCTTGCTCCGGGTGGGGTTTACCGAGCCACCCCGGTCACCCGGGGTGCTGGTGGGCTCTTACCCCACCGTTTCACCCTTACCGTCCCCGTTGGGGTCGGCGGTCTGTTTTCTGTGGCACTTTCCCGCGGGTCGCCCCGGGTTGCCGTTAACAACCACCCTGCCCTGTGGAGTCCGGACGTTCCTCGGCGGCGGGCCAGAGCCCGCCGACGCGGCCGCCCGGTCGACTCGTCCGTCGCGCTCTCATCCTAACGACGGGCGGCCCGCCGGTATTGCCACCCCGCCTGGGCACGATCGTGCAGGTCAGAGGGCGGTCGGGGTGGATCGGCGGCGGGAGTCCGGCGTACCCGCCCGACCGGGTGGGGGCTAACCTCGTCAGGCTATGGATCTCTCCCACGCCGCGCTGCTGCTCGCCGCCGGTCTCGCCGCTGGCACGATCAACGCGGTGGCCGGTGGCGGTTCGCTGATCACCTTTCCGGCGATGATCGCGGTGGGGCTGCCCCCGGTGCCGGCGAACGTCAGCAACTCCGTCGCGGTGTTCCCCGGGTACGCGGCCAGCGTGGCGGGCAGCCGGGTCGATCTGCCGCGTGGCCGGGCGCTGGCGACGCTGGTGCCCACGACGGTCGTCGGCACGATCCTCGGGGCGTTGCTGCTGCTGGCCACCCCGGCCCGCGCGTTCGAGCTGGTCGTGCCATTTCTGGTGCTCGGCGCGACCGCGGTGCTCGCCTTCCAGGACCCGCTGCGCCGGCTGGTCGGTCACCCCCGGGACCTGTCGCCGCGTCAGCGCACGGTCGCGGTGCAGACGATGGTGGCGCTCGGCGCGGTGTACGGGGGGTACTTCGGCGCGGCGCTCGGAGTGATGCTGGTCGCCGGGTTGGCCCTGGTGCTGGACGCGACGCTCGCCCGGGTCAGCGCGATCAAGAATCTGCTCTCCGCGGTGGTGGGCTTCACCACGCTGGTGGTGTTCGCCCTGTTCGGCCCGGTGAACTGGGCCGCAGTCGCGGTGGTCGCCCCGGCGACCCTGATCGGGGGGTACGCCGGCGCCCGGCTGGTCCGCAGGCTGCCACCGGTGCTGCTCAAGACGATGATCGTGGTGTTCGGGACGGTGATCGGGCTCTACCTGCTCTGGCGCGCCCTCACCTGACCTCGGCCCAACGCCGCCCCGCCCCGTCGACCGCCACTCCGACGCCAAGACCCGCGCAGCTTCCGGGAAAGTGCTGCCTCGACAGGAGCCGAGGCAGCAGGTTCCCCGAAAGTGCGCGGATCTTGACGGTGGGGGACGGCGGTCAGTACGCCTCGCCGACCGGCTCTTCCGGCGCGTGCTCGGTGCCGGCGGCGGCCCGGTTCCAGCGGGACCAGAGCACCCGCTCTCCGTAGCCGGCGGCCATCAGGTGCGCGAAGGCGAGGTAGACCAGCACGCCGACGGCGAGGACGCCGAAGCCGACCCAGTACGGCAGCGACAGCGAGTGCTCGGCGAGCTTGCCGGAGATGATCGGTGCCGGCGCGGCGGCGCCCCAGCGGACCAGGTTGAACGCGCCGGTGGCCACCCGGCGGTCGCTGGAGCCGAGGCCGAGCGCCAGGTCGGTGAGGTTGGCGTTGGCGAGCCCCATGCAGAGCCCGGAGAGCACCAGCACCACCAGCGCCTCGGCGGTGCTGGTCGAGGTGGCGAAGAGGACCATGCAGACCAGCAGGCCGGCGATGGCCACGCCGACGGTCTGCACCGCGCCGATCCGGTGGGCCAGCCGGTGGCCGACCACCAGGATGCCGGCGGCCAGGCCGAGGCCCCAGCCGGTGAAGGCCAGCCCCAGCGGGATGACGTCCAGGCCGAGGAAGAGCGGCGTGTAGCCGAGCACCACGAAGAAGACGAAGTTGTACGTGCCGGTCACCACGCAGAGCGCGATGAACGCCGGGCGGCGGTAGGTGGCGAAGATCTGGCGGACCCGCACCGGGGCCTGCCGGTTGGTCGGCTCGCGCAGCTTGCGGGCGGCCACGCCGAGCGCCAGGACCATGAAGACGCCGCACACGAAGAACGGCAGTCGCCAGCTGACCTCGCCGAGCAGGCCGCCGATCAGCGGGCCGACGGCGAAGCCGAGACCGAGGGCGGTCTCGAAGAGGCCGACCACCCACTCCCGGTCGACGGCGAGGTTGACCAGCACCACCATGGCGGTGGCGAAGAACATCGCGTTGCCCAGTCCCCAGACGCCGCGCAGCACGGACAGCTGCACGATGCTGTCGCTGAACGAGGCGAGGATCGCGGCCACGCCGACCACGGAGACGCCGGTGATCAGCACCGGCTTGAAGCCGAACCGCCCGCTGGCCAGCGTCGCCGGGATCATGCCGAGGGCCATCACCGCGATGTACGCGGTGAACAGCAGCTCGACCTGCCAGGCGGTGACCCCGATGGCGTCGCCGATGGCCGGCAGGATCGGGTCGACGACGGCGATGCCGGCGATCGCGAGGAAGGCCACCAGTGTGGTGGCGTAGATGGCACTGCGGTTCGGTTCGGAACGCCGATCCACTCCGACTCCCCCAATTAGCTGTATCGTACAGGTACTTACCTTGTATCATACAGCTATGAGCGACGACCCCTACCGGGACACCGATGCCGACGCCGACGACCACGAGGTCACGCTCGGCCGGATCGAGACCGAGGTGGCCCTGCTGATGCGCTTCGGCGAGGCGACCCGGCGGGCCACCGGCACCGCCGAGCACCGGGTGCTCGACCGGGCGGCGTACGTGATCCTGCGGCACCTGGACGCCGCCGGCCCGCAGAACGTCTCCGCGCTCGCCGCCCGGCTCAACCTGGACGGCTCGACCGTGACCCGGCAGGTGTCCGCGCTCCAGCGCGACGGTCTGATCACCCGCGCCCCCGACCCGTCCGACGGGCGGGGCACGGTCATCTCCCCCACCGCGGCGGGCCTGCAACGGATGGCGGCGGTGCGGGCCGCGCGGACCCGCCTCTACGGCGACATGCTCGCCGACTGGCCCGCCGAGGACCGGGAGACCCTGGCGCGGATGTTGCACCGCCTCAACGAGGCCCTGGTGTCCCGCAACCGGGGAAGATGAACCTCCCTGACACCGAAGGGCCGCCTCCCGACGCCACGCGTCGAGAAGCGGCCCTTCCTGTGCGCTAGGCGACCGGTTCGCGGGCCGAGTCGGCGTCGCGCTCGGTGCCCGGGGTGACCCGGGGGTCGCCCTCGTCGGCGAAGTAGTCGTCTCCGACGGTGCCGTCGACACCCTCGTCGGCCTTGGCGGCCCGCAGGACCAGCGTCAGCAGCGCCGCGACCGCCAGGTTGACCAGCACCGCCACGATGCCGACGTAGATCGTCTTGGGCGTGTCGAAGCCGAACTTCTCCAGCGGGAAGGCCGAGCCGCCGAAGTGCTTCCGGGTCGGGCTGGCCACCTGGTAGAGCATCCACATGCCGAGCCCCATGCCGGCGACCCAGCCGACGACCAGCGCGGTCCGGTGGAACCAGCGCGTGTAGAGACCCAACGCCACCGCCGGCAGCGTCTGGAGGATGATCACGCCGCCGATGAGCTGCAGGTCGATGGAGAACTGCGGGTCCAGGAACACGATGCAGGCCACCGCGCCGACCTTGACCACCAGCGAGGTGATCTTCGAGACGTTCGCCTCCTGCGCCGGGCTGGCGTCCCGCTTCAGGTACTCCTTGTAGATGTTGCGGGTGAACAGGTTCGCCGCCGCGATCGACATGATCGCCGCGGGCACCAGCGCCCCGATGCCGATGGCCGCGTACGCGACCCCGGCGAACCAGTCCGGGAACTGCTGGTCGAAGAGCAACGGCACGATGGTGTTGTTGTCCACACTGCCCGCCGACGCACCCGGCAGCGGCTTCACCCCGGCCGCGATGGCCATGTAGCCGAGCAGCGCGATCAGGCCGAGCAGCAGGCTGTACGCCGGCAGCGCCGACATGTTCCGCTTGATCACGTTCCGGTTCCGGCTGGCCAGCACACCGGTGATGCTGTGCGGGTACAGGAACAGCGCCAACGCCGAACCGAACGCCAGCGTGACGTACTGGAGCTGGTTGTTGCCGTTGAGCAGGACACCGTCGTTCGGGTTCGGTGACGCCTGGAACTTGGCGTCCGCCGCGTCGAAGATGTCGCCCCACCCACCGAGCTTGTAGGGCAGGTAGATGACGGCCACCAGGATCACGACGTAGATCAGGCTGTCCTTGACGAACGCGATCAACGCCGGCGCGCGGAGCCCGGACTGGTAGGTGTACGCGGCCAGGATGGCGAACGCGATGATGATCGGCAGGTGCCGGGCGAGGGTGCTCTCCCCGGTCACGCCCATGGTCTTGAGGACCGCCTCGATGCCGACCAGTTGCAGCGCGATGTAGGGCATCGTGGCCACGATGCCGGTGATCGCGACCAGCAGCGCCAGCACCGGCGAGTCGAACCGGGTGCGGACGAAGTCGGCCGGGGTGACGAAGCCGTGCCGGTGCGAGACCGACCAGAGCCGGATCAGCACCAGGAAGACCAGCGGGTAGACGACGATCGTGTACGGCACGGCGAAGAACCCGGCCGCCCCGGCCCCGAACATCAGTGCCGGCACCGCCACGAAGGTGTACGCGGTGTAGAGGTCACCGCCGACCAGGAACCAGGTGATCCAGCCGCCGAAGTTACGCCCGCCCAGGCCCCACTCGTCGAGGTGCGCCATGTCCTTCGGCGCACGCCAGCGGGCGGCCACGAAGCCCATCACGCTGACCAGCAGGAACAGCAGCGAGAAGACGATGATCTCGGTGAGATGATCGCGCCACATCAGCGCTCACCCCGCTTCTTCGTCAACTGGTAGACCAGCGTCGTGGTGGAGACGCCGAGCAGGATCCACGCCAACTGCAGCCAGTAGTACCGAGGAAACCCGAAGATCCGGGGTGAGTCGCCGTTGAAGAAAGCCGGGATCAGCGGCACCACGATGGGGATGAAGAGCAACCAGTTCCAGGGGCTGTGGTCCTTCGCCCTGACTGGCGCCGTGGTGGTCGCCTCCGGTTCGGGTGCAGCCATCTGACACACCTCCGGGAAGTCGTAGCTAGCCATGTAACGGCCGGAGGCTACGACCCTGTGAGCGCCGTCACGCTCAACCAGTCGAGGGCGCTGCGCCGAACGGCATCCGTAGTGCGCCGAGCGGCATCGGCCGGCGTGCCCGGTGACGGACGACGGGACGGGCCCGGCGACGGCGTGGGGCCCGGGTGCGGTCGGCACCCGGGCCCCACATCGCCGGTCGTCGGCTCAGCCGGTCGGGGTCACCGCCGGGTCGCCCAGAGCACGGCACGGCCAAGCTGCGACTGAAGACCCTTGGGGTGCAGGCGGAACGTCGGGTCGGTGCCGAACAGCACCACGCCGTTTCCGGCGACGGAGACACCCCGCACGATGCTGGCCTGGTTGGCCGCCGCAGCCTGTCCATTGGCACCGTCGGTGGCCCACCAGCCGGAGAGCAGCGGGTCAGCGGCGTACGACTGCTCGACCTCGACGTTGGCGCCCAGGTGCGTGAACCAGACGGGCTGGCTGATAAACGTGTGCGGGATGGCCGACGTGGTGACGGGGCCCCCGTTGTTCACGATGTTGGCCACCCCGCTGGCCAGGCTCGCCGCCGCGGTGGCGGTCACGGTGAGCAGCGCGGCGGCGTTGCTGAAGGACGCCCCGGCGGTGCCCAGGCCGACCACTCCGCCGCCCCGGGCGAGGAAACCCTCGAGGGCGGCCCGGTTCTCGGCGGTCAGGTTCGCCAGGTCGACGTTGTCGGCGACCAGCAGCACGTCGACGTCCTCGGTCAGCGTGCCCGCCAGCGTCGCGGCGGTCACCGCCCGCGCCTCGAAGCCCAGGTCGGCGAGGGTGTCCCGCTCCTCGACCGTGCCGATGTAGCCGACCACGACCCGGTCCAGCGGGGTGCCCCGCCAGCCCCTGGGCGCCGGTTCGAAGCTGACCGCGCGGGCCTTCACCTCGGCGCCGGCCAGCTTACGGTTGGCCGGGGTGCCGGGGACGACCACCGACCCGTCCTCGAGCCGGTAGACGGCGACGCCCTTGGCCAGCAGCGAGTTGACCGCGAGCAGATCGGCGGCGTCCCGCAGATCCAGGCGCAGGTCGGACCGGCCGGCGGGCAGCGTGCCCTCGGCCCGCCCGTCGTAGGTCCGCTCCAGGTGTACCCCGGGCAGGGTGTTCCACAGGACGTCGACGGTGGCGCCCCAGGTCAGCCCCTGACTCCAGGCGGCCGGGCCGGCGTACAGGTCGCCCACCCGGTCGGTGATGTCCGCGCCCGGTTCGAGCAGTGAGTTGACCAGGCCGCGCTTCGGCTGGTGCATGTCGACGACGTACGAGCCGGCCCGGTAGCTCTTGCCACCGGCGGTGAACGCCTTCTTCGCCCGCCACACGCGGCCACCGCTGCCGATCAGCAGGTCGACCAGGCGAGCCGCAGCCGGCTCGGAGCGCTGCCCGGTGCCGGTCGGGATGACGTAGGACCGGGGGAAGGTGGTGTTGTAGTTGTCCTCCGGCCCCCAGCCCGGCACGTAGCCGTCGGGGATGTCGCGCAGCGGCTCACCGGCCAGGCCCCGGCGGTAGACCTCGGCCTGGTCGTGCAGCACCTCGGCCCGGTGGTCCTGGATGTAGCGCAGCGAGGTGCGGATCGCCACCTCGTGCACGTCGGTGTTGATGCCGGAGCGACGGACCCGCTCGGCGGGAGTGAGCGTGCTGCCGCGCGGGTTCAGCGGCGCCTCGATGGTGTACGGGATGCTGCTCTGCAGCATGGCGAACGACGGCACGTAGATCGGCGGGAAGTCGTCCCACACGCCCGGCTCGTCGTCGCGGAACGGGATCCGCGCCCGCTGGGTCTCGGCGTACCCGAGGCCGCGCAGGCCCTCCTCGATCGCCAGCGCGTTCGGCAGGCCGTGCTTGATGTACAGGTCGTACTCGTTGTTGACGTTGTGCGGCGGGGTGCTGGGGTGCAGCAGGGTCGGGTTGACGTACCCGTGCAGGTCCAGCGTGATGATCGGCTTGGTGTCGATGATCAGGTCGCGGATGAGGTTGGTCTCGGGTTGCGCGACGATGGTCAGGTCGCGGTTCAGGTCGTAGCCCGCCGCGTTGGCCCGGGTGCCGGCCACCCGCCCGTCCGGGTTGGACGTGATGTTGAAGACAAGCCGGTTGCGCCTCAGCAGCGCGGCCACCTCGGGGCTGCGGTTGGTGGCGAGGTCCTCGATGACCCGCAGCGCGGCGTCGGTGCCCTCCCACTCGTTGCCGTGGATGTTGGCGTTGACGAAGAGCGGGGTCTTGTAGCCGGCGAGCAGCTTCCGGTCCCGCTGCGCCCGGGCCGGTTCGTCCTCGATGAGCCGCTTCCAGGTCTCCTGCTGCCGGGCCTCGGTGCGGCTCTCCGGCGCGGTCACGGTGACCGCGTACAGGTCGTAGCCGCCGGCGGACCTTCCGGCGACCCGGGCGGAGACCCGGTCGCTGGCCCGCTGGAGGGCGTTCAGCTTCGGCGCGATCTCGTCGTACGGGAGGACGCCGATCGGGATGGACGCGTCGGCCGGGTTGTCCGGCCAGAGCGGGAGGGTGCTCTGCCGGGGGTAGCCGCGGATGTCGGAGATGTCGACGGCACGCGGCGGCACTGTAGGTAGCGCGGTGGCGGACGCCGGCCCGGTGAGGGCCACGGTGGCGAGCAGCGCGGCGCTCAATACGGTCACGGTGAGCCGGGGTGGACGTCTTGCGGACAACATGGACAGGACTCCTGTCGGGGAGGTACGCGCAGGCGGACGCGCCGCGGGGCCGGAGACCAACGGTGGTGGGATCGCGCCTGCAGCGTGCGAGGAAGGAAGGAAACCCGGCGTCAGATGGAGCGTCGACAGGCGGCGCTGGCGACGCGCAGGAGGTCGATGTGACCCCGCTTCGTCAGGTGAACGCTTCGCACGAAACCGATCGTGAATCGGGCGCCATCCACTGTCAACAGTTCCTCACCGGTTGGTGCCGCCGAGCTAAAACCCTCCCGACAGATGGGAATTAGTCGATCTTGGCGAGGTGCGCGGTGTCGTTGACCGTGCGCACCGCGACGCCGCCGTCGGGCCACAGGTCGAGCACCGAGATGCCGGCCGCGTCCAGGAAGAGCCGGTGCAGGAAACCGTCACCGGCGGCGAGCGCGTCGCGCAGCACCAGCTTGATCGGCGAGACGTGCGAGACGACCACCACGGTCTCACCGGGGTACGCCGTGAGCAGCCCGGCGATGACCCGCTGGCAGCGCTCGGCGACGTGGGTGAACGACTCGCCACCCGGCGGGGCGACCCGGGGCGACGCGAGCCAGGCGTCCATCTCCCCCGGCCACTGCGCGCGCACCTCGGCGAACGTGCGCCCCTCCCAGTCACCGAAGTCGCACTCGATCAGGTCGTCCTCGGTGCGGACCGGCACGTCGCCGAGCGCTCCGGCGATCGCCGCCGCGGTCTGCGTACACCGGGACAGCGGTGAGCTGAGCACGGCCGCGACGGACGGGGCCAGCGCGGCCACCCGGGCGGCGGTGGCCTGGGCCTGGGCCCGGCCGCGCTCGGAGAGCGGCACGTCGCCGCGCCCGGAGTAGCGGCGCTGCTCGGTGTACGGCGTCTCGCCGTGCCGGACCAGGATCAGCCGGGTGGCGGTGAAGCTCGGTCGCGGCTCCCAGGACGCCGGCGCGGTCGCCGGGTCGCTGCCGACGATCGGGGCGGTGGCGGGCGTCGCCGCGGCGGGTCGGGCGGTGGTGGGCGTCGCGGGCCGGCCGGCGGCGGCGTCCATGGCGGCGTTGGCCAGCGCGTCGGCGTGCCGGTTCTGCTCACGCGGGATCCAGGTGAACCGGACCGCGGCGAACCGACCCACCAGCCCGGCCGCCTGGGCGGCGAGCGGTCGCAGACCGGGATGCTTGATCTGCCACCGGCCGCACATCTGCTCGACCACCAGCTTGGAGTCCATCCGGACGTCCACCTCGGCGACACCCAGCTCCGCGGCGGCCGCCAGCCCGGCGATCAGCCCCTGGTACTCGGCGACGTTGTTGGTCGCCGTACCGAGCGACTCGGAGCGCTCGGCGAGCACCTCGCCGGTCCCCGGGTCACGCACCACCGCGCCGTAGCCGGCCGGGCCGGGGTTGCCCCGGGACCCGCCGTCGGCCTCGACGACGACCACGCGCGGCGCCACGACCTACAGGCCCGACTCGTTGGTACGGACCATGATCCGTCGGCAGTCCTCGCAGCGGATCACGTCGTCCGGGGCGGCCTTGCGGATCCGGGCCAGGTCGGCCCCGGAGAGCTCCAACCGGCAGCCGCCGCACCGGCCGGCGGTGAGCAGCGCGGCACCCAGACCCGTGTCCTGGCGGATCTTCTCGTAGAGGGTGACCAGCTCGGCCGGGAGGTCGGCGGCGAGCGGCTGACGGGCCCCCCGCTTGAACTCCTCCTCCTTGGCGATCTCGGCCAGCGCGTCGTCCCGGCGCTGCTCGGTGGCGGCCCGCTTCTCCCGGGTGTCGGCCAGCCGCTGCTCCACGCCGTCCAGCACGCCCTGCGCGGTCTCCCGCTGCTCCATCAGCTCCAGCTCGGCGTCCTCCAGGTCGCCCTGGCGCCGGTTCAGCGAGACCAGCTCGTGCTGGAGTGCCTCCAGCTCCCGGGCCGGGCCGGTGCCGGCGGCCAGCCGGTTCTGGTCCTTCTCCTTGCGGGCCCGGACCTGCTCGACGTCCTTCTCCAGGCGGGCGATGTCCCGGTCCAGGTCGTCGA
This sequence comes from Micromonospora yongxingensis, assembly GCF_052601155.1. Taxonomy (NCBI): domain Bacteria; kingdom Bacillati; phylum Actinomycetota; class Actinomycetes; order Micromonosporales; family Micromonosporaceae; genus Micromonospora; species Micromonospora yongxingensis. The sequence continues at coordinate 44,039 of NZ_JBQXEO010000012.1, forward strand.
CCGCCACCTGGGCGCGGACCCGCTCGTCCTCCAGCGACGACAGCTCCCGGGCCAGCGCCTCCAGCTCGGCCCGCTCGGGCAGCGAACGCCGGCGGTGGGCGAGCTGGGCGAGGTTGGTGTCGATCGCCTGGAGGTCGAGCAGGCGGCGCTGCACCTGGGGGTCAGCCTTCACGGTCGGGCTCCTTGTCGTCCACAACGGGTGCGGCGGCGTGTACGGTCCACGGGTCGGTGTCCAGGTCGGACACCAGCGTCTCGACGCCCGGCGCCTCCCGCAGGAGAGCTGCCAGATCGTCCAGCCACGGTCGTTCGGTCGCCCAGTGGGCGGCGTCGATCAGGGCGGGCCCATCGGCGGCGAGGTGCTCGCTTGCCGGGTGGTGCCGCAGATCGGCGGTGAGGAACGCGTCCACCCCGGCGGCGGTCGCGGCGCCGAGGAAGCTGTCCCCCGACCCTCCGCTGACGGCGAGGGTACGAACCATACGCCCGGGATCCCCCGCGGCGCGAACTCCCCAGGACGTGACGGGGAGCACGGCGGCGGCGTGCCGGGTCAGCTCGGCGAGGGTCATCGGGCGGGGCAGCTCGCCGATGCGACCGATGCCCCGGTCGTCGCCGTACGCGGGCGAGGAGGGCGCGGGCCGGTGCAGCGGGCGCAGGCCGGTGAGCCCGAACCGGGCGGCGAGGGCGTCGGAGACCCCCGGGGACGCCACGTCGGCGTTGGTGTGCGCCACGTAGAGCGCCACCCCGGCCCGGATGAGCTGGTGGACGATCCGCCCCTTGAACGTCGTCGGGGCGACCGAGGAGACCCCGCGCAGCAGCAGCGGGTGATGCGCGACGATCATGTCGGCGTCGGCCGCCAGCGCCTCGGCGACCGTCTCCGGCACCACGTCGACCACGCAGAGCACCCGGCGGACCGGGGCGGTCGGCTCGCCGAGCACCAGGCCCACCCGGTCCCACTCCTCCGCCCAGACCGGCGGGTAGCGCCGTTCCAGCTCGGCCACCACGTCGGTCACCGTGGGGGTGGATGCGCATACGCTCACGGCGGGCCAGCTTACCGGCGCGGGAGCCGTCGGGCGGCGACGCCCGGCCCGGCCGCGCCGGTCAGGTGGCGCGGCGGGCGGGCGATCCGACCGCTAGGCGGCGCTCCAGGAGGCGGCGCGCAGCGTGGCCAGCGGCATCGGCCAGGGGAACGAGTGCAGGTGTTGCTCGCCGGTTCCCGGCGGGTGCAGGGCGACCACGTGGTCACCGAAGAGCACCGTGACACCCCACTCGCTCAACCGGGCGATGCCGGCCCGGAACGCCGGGTGGGCGGCCATCGCGGCGTTGGTGTACGGCACCGCCACGATCGGAAGCCCCTTGCCCTGCGCCTCGACCAGCAGCCCGAGCGCCAGGGTGTCGGCGATCCCGGCCGCCCACTTGTTCACCGTGTTCACGGTGGCCGGGCAGACGATCATGGCGTCGGCGGGCGGCAGCACGTCCGGGTCACCCGGGTTCTTGTAGTGCGTCCGCACCGGGTGGCCGGTCTGCCGGGCCAGGGCGGGCTTGTCGACGAACTTGGCGCCGTCCGGTGTGACGACCACGCAGACCTCCCACCCGTCCTGCTGGGCCAGGTCGACCAGGCGCCCGACGTGCCGGGCCAGCGGCGAACCGCAGGCGATGACATAGAGCACCTCACGGTGCCCGCTGATGTGTTGCGGACCGGTCATCAGACCGGCTCCGCGCTCATACCCCTACTCCCATGTGCTCAGCCAACTCCGCTACCGGAGAAGGCGGCGCACCACGTGTGCGACGCAGGATGTCCGACATCACCTCGTGGGCGATCGGCCGGCAGCGGATCTCGGACGGGGCGAGCCGGTCGCCGCGCAGCAGCATCTCGCCGGCGTTCGCCACGTCACCGATCTGGGCGAAGCCACGGGCGATGTCGAGCAGGTGGTGCGCGCGACGCTCGGGCAGCAACGCGTTGAAGGAGGGCTCCACGATGCGCAGCTGGTGCACCTCCACGGCCCTTCCCCCGTCGCCCAGCTCCACCGCGGCGGCGGCCCGGTGCAGCTCGACGTTGGTCGGGCCGAACGAGGTCCAGTAGTGGTTCTGGTCGCCGCCGAGCAGGGTGGCGGCCTCCTCGGCGCCGTTGATCAGGTCGTCGACGGTGGCCGAGTCACCGATCCGGGAAGCGGCCATCGCGCCCTGGAGCAGCAGCATGCCGTAGACGGAGAGCCGGGCCGGGGTGGCGTCGTTGCCGCCCCCGGGTGCGAGCCGGTTGGCGATGCTGACGTTCAGCTCCAGCGCCGGACGGGCCCGACCCATCGCGACCAGGGCGTTGCAGACGCGGGTGGTGGCGATGCCGGCCAGCAGCGGGTCGTCGGCCCGCTGGGCCACCGCCATCGACCGGTCCGCGGCCAGCCAGGCCAGCTCGCACTCGCCGAGCTTGCGCAGCACCGAGGAGGCGATCTGGTAGACCTGCCCGAGCAGGTGAGCGGCCTCCGGGGCCTGCTCACCGGCGTAGCCGGCGTCGGCCGCCTGGGCGTCGCGCAGCAGCTTCGGCAGCGCGCGGGTGAGCATCCCGTAGCGGCCGTACTGGTAGGTGAGCCAGGCGTGGTTGACGGCCTTGCGCATGTCGTCCAGCGGCGGCGGGTACGGCGCGGCGTCGAAGTACGCGCTCATCGAGTCGTACCGCTCCAGCGCCGCCCGGATCTCCTGCACCTCGACCTGGTCGATGCAGTTCAGCGCGTCGGTGCGCCGCTCCGGGTCCTTGCCCATCAGCAGCTGCACGTCCACCTGGAGGATGTCGGCGATCTCGTAGAGGACCGAGAACTTGTCCAACCGACGGACGCCCCGCTCGACCTTGTCCACCCAGCTCTTCGACTTGCCCAACCGGTCCGCGAAGACCTGCTGCGACATCTTGCGTCGCCCCCGCCAGTAGGCCACTCGCCGCCCTATGGGTAGCTCGTCCATCTCCCCATCCCTCCCCCTGCCGCCCCGGCCCATCGGGCCGGAACGATGTCCGCGGGCGCGGCGATACTCGTTCATCTTCAGGTTTTCGCTGGTCGCACAGCCAGTGCGTCAGCCGTACAGCCAGTCCTCGTACTTTTCGTGCAAGTTGCACGAGCCGTTCGTCAACCTCAACGATCGTGGGTTACGGCAGTGACGGTGCTCGACATGCGACCTGGCGTTCGCCGGGCCCGACGATGGGAGATGGCACACATGTGGGGGAACGTCGGACCGCGCGTCGCCGAACTGTCGCCGTTGGAACGAGTGCGGCTCCGCCGGGTCGCCGTGCGGTACGCCGCACACGGCTGGGAGGTCACGCCGGGCGCCTGCCTGGCCCGCAGCCGGTTCGTCTGCGGCCGGGCCGGCTGCCCCACCGTGGGCTGCCATCCCGCCCTGGAGAACTGGGAGCTGGCCGCCAGCGCCGACCCGGCCCGGGTGGCCACCTGGTGGCGGAGCCGCCCACACGGGGTGCTGCTGCCCACCGGCCGGTCCTTCGACGTGCTGGAGGTGCCCGCCCACCTCGGCCGGCACGTGCTCGACGCGGTGCGGACCCACCCGGCCGGCACCGGCGTACGCGGGCCGGTGCTGGCCACCCCCACCGGGCGGTGGATGTTCCTGGTGCGCCCGGGCGATCCGCTCCGGCCGGAGTTGGAGCACTGCTTCCACGTCGTCCGGCACGGGCCGGGATCGTGGATCCCCGCGCCGCCCACCCGGCTGCCGGAGGGGCCGGTCCGCTGGGCGGTCGCCCCGGAACAGGCCCGCTGGCAACTTCCGGATTCCTACCTCGTGCAGAACACCCTGATCGAGGCGCTGCGCGCCACCGGCGTGACGCTCGCCCCCGAGCTGCTCCCTGGCCACCTGCCGCTGCCCCGGCGGGGCAGGTGAACCGGCCGCGCCGGGCGATTCGATCCGCTCGCCGACAGCGTCGCCGGGGCGTCGGTGCTCGTTGACAGGGGGACGGCGCGAACGCGCGCCACGAACGGGGGAACGATGTCCACCGACGACAGAGCGCCTCATCCCGGCGGCACCGAGCCGCCCCGGCGCAGCCACCCACGGCACCGGTGGGCCGGCACCCGCCCGTCCGGCTCCCGACCCGGCCGTCCCCGCCCGACGGGCTCCCGTCCCGCCGGCACCCACCGCCCGCTCCGCTAGTCCGTCAGGGGCAGGCTGGTGGACAGGAACTGGCGGGCGTCGTCGGTGATGACGGCGTGGGTGTGGTCGCGGAGGCGGTCCAGCCAGCCGATCCCGGCGGCCCCCATGGCCAGGGCCGCGGTGGCGTAGGCGTCGGACACCCCGAGGTCGGTCCCGACCACGGTCACCGAGCGCAGTCCCCCGGCCGGCGCGCCCCGGCGCGGGTCGAGCACGTGCCGGCCCCGCTCGTACACCCCGGACGTGGCCACGGCCAGGTCGGTCCCGGCGACCACCAGGCAGGTCGCCATCGGGTCCCACGGATGCCGGATGCCGATCCGCCACGGCTCGCCCGACGGGGAGAAGCCCCGCACCCGCACGTCGCCGCCGGCGTTCACGCAGTGGTTCGCCGCGCCGGCGGCGAGGAGGCGGTCCGAGGCGACCTGCGCCGCCCAGCCCTTCACGAACCCGGACGGGTCGAGCCGGCCGGTGGCGTACGCGTCGAAGAAACCGTCCGTGGCACCCCACAGGTCGGCGCAGGCCTCCAGCACGAACCGCAGGTCCGCCGACGCCTCGGAGAGCAGCACCTCGCCCCGGTCGAAGCGGCTCACCTCGCTGTCGGCCCGGTACGTGCTGAACCGCCCGTCCACCTCGCGCATCCAGGCGAACACCTGGTCGGCCAGCTCACGCAGGCGCTCCGGCGGCAGGTCGTCGGCGAGGTCCAGGGTGATGGCCGTACCCATGATCTGCTCGACCCGGCACAGCCCGGGTCGGGTCATCGCCGCCGGCACGTCAGAACGCCTGCTCGATCGCGCCCCGCAGCGACTGCTTGTAGGAGTTGCTGGTCTCGGTGGCGCCGGAGACGGTGTTGAGGTTCGCGCTCTGCTTCTGCACCACCTCGCCGCCGGTGCCGTTGTACCTGTCCCGGACGTCGCCGCTGTGGATGTCGGACTCGCCTCCGCTGGGCAGCGACAGCGCGACGGCCTCGACGATCCGGTTGCCGGAGACGACGATCTGCACCTGCACGTACCCGTACTCGTTGTCCACGCCCGGGCCGGTGACCCGGCGGGTGGTCGGCTGGGGCGCCTTGGTGGTTGTCCGCGGTGCGGTGGGGGCCTTCGCGGTGGTGCGGGTGCCGGACGGGCGGGCCGTGCTCCTGCTCGGCTTCGGCGACGACGGCGCGCCGGCGCTCACCGACGGCTTCGGGGTCGCGCCGGCCGGGCCGGCGTCCGGGGCGACGCTCGGGTCGACGCCCTGCGGGGTGGGACTGACCGGCTGGGCGGCCGGCAGGTCCTGGGCGACCTGAGAGGTCCCCGGTGAGCCCTTGAGCACCACCAGCGCGGTGGTGCTGGCGGCCAGACCGGTGATCGCGAGGAACGCGCGACGCATGGATTGCCCTTCCTACAACTCGAAGGTGGCCAGGTGGATCTGCCGGCGGGGCACGCCGGCCCGGCGCAGCGCGCGCACCGACTGCTCGACCAGCCCGGGCGGCCCGCACAGGTAGACGTCGCGGTGGGTCATGTCGGGCACGAGCTGGAGCAGGCCGTCGGGGCTCATCAGTTGGCGGGGGCCGGGGTCGTCGCGGGAGCCGATGACGTACCAGATCGAGGTGTCCCGCGCCTGGGCCAGCCAGTCCAGCTCGCGGCTGAGCAGGACGTCGGCCGGGGTACGGGCGCGGTAGATCAGAGCGGCGCCCGGCGGCAGCTCCTCCAGCATGGCGCGGATCGGGGTGATGCCGCTGCCGCCGGCGATCAACAGCGCCCGGTCACGCAGCCGGTGCGCGGCGGTGAACGTCCCCGACGGACCCTGCGCCCAGACCCGAATGCCGGGATCCAGGTCGCGCAGGTCGGCGGTGTGCGCGCCGACCACCTTCACGGTGAGGCGCAGCCAGCGGCCGTTGGCCGCGGCGGAGACGGAGAACGGGTGCGACTGCCACCAGCAGCCCCGGGTGAGGAAGCGCCAGCGGAAGTGCTGCCCGCCGAGCATCTCCAGCCGGTCCAGCCGTTCCCCGGTGAGATAGATGGAGATGGTGTCCGGGCTCTCCGCGACCACGTCGGCGACCCGCAGCCGGTGCCGCAGGTTGAACGCCAGCGGCGCGATCACCCGGCCCCAGAGCAGGGCGGCGACCACCAGCAGGTAGAGGGCGATCCACCCGGTGCGTACCGGGCCGGGCTTGTACAGCTGTGCGCCGTGGCTGAACTGGTGCCCGAAACCGAGCAGCAGCACCAGGTAGCTCGACCGGTGCAGCAGGTGCCACAGCTCGTAGGGCAGCGCCCGCCGGATCGCCCGCACGCTGCTGAACCCGACCAGCATCATGATGCCGGTCGCGACGAACGCCGAGAGCATGTCCTCGTAGTCGCCGAGCAGCGTGCCGACCTCGGCGAGGACGGAGTGGTTACGCAGGTCCGCGTAACCGACCAGGATCAGCGACAGGTGCGCCAGCACGGCGACCAGCAGGGTCGCCCCGACGTCGCGGTGCCAGCGGCCCAGTTGCTCGCCGCCGATCCACCGTTCCAGCACCGGAAGCCGGCTCATCATCAGCACCTGCACCAGCAGCAGGTAACCGGCGACCAGACCGGTGATCCGGCCGGCGGCGGTCACGGTGGCCGCGGTGGTCCTGAGTGAGCCGGCGGGGGTGCCCAGCCACCACGGCAGCACGCTGGCGAGCAGGCCGACCAGGAGCAGCGCGGCCAGCAGCCGCCGGCCGCCGGGTCCGCGTCGGGCCGGGATCTGCGGGGGTACGGGTTCAGCCGTCCGGCCGCCGTGCCGGGACGTGGTCCCGGTACGGCGGCCGGCGGCGTGGGTGTGCGGACGCGTCACGCGTACAGCTTCATCGGGGCGTACTTCTGGCGGGGGAAGACCTTGTCCACCTCCGCGTTGGTGAGCCCGAACCGGCCCTGCGCCACCGCGCCGTAGACGTTGAACATGTTGTTGTACTCCGGCACGTCACCGGAGTCGAGCTTGTCCAGGCCGTTCCAGGTACCGAGCAGGGAGCCGGCAAGCTTCTTGCCGGAGAGCAGGGTGACCACGCCGCCGTGCCCGTGGTCGGTGCCGCCGCTGTTGGAGCCGACCCGGCGCCCGAACTCGCTGGAGACCATGATCGTCACGTCGGCGGCCTGCGGGCCGAGGTCGGTGAAGAACGCGGCCATGGCGCTGGCCAGCTCGTTCAGCCGGCGGTGCAACTGGCCGCCCTCGCGGGTGCCCTGGTTCTCGTGGGTGTCGTAGCCGCCCATGCCGACGGTGGCGACCCGGACGTTGGCGCCGCCCTTGATCAGCTGGGCGAGCTGCTTGAAAGCGTTGCCGACGCCCTCGTAGGTGACGCCCTCGGCCGGCTGGTACGGCTTGGCGGCGAGCTTCTGGGCGGTGGCCAGCGCGCCCATGCCCTCCTGCACGGCCTCCTCGACCGGGTGGTTGATCCCGGTGAAGAGCCCCTTGATGGCCTTCTCGGTGGCGGCCCGGAACCGCTCGTCGCCGTTGAGCCGCAGCGAGCCGACGTTGTTCAGCGAGAGCGCGCCGTTGTTGCCGACCAGTGAGCGGGGCAGGGTGCTGCCGATGCCGACGCTGCGGAACGCCGTGCCCTTGCCGAGGTTGTCGACGAGGCCGTCCAGCCAGCCCCGGCCGCCGGTCTCGTTGGGCAGCCCGCCCAGGTTGCAGGCGTCCGCGGCCTGGAAGTGGCTGCGGGACAGCCGCTCGTCCGAGACCGCCGGGATGAAGCCCAACTGGCCTGCGCCGAGCCACTTCTCCAACGGCTTGAAGGCGCTGGTCAGCTTGAAGCCGCGGCCCAGGGCCAGCGAGTCGTTGCCGAGCAGCAGGTCGGGGCGGGCCTTGGCGAGCACCGGGTCGTTGTCCGGCGCGATCAGGCTCAGCCCGTCCAGCCCGCCGTAGAGGAAGACGTGGATCAGGGTGCCGGTCTTCGTCGCCGCGAACGACGCCGAGGTGGTGACGAACTGGGCGGTCGCCAGCGCGGTGGCGGTGGCGGCGGCACCGGCGACGAAGGTCCGTCGGGTGACTCCGCGACCGTCCTGCTGGGCCTCCTCCAGGTTCTCCAGGGTGCGGTAGCGGTCGGCCTCGGCGGCGTTCTCGGCGGCGACGAGGTCGGCCTCCGCGCGCAGCAGCGCCTCGGCCGGGTTGTCCGCCAGCCGCCGCAGGTCGGGGCATTCGGGGTGCAGGGGGAAAGAGTTGTACACAGTCTTCTCCATCGGGTGCCTCACCGGAGGTGGTGCTGGGGGGAAGCGAGGATCGCCCGCGCGACGGCGGTGATGGCCCCGTTGAACGTGGCGTCGACCTTGGCGGTCGCCGGCACACCGGCCACGCCGAGGATCAGGCCCTTCTCGCGGGCGCTGAGCTTCTGGCCGACCAGGCGCAGCGAGAGCGCGTCCACGTACGCCCCGGCGGTGGCCGGCGGCTTGGCGACCAGCTTCTCCGGCGCCGTGTACGTGAAGACCGTGCGGTAGCCGGCGACGAGCTCACCGGCCTCGTTCCAGCCGTTGACCATGGTGCCGGCCGAGGTCCAGGCGACGTACACGTCCGGGTAGCCGTCCGGGGTGGGCTGGCCCATCGGGTAGTGGCCCAGCTCGCGCAGCTTGTCGTGGATCTGCCGCAGGCCCCGGGCGTACGGGGTGCGCTTGTTGTCACCGTTGTTGTGCGTCGGCGACGGATCCGGCGAGACGCCCAGGGTGCGGTACGTGGCCACCAGGTACTCCATCGGCCGGCGCACCTTCTGGCCCACCGCCGCCCAGAACTCCGAGGAGCTGAACAGCGTCATCAACACCGGCTTGATCAGGCCGTTGTTGGTGGTGTACGTCTTGGCCAGCCGGTCCACGAGGGACTTCGGCGGCGTGTCCGAGACGAACCGGGTCGCCAGGCTCTGCGCCACGTACTTCGCGGTCGACGGGTGCAGCGCGATGTAGGTGATGTACGCGTCGATCGCCGCTTCGGCCTTCTTCGGGTCCGCCGAGTTGTTCGCGTGCGTGAACCCGAGGATCTTCACCTTGCCGACGTAGTGCTGCTCGGGCTTGAAGACGTACTTGCCGTCCTCGACGCCACGGCCGGTCTGGAGCATGGCCGCCTGGCGCACGTCCGGCTCCTTGTAACCGCCGTCCACACCGACCGAGTACAGCTCCAGGTTCTCCCGGGCGAGGTTCTCGTTGATGGCGTCCTTGCGGGAGTCCTTCTGGTTCAGGTAGATCAGCAGTGCGGGGTGCTTGTTCGCGGCGACCAGCATCTCCGGGTAGCTGCCGAGCGCGTGCGCCCGCACCACGTCCTTGTCGAACGAGTTGCGGTACACCTCGCCGCCGTCGAAGTCCGCGGCGACGTGCAGGAAGTCGTTCCAGAAGTCGACCATCACCTCGAACAGCTGGCGCTTGGACCAGATCTGCCGCGCGATGGTGGCGTCGACCATCTCCCGCTCCGGCTGGGCGCCCTGGTCGTTGAGCTTGTCCCGCTGGTCGCGCAACTGCTGCACGGTGAGCTTCTGGGTGGGCAGCTCGGCGAGCTTCAGCTCGGCCTTGCTCGGCTCCAGCTTGTCCGGGTCGAGCTGGGCGCGGATCCAGCCGTCGATGCCCTGCTTCTTGATGTCGGCGACCACGCCGGGCGTCGCACCGAAGGTGGCCCGCCGGGCCAGGTGCAGGATCGGGTCCTTGGCCAGCACCGTCTTGACGGTCACCTTGGTCTCCGCCGCGGCCGCGGCGGGGCCGGAGAAGGTACGGCCACCGACCGGAGCGTTCTTCTTCAGCGCCTCACCGGCCCGGGAGCCCATGTAGCTCTCGTTCTGCTCGGTGTAGGTGCGCACCGTGCTGGGCTGCTGGCCGCTGGGCCGGGCCGCGGTGCCGTCGGTGACGGTGCTGCCGGTCGCGTCGCCGGCCACCGCCTCGTCGCCGAAGAGGCCGCGGAACTGCGGGGTCATGGCGAGCGCCGCGCCACCGGCGACGACGGCGGCGGTGCCGCCGAGCGCCACCATGGCCTTGCGCCGGCCGACCTTGCGGTCCGGCTCGCCGTCATCGTCCAAGGTGGGCAGTCCGGCGCCGGCAGGCCGGGCCGGGGCCGGGCGCCCCAGGCCCTCCGGGCCGACCCACTGCGGCCCGCGCGGGGCGGGGGCGGGGTGCCCGGCGTGGGCGTACCCGTCGGCGTACTGCCCGCGCGGGTCATCCTGCGCCGGGTAGTCGGCCTGGTAGGTGTGTGGCGAGTCGTACCCGTAGGACGCGGACGCGCTGTGGTCGCCGTACGCGTCCGAGGTGTGGTGCTGGCGTCCGTCCCAGCCGCGGTCGTCCCGCGGTCGACGTGGTGGCACATTCTGGTCGGCCATGTACCAATCCCGATTTCTGATGAGCGCCGGAAGCTGCGACCGGGCAGGTGCGGCAGGTGCGGCGACTGTTGCCTGAGGGGGTTGCTACGGCAAGGTAACCAAGCCCTCAGGTGCCTTCAAGGCGGGCTGAACGCCCTCGTGAGGGCACTTAAGACAGCCCTCAGCGCCGCGTTGGCGGCGGGTCGCACAGCGGGATCGGGGTCGGACCTTCCCAGCAGGGCGGACGTACGGCAGTCGGGTACGGATCGGACCGCGCCGCCGTACGCGACACTTTCCGCGCCGTTCACCACCACAGCGAAACTTAAGGTTCGGATAAGCCGGACGTGAGGTGGTCTCGGAGTCGAGGAAAAGTAACAACAGCGTGAGCGTGAGCCGCCACCGCAGCGGGTATGCCGCCGAACCGCTGAACGCGTGAGGGGAAGGCAGCGCCATGCTCAGCAAAGAGGATCAGCGCAGGTTCGACCAGATCACCCGTCAGCTCCGGGAGAGTGACCCGGCTTTCTTCAAGCGGCTGGACCACCGGGTCCGGGCCCGCAGGGGCCGGTACCTGATGTTGTTGACCATCGTGCTGTGGGCGTCGCTGCCGGCGATGACCGTGTTCGCCGGCCGGCTCGCCGGCGCGATCTGCGCGGTGGTGCTGGTGGCGAACGCGGCCATCATGTGGCGGTTCCGCCGCCGTTGGACGTGACGGCTCACCGGTCGTCCGGGCCGAGCGCCCGGTACGCCCGGCGCAGCCGTTCCAGCAGTCCCGGCCCGCCGATGGCCGGCGCTGGCGGGCCGAGCTGGCGCAGCAGCAGGTCCGGCCCGGTCGCCAGCCGGGGTGGCCGGTCGGGCAGGGGCACCGGCGGCAGCCAGAACCGGTCCGCCGTCTCCGCCAGCGGGGTCGCCGACAGCCCGGCGAGCGCGCGGGCCGCGCCGGCCGGGGGCGGAACGGGATCCAGTTCGGACCCGTCTCCGTCCTGATCGGACACCAGGTCGGATTCGTCTGGTGATGTGGTGACCGGTCCGCCGGTGGCCTCGGCACGCCGGGCGCGGAGCCGGTCGAGCAGCTCCGCGCGGGACCGGCCACGCCAGTGCAGCAGCTCGAACGGGTCCGCGTCGAACGCCTCGGCCAGCAGGTAGAAGGTGGCCGCGAGGTGCTTGCACGGCACCGCGAAATCGGGGCAGCTGCACCGCTGGGTCAGCTCGTCCACGCCGGCCGGGAAGAGCGGCGCGCCGGCGGCGACGAACAGCTCCTCCAGCTCGTCGGGGAGGTCCCCGGCGAGCAGTCGGGCGCTGAAGAACGCCTGCCCGGCCAGCTCCGCCTCGATCCGGGACCAGAGCTCGGCCGGGAACGGCGCCAGCGCGATGGAGACCTGGTACGGCTGCGGCCGCGACCCCTGGACCACGGCGCTGACCAGTCCCGGTGCGATGTCGAGCCGGAGCACCTGCCCGGCCCGCGCGTACGAGCGGCCACGGGTCAGCCGGGTGCCCAGGGCGAACGACTCCAGCACCTCCAGGAAGCGCCGGGACCACCAGGACCGCCCGATCGCGCCCCGGGCGCTGCGCGCCCGCAGACCGCCGTCGACCCGGCGGGGCCGGCCGTAGTCGGCGAACCGGTCACCGGTCGGCTGACTCACTCCACCACCGCCCCGGCCTCCAGGGTGAACAGCTCACGCAGCTGCCCGGTGGACAGCTCGGTGATCCACTGCTCGCCGGTGCCGACCACCCGCTCGGCGAGGTTGCGCTTGTCGGCGATCAGTGCGGCCACCTTCTCCTCCACCGTGCCGGCGCAGACGAACTTGCGTACCTGCACCCGTCTGCGCTGCCCGATCCGGAACGCCCGGTCGGTGGCCTGGTCCTCCACCGCCGGGTTCCACCAGCGGTCCACGTGCACCACGTGGTTGGCGGCGGTCAGGGTGAGCCCGGTGCCGCCGGCCTTGAGCGAGAGCACGAACAGCGACGGCCCGTCCCCGGACTGGAACCGCTGCACCATGGCGTCCCGCTCGGCCTTGCCGAGCCCGCCGTGCAGGAACAGCACCTCACGGCCGAACCGGGCGGAGAGGTGACCGCGCAGCATCGCGCCGAACTCGGCGTACTGCGTGAACAGCAGCGCCCGCTCCCCCGCCGCCAGCACCTCCTCCAGGATCTCGGTGAGCCGGGCGAGCTTGCCGGAGCGGCCGTCCAGCGGCGAGCCGTCGCGCAGCAGCTGGGCCGGGTGGTTGCAGACCTGCTTGAGCCGGGTCATGGTGGCCAGCACCAGGCCCCGGCGTTCGATGCCGTCGCTGGACTCGATCCGCGCGAGCATGTCGTCGACCACCACCCGGTACAGGGCGGCCTGCTCGGCGGTGAGGTTGCAGACCACCTCCATCTCCAGCTTCTCCGGCAGGTCGGAGATGATCGACGAGTCGGTCTTGAGCCGGCGCAGCACGAACGGACCGGTGATCCGACGCAGCCGCTCGGCGGCCTCGGCGTCGCCGTGCCGCTCGATCGGCTCGGCGAACCGCTTGCGGAACGTCGCGGCCGGGCCGAGCAGGCCCGGGTTGGCGAACTGCATGATCGACCACAGGTCGGCGAGCCGGTTCTCCACCGGTGTACCGGTGACCGCCACCCGCTGCCGGGCGGGCAGCGCGCGGACCGCCTCGGCCTGCCGGGTGGAGGCGTTCTTGATTGCCTGCGCCTCGTCCACCACCACCCGGTGCCAGTCGATGCCGGCCAGGTCGACGGCGTCGCGGGCGGCCACCGAGTAGGTGGTGAGGACCAGGTCCGCGTCGTGCGCGGCCGCCGTGAACTCCGCCCCCCGGGCCCGCTCCGCCCCGTGGTGTACGTGCACACGCAGCCCCGGGGTGAACCGCGCCGCCTCCCGCTGCCAGTTGCCCACCAGCGACATCGGACAGACCAGCAGGGTCGGCCCGGCGTCCGGCGGGTCCCCGGCGAGCAGGGCGAGCAGCTGCACGGTCTTGCCCAGCCCCATGTCGTCGGCGAGCACACCGCCCAGGCCGAGCGACCGCAGGAAGGCCAGCCAGGCCAACCCGCGCCGCTGGTACGGCCGCAGCGTGCCCTGGAAGCCCGGCGGCGGGTCCATCGGGGTGAGCCGCCGCTCGACCGCACCGGCGAGCAGATCGCCCAGCGCCCCGTCGGCGGTGACCTCCAGCACCGGCAGCGCGCCGGTGTCCGCACCGTCGGCCAGCCCCAGGCGGAGCAGGTCGGCGACGGTCAGCTCGCCGGCCGAGCGGAGCAGGCGCAGCCCGGCGGCGAGCCGCCCCGGGTCCAGCTCCACCCACCGGCCGCGCAGCCGTACCAGCGGCGTCTTCATCTCGGCCAGCGCGGCCAGTTCCTCGGCCGACAGCGGCTGGTCGCCGAGCGCCACCTCCCAGCGGTAGTCGACCAGGGCGTCCAGCCCGACTCCCGCGTCGGCGCCGGCCACCGTGCCGGGCGCGGTTCTGCTGCGGGCGCGCAGCCGGGCGCCGATCCGCGCCGACCGGCGCTGCCACCAGGAGGGCAGCAGCACGCCGAAGCCGGCCGCGTGCAGCACCGGGGCACCCTCGCTGAGGAACCGGTGTGCTCCCTCGACGTCCAGCTCCATGGCCTCTGGCGCGGCGGTACGCAGCGCGGCGTCCAGATCCGGCCAGAGCCTGCTGGCCCTGCCCAGCTCGGCGAGCAGCGTCTCCTGCGGGCTGGCCGTACGGCCGGCCAGGCCGCCGAGCGTCTGCGGCGCCCGCCAGACCTGCCCCGCGTCGACGTGCAGGCCGGGCTCGTCGGCCGCCTGCAGTCCGAACTCCAGCCGCCACCGCCCGCCGCCGACCGGGTCCACGGCGGCCGGACCACCGGGGACCTGCGCGACTCCGGCGGGCTGGCGGCCGGCCGAGTCGGCGGCGTCGATCGGCGGCGGCGCGGTGTGGGCCGGGTCGACGCGGGTGGCCAGGATCGGTTCGGTGACCTCGTCGGGGGCCGGCTCCACCAGGCGGAAGCTGGCCCGGACCGGGCCGCCGGCGGCGTCGCGCTGCCAGGCGTCCAGTTCGGCGCGGAGGGTGGCCAGTGCCGCCGGGTCGACGGTGAAGTCGCGGCGCGGGCCGGCGAGCGCCGCCAACCAGGCCGGCGCCGGGCCGCCCGGCCGCAACCCTCGGGCCAGCGTGGTGGTCGCGAGGGCGGCCCGCGCGGCGGCGTCGGTCAGCGCGTCGAGCGCGTCCGCGACCAGCGCACCGGCCGTCAGCTCGGCGCCGTCCGACGCGGCCCCGTCCAGGGTGGCGACGGCCGACGGGGTGGCAGCCGGCGCAGCGGCAGCTCGGGCGGCGGGGGGCAGGGCCAGCGCCAGCGACCGCGCCCAGCCGGCGTCGGTGCCGGTCAGCAGTGGACGCCAGACGGCGAGCGCCGTCACCCGCGCACCGGCGTCGGCCGAGCGCTCGCCGCCGGGTGGCGCGGCCTCGCCGACACCCGACATCACGGTGTCCACCGTCGGGCCCACGCCGGGCAGGACGCGGCCCCGGGTGACCAGGTCGGCGGCGAAGTCGGCCAGCTCGGCGAGGTGCCGCAGGGTGGCCCCGGGCACCACCGGGAGGTCGTCCAGGGCGCGCAGCAGCGCGAGCGCGTCGTCCGGGGCGTACACCAGCACGGGGACCCGCCACGCGGCCAGGGTGAGCCGGCCGCGGGCCGGGGGTGCGACGGCGGTCCGGATCAGCTCGGGTGAGTCGGTGGGCGCGCCGGCCCGGGTGGGCAGAGAGAGCAGCGCGGTGTCCTCACGGGCCGGCTCGGCGGCATCGGCGAGGGCGGTGACCAGCGTGCCGTGCGCGGCGGCGAACGGATGTGGGCGCTCGCGGGGCGGACGGCCGGAGCGGCGCGGCGCGGCTGCCGGCGCGGCGCTGTCCTCGGCCCAGACGGCGAGGCCGGAGGTCGAGCCGTCGCCGGGCAACCACAGCCCGTGGATGACCAGCACGTACTCCCCCTCGTCGCCGCCCGCGCCCAGGATAGGCGGCCCGGGAGGGCTACTGTCGGCGCCATGGTCGACCTGCTCGTCATCGGCGGGCTCGGGGTGGACGTGCGGGTCCGGGTGCCCGCACTGCCGCTACCGGCCGCCGATTCGCACACCGTCGAGCCGATCGAGTTGCGGATCGGCAACACCGGCGCCGGGGTGGCGCTGGCCGGGCGGGCGCTCGGCCTGGAGGTACGGGTGATCGACACCCTCGGCGCGGACCCGGCCGGCGACCTCGTCCGGGCGGCGCTGGCGCGGGCAGGCGTGCCGGCGGTGCTGGCGGAGGACCTCGCCGGGACGCGGCGGTCGGTGAACCTGGTGGACCCGGGCGGGCGACGCACCTCGCTGTACGACCCGCGTCCCTGGCGGGGCGGCGACCCGCCGTTCCCGCCGGCGGAGCTGGCCGAGCTGGTCCGGGAGGCCCGACACGTGCACCTTTCGATCATGGACTGGACGGTGCCGCTGCTGCCGGCGGTGCGGGCCGCCCTACCGGCGGGGGCGATGCTCTCCACCGACCTGCACGACTGGGACGGCGCGAACCCCTACCACCGGCCGTTCGCCGAGGTCGCCGACCTGGTCCTGGTCAGCGGCGTGCGGCTGGCCGAGCAGGCGGCGGTGCTCGCCGGCGCGCTGGCACCCCGCACCCTGGTGGTCACCCGGGGCGCGGACGGGGCCGAGCTGCACCCGGGCGACGGCAGGGCCGTTCCGGTGCCGCCCGCGACCCCGCCGGGGCCGGTGGTGGACAGCAACGGAGCCGGCGACGCCTTCGCGGCCGGGCTGATCGCCGGGCGGCTGCGCGGCGAACCGCTGGCGGACGCGGCCCGGTACGCGGCCCGGGTGGCCGCCGCGGCGTGCACCCACGACGGCATGGAGTATCCGTTGGGCCTGCTGCCCACCGACTGACGCCTCGCCGCTCCGGCTCAGACCGCGCCGGTGGCGCCGTCGGTCAACTCGCGAAGGATGTCGGCATGCCCGGCGTGGCGGGCGGTCTCCTCGATCAGGTGGACCAGGATCCAGCGCAACGACACCTCGCCGAGCTGCGGGTGTGGGACCACGTGGTCGAGGTCGAAGCGCGCGGCGACCGACCGGGACCGGGCGCACGCCCGCTCGTACGCCTCGACGAGCCCCTCGACGGTGTCATGTTCGTCGACCGTGAAGCTCGCCACCGCGTCCTGCTCCGAGGTCAGGTACACGTCGCCGGGCTCCGGAGCCAGCAGGGTCGGGAACCAGTTCCGCTCGACCAGGGTCAGGTGCTTGACCAGCCCGGCGAGCGTGGTCGTCGAGGGCACCAGCCGGCGGGCGGCCTCGGCGTCGGACAGGCCGCGCAGCTTTCGCAGCACCACGGCACGGTGGAAGTCGAGGAACGAGTCCAGCACGGCACGCTCGTCGCCGGTGCGGGCGAGCACCGGGCCGAGTGTCGGATCGATGGTCTGCTTCATCCGCCGACCCTAGCCGCGTGTCGGGCGTCCCACTGCCCCGCTATCCGCTGCGGGGGGCGTGCGTGACGGGCAGGATGGGCGCATGGCTTCATCCGTGCAGATCCTGCTCGTCGGCGGCGCCGCGGACGGGCAGAGCGTCACCGTCGAGCTGGACAGCAACGGCCGTCCACCGCTGACCCATCACCACCTCGGGTCCGGTGGGCTCGCCGAGGCGCAGATCTACGAGTTGGAGTCCGCCCGCGAGGAGGACCGCGAGTGGCGTTACCGGTGGACCGGCCCGGCGGTGTGACCGCCGGCTCAGACCCGGGTGAGGGTGTGGCTGCGCAGGCTCTCCAGCACGCCGCGGGTGACCTCGGAGGTGCCCCTGGCCAGCTCGCAGATGTCGGCCACCCGTTGGGCGGTGGCCTCGGCGCGCTGCTCCCGCTCGTCCCAGAGCCGGTCGACCTCGGCCAGTAGCGGGCCTTCGACCTCCCGCTCGACGCCGCGCAGCGCCGGCACGCCGAGCCGCTGCGCCAGGTCGAAGACCTTGCCGGCGTACGGCAGCGGCAGGAACGGTGTGCCGACCATCGCCGCGAAGATCAGGAAGTGCAGGCGCATGCCGACGGCAAGGTCGAAGTGGCGCATCAACCCGAGCACCTGCTCCGGCGAGTAGGTGCCGTGCAGGATGCGCCCCCGTTCGGCGGCGACCATGTGCGACAGCACCCCGTGGGCGTGCCGGATGTCGTCGCGTTCCATCGGCACGAACAGCACGTACGCATCGATCCGGTGCACCAGGAAGTCGCCGATCTGGGCCAGCAGCCGGTGGTAGCCGTCCACGTCGAGGCGTTCGGCGGCCCGCCCGGGCTCCCGCACGCTGATCCCGACCAGCCGATTGCCGGCCGGCACGCCCTCCTCGGCCAGCAGGTGGGGTGGAAAGTCCGCCGGCTGCAACAGGAACGCCGGGTCGGCGGTGACCGTGATCGGGTTGAGCAGCCCGGCCTCCTCCAGCATCATCCGGGACTCCTGGTCACGAACGGTCACCTGGGCCGCGCTGGCGAGCGTCTCCCGGACCATGCCGGTGTCCACGGCATCGCTGAGCGGCCCGACCCCCACCGCGTACGTGATCAGGGGCAGGCCGCGCTCCTGGGCGACCCGGACCACGCGCAGGTAGCGGCGTGCCTCCCGGTCGTAGAGGATCCCGCCGCCGCCCAGGATGAGCAGGTCGAGCTGGGCGAGGACCAGGGCGGAGTCGGTACGGCTGACGCCCTCCCAGGGCACCGCCTCCACGTGCGGGTGGGCGGCCCGGGTGTGCTCCGGGTTGCGGGAGAAGACGATGATCCGGGCATTCGGTTCCTGGTTGCGCAGATCGGCGAGCAGGCCGGTGAGGATCGCCTCGTCGCCGAGGTTTCGGCCCCCGTACGAGCCGAGCACACCGATGGTCAGTCCGGCGCCGTGCGTCATCCGTCGCTCCTCCCCAGGTGCGGTCCGGGCCGGGTTCCCGCTGGGTGGGTGAACAGTCCTGCCGGGAGGACGCCTGACCGGCCTGCCGCCGGCTCAGTCCGCCGGGTCGAGCCGCTTGACCATCTGCTGGGCGGCGACCTCGAAGCCCAGGCTCCGGTAGAGCCCGATCGCCACGGTGTTCGTGCCGAAGACGTTCAGCCCCAGCTCGGGCACCCCCAGCTGGGCCAGTTCCGCCTCCATGAGCTGGATCATCCGACGTGCGTGCCCCCGTCCCCGGTGCGCCGGATGCACCTCGATGTTGTGGATCCAGGCCCGAGAGCCCTTGTCGGCGGCGCCGGGCGTCCCGGGCAGGGTCACCCAGATCCAGCCGACCTCGGTGTCGTCGACCCGGGCCACCCGCAGCAGCGCTCCCTCGGTGGCGACACCCGCCGGCAGCAGCTCCCGCAGTTGGCTCGCCGAGCGCTCCCGGGCCGCCTGCGGGGTCAGCCCCCGGTGCGCGGCCAGGTCCTCGGCGTACACCTCCTCCAGCGACTCCCGCAACGGGGTCAGCTCCTGCTCGCTCATCGGCGTCAACGTCAACTCCACCGGGTCTCCCCCTTCAGCGTCGGTTCCAGCGGCCAGTGCAGCAGAGCCGACGGGGACGCGCCACCCGGATCCTCCCGCGCCGACAATTGAGTTGTCCGCCGCCGCGAGCGGGCGCACCGTGGGCGGATGGCGGAGCGGACGACGACCCGGATCGGCTGGACGGACCTGCCGGAGCGGGTCCGGGCCTCGGTGGAGGGCATCATCGGCGACCCGGTGGTGCAGGCGGTGTCCCAGCCGGGCGGATATTCGCCGGGCACCGCGGATCGGGTGCGCACCGCGACCGGACGGCGGGCGTTCGTCAAGGCGGTCAGCCCCGCACAGAACCCGGACAGCCCGGTCATGCACCGCGCGGAGGCACGGACCGCCGCGGCGCTGCCGGCCTCGGCACCGACGCCGCGCCTGCTCGGCTGTCACGACGACGGCGAGTGGGTCGCGCTGGTCTTCACCGATGTGGACGGTCGGCACCCGGCCACGCCGTGGCGCGCCGACGAGCTGTCCCGCGTGCTGAGGGCCCTGGAGACGATGGCCGACGCGCTCACCCCGAGCCCGGTGGCGCACGTGCCGACCGCGGCAGAACGCCTGGCGTGGGACTTCGCCGGCTGGCACCGGATCGCCGCCGACCCGCCGGACCGGCTGGACCCCTGGGCGCGTGCGCACCTGGACCACCTGTGCGCCGCCGCCGACCAGGGCATCGCCGCGTTGACCGGTGACACGCTCTGCCACGTCGACGTACGGGCCGACAACCTGCTGCTCGACGCCACCGGCACGGTCACCGTCGTCGACTGGCCGTGGGCCTGCCGTGGCCCGGCCTGGCTGGACACCGCGCTGCTGCTGGTCAACGTCCGGCTGCACGGCGGGCACGACACCGAGGCACTGCTGCGCCGGCTGCCGCTCACCGCCGACGTCGACCCGGTCGCGCTCACCGGGATGTACGCCGGAATGGCCGGCTTCTTCGCCGACGGCGCCCGGCGTCCACCGCCGCTCGGCATCCCCACCGTCCGCGCCTTCCAGCAGGCCCAGGCCGACGCCCTGCTCCCGTGGCTGGCCCAGCGCCTCGCCTGACCATCGCGTCCGGGTTGGCGTGCCGAGTGGTCTACGGTGCCGCTGGCGTGGACTCCAGCCGCTGCGCCAGCTGCGTCAGGTCGTCGAGGCGCAGATCGCCGTCGAGCCCTTTCAGCGCCGCGGTCATCGCGCCGGCCGCGCGCCCCGCCTCCAGCCCCACCTCGGCGTCCTCGACGACCAGGCACCGCGCCGGGGACACGCCGAGCAGCGCGGCGGCCCGCAGGTAGCCCTGCGGATCCGGCTTGCCCGCGCGGACGTCGTCCACCGTGACCAGCACCGGCGCGGCGATGCCGGCGGCGCCGAGCCGGGCCTCGGCCAGCCGGGCGTCGGCGCTGGTCACCACCGCCCAGGGCAACCCCGACCGCGCCAGTGCGGCCAGCACCTGGTGGGCACCGGGGGTGGCCGTCACGTCGGACAGGTCGTCGTACTGCAACGCCAACTGCCGCGCCGCCGCCACGGCGACCGTGGCGTCGTCGAGCGTGGGCAGCAGTCGGCGAACGGTCTGATCGGCGGGTCTGCCGTGCGCGATCGCCAGCGCGGCCGCCGGCGCCACGGCGTACTCGGCAGCCCACCGTCGCCAGGCCCGCTCGACGGCGGCGTCGGAATCCACCAGGGTGCCATCCATGTCGAACAGCACCGCGTCGATCTCTGCCAGCTCCACGATCACGCCCCCCGAATACGCTCCGTCCCGAGGATAGACCCGGCCGCCGGGCAGGTGCCCGCTCCTGGGTGACCGATGGCGGGAAACGGACCCGGCGGTGGGAGCGAGGGGTCCGATGGCCGCCAGACGCGGGATCGAACCGGCGACATGATCGTTTGCATGATGACGACGACGACACTTGACGGCAAGGTCGCCCTGGTCACCGGGGGTTCCCGGGGCATCGGCGCCGGTATCGCGCTGCGCCTGGCACAGGACGGTGCCGACGTGGCACTCACCTACCGCCAGAACGCGGAGCAGGCCGCGACCGTGGCGAAACAGATCGAGGCGCTGGGCCGGAGGGCGTTGGTCCTCCAGGCCGACGGCGCCGACCCGGCCGCCGTACGCGACGCGGTCGACCGGGCCGCCGCCGAGCTGGGCCGGCTGGACATCCTCGTGAACAACGCGGCGGTTTTCCTGGTCGGTGCCGTGGACGACCTCGGCACGGCGGAGCTGGAGCAGACGATCGCGGTGAACGTCCGGGCGCCGTACGTCGCCGTGCAGGCGGCGTTGCGGCACCTGGGCGACGGCGGGCGGATCATCAGCATCGGCAGCAACGTCGGTGAGCGGGCCGTCTTCCCCGGGCTGGCGCTCTACTCGATGAGCAAGACCGCCCTGGTCGGGCTGACCCGGGGCCTGGCCCGCGAGCTGGGACCCCGTGGCATCACCGCCAACCTGGTCAACCCCGGGCCCACCGACACCGACGCCAACCCGGCGGACGGGCCGAACGCGGCGGCCATCAGCGGCTTCACCGCCGTCGGCCGCTACGCCCGCCCCGCCGACATCGCCGCCACCGTCGCCCACCTCGCCAGCCCGGAAGCCAGCTACGTGACCGGCGCGGTGGTCAACGTGGACGGCGGCTTCACCAGCTGAGACTGGGTCACCCCTCGCGGTCCAGCACCGGGCGTACCGCGTCGACGAACGCGATCCGGCGGTTCGTCCGTACCTCGATGGCGGCGAGCCAGCGCTCCCGGTGTCGCTCACGCAGCGGCACCGTCGCAGCGCCCGGCTCGCCGCCGAGCCGGCGCTGGTCGGCGTACTCGGCGGTCAGGCTGGCCAGCACCGACCGGGCCGCCGACGCGACCTCCGCCGGACCTTCCAACAACACCAGGTTGTACGCCTCGTCCACGGCGCGCATCGCCGCGTACGCCTCGTCGTAGCCGGGCGGCGACTCGTCCCCGCCGGCCTCGACCCACCGCCGGTCCAACCGCCGGTACGCCTGGTCGCAGGCACTCAGGAACCCGACATACGCCTCCCGCCGCAGCTCGTCCCGGCGCGTGGCCCGCCGCTCGGCGTTCTCCTGACGGGCGACGGTGAGCTGGTGGGCCAGTTGCCGGCGGGTGCTGAGTGCGCCGACCAGCCCGGTCAGGGCGGCGGCGGCCAACGTGGACAGGGAGGTGATCAGCGCGACGGCGACGGTGTCCTGCACCCGCCCATCATTCCGTCATCAGGTGCACCGACCCTCACCGGAGGTGCCGACCCGACTCGGACGCCTGTGCCGAAGGACCATGCGACGTTTCCGTCGTTCCGTGGGACAAGCAGGCCACCGCCGAGTTCGAAGGTGCCCTGCACGTCCTGCGAGAGACGGTGATCGGCAGCGGCTCGCAGGTGCGGTGAGTCCTCCGATCCCCAGGTCACGGGGCCACGGTCGAGGGGGCGGGCTTGGTACAGTCGCGCTTCCCCTTGATCGAATAAAGGACATCCCCATGGCCGACAGTGGGCCTGAACCTGACGCGAACCCGATTCCGGTCCCGGATCCGGCTGCCGCAGCGACACCCCAGGACACGCAGGACACCGAGACGGCTCCGGGTACGCCTGCCGACCCGACGCCGGCCACCACCACGTGGACTCCCCCGCCAGCCCCGCCCACCCAGCCCAGCCACACCGGCGTCATCGTCGCCGCGGTCGCGGGTGCCGTTGTGCTGGTATTGGTGGCCTGCGTCGGGCTGGTCGGCGGCATCGTCGTGCTTCGCTCCGGATCGACCCCGGCGGCCAGCAGCCCGACGTCCCGGGCTCCCCTGTTCCCCACGACCGGCGCCAGTCCCACCGCGAGCGGTCAGCCCGACCAGAGCGAGGAGCCCGTGGCACAGGGGCCGCAGGCCAGCGCCTACCCGGCGGAGAAGATCGAGGACCTCAACCGGGTGTGCGACGAGGACATCTACTACCCGGAGCTGCCGAAACGCGCCGGCAAGGCTCCGCACCCAGTTGTGCTGCTCCTCTCGGACACCCCGGGCCTCCGCTACAAGGACGACGGCTACTACTACGACCTGGGACTGTCGGCCAAGGTCGAGCAGACGTGGGCGTCGGAGGACCCCAGGAAGGTGCAGATGGTCGCCTGCCTCGACCGGGTCAGCACCGGCGCGAAGATCCGCAACTGCAAGTTCGACGACCCCAAGCCGCAGACGCTGCCGCTGGTGCGGACCGGCTGGCGTCTTCGGGTGTACGAGGCGGCGACCGGCCGCAAGCTGCTGGACAAGGCCATGAACGGCGATGACCAGAAGTGCCCGTTCGTCGTCATGGTGGGTGCCGACAAGAAGATCTACGCCGAGGTGAGCGATCGGGCGGCGATCGCGGCACTGCGCAACCTCGTCACCAAGTGATCGAGCTGCCGCGCCCAGACTCGTCCAGACGGTCGTGCTGATGATGAGTGGTGGGCGCGGCAGGTTTCGAACCTGCGACCCCCCGCTTGTAAGGCGCTTCCGGCAAAAGTCGCAGCGTCCGCTGACGTCCGCTGGGTTCGGGTCGGAGGCGACATCCGTCCGCACTCATCCGGCTTCGGCCGCCATCGTTGATGTCAACGACTGATCTCAGCCGCTACCGTTGCTCCTTGCCCGCTGCTGGTAGAACCGCCACATGAGTCAACTCACCGACCCGCTGGCCGGGGTCGACGAGGTCCCGTGGGAAGCGCTGCACCACGCCTACGGCCCGGCCGTCGACGTACCGCACCAGTTACGCGCGTTGCGCTCGGCGGAGGTGCCTGTCCGGCGCCGTGCCTTGTCCGAGCTGTTCGGCAACGTCTATCACCAAGGCACCCGGTGGGGGGCGAGCTGTCACGTGGTGCCGTTCCTGGTGGCGCTCGTCGACGACCCGGACACCCCGGACCGTGCAGCGGTGGCCAACCTGCTCCGGTCGGTCGTGCTCGGCGACCGGCGCGACGACGAGCTGCCGTTCGATCCGCAGCAGACCTTCGCCGCCGCCGATGGGATCACCGAGGAACAGGCGGCGCTGGTGGCGCACCATCTGGAAGCCGAAGACCTGTTCGAGCATGAGGAAGCCGCGGAACTGGCTGACAACGTAGCGGTCCGCTGGGAGGCCGACGCCTTCCACGCTGGAGCCCGGTACACCGACCGGCACGTCCGCTGGCTCACCGATCCGGACCCGCAGTTGGCCGGGTGCGCCGCCGAACTACTCGCCTGGTTCCCACCCGACGAGGCCGCGTTGGCCGGACTCATCGCAGTCCCCGATGACGAGGCACGCGCTGCTACCCGGGCCAGCGCCAACCTGACCCTCGCCCACTGTCCGGCCGCCTCCGAGCGGATCGACGTCTGCCTACGCGAGCTGCTGTCCGCGAACGCTGCGGTCGTCCGGGTTACGGCTGCGGTGGGACTGGCATACCGACTCGGTGACCAGCTACCCGACCTCGCTCTCGACGTCCTCACCGACGCCCGCACCGCGGACTTCGATGCCGACGTACCCGGCTGGGACCGGTCGGTGCGCGGATTCGTGGCCGTTGCGTTGCACCGACTGGGTCTCGGCTGACTTGGCTCTGTGGCACACGGTTTAGCAAGGCAGTTGCGTTCGCCCGGAACGCCGGCCCCCCTACCAGGACATACGCCCGATGCTCCATCAGCGGCGGCCTTGATCATTCCGCGCATGTTCCGGATCTTGTGCTCCCTTCCTCATTGCTGAGCGAGGAAGCTCTGCCAGGGTGGCAGCAAGATAGGTGTTGCGGCGTGCGATGAGGCGTTGCAGGTACGGCCGCAGGACGAGGCTGGCCACGAGGCCACCAACGGGTCCCACGGGCGCAGTGAAGTCGATGACGTCGCGCATGAGGGTTGCCGAGGAGTCAGCCGGGTTCGGCGTGAAGCTGTGCTCGTGGTGCCATCGGCCGAATGGGCCGCTGATCTGCTCGTCCGTGAAGCCGTGCGGCCGCCGGTAGTCAGTGATCCGAACGGTCATCTGCCAGGGAAGGCCGAAGTGCCTGGCCTCCCACGTGACGGCATCGCCGGCCTTCAAGCGGCCGGTCGTTACGCCGCCGACCGCCCGTTCGGCACTGGCACTTCTACAGCGTCCGTGATCGGTCCGGGCTTCCTAGGATTCGATTCCACGATCTGCGGCAGCCGTGCTTGACCCTGTTGCTGAGCCTGGGAACGCCGCCGCACATCGCTCAAGCCATCGCGGGTCACTCACATCTGGATGTCACGATGATGATCTACGCGCACAGGGGGCTGACAGAGCAGACAGAGGCGTTGCGGAAGTTGGGCGAGGCGTTCGGCTCGACGGGCTGATGTCAGCCGCGGATGTCAGCACCCGCCCGACCAGGCAAGGCGCTTGGGCTCGGGCGGGTTTTACCTGGTCAGGTGGTGGTGGGCGCGGCAGGTTTCGAACCTGCGACCCCCCGCTTGTAAGGCGGGTGCTCTCCCACTGAGCTACGCGCCCGGAACGCCCGTACGGCGGGCCGGAGGCTGGCAAGCTTACCCTGCTCGCTGCCGACCCGGGCGCACGGCGTACCCGGTCGAGGTGATGGTCAAGCGGCTGCCTCGGCGATGGCCTTGCGCCAGCCCTGCTGGTCGCGGGCCTCGCCCGGGCCGTTCATCTCGGCGAAGCGGACCACGCCGGCCTTGTCGATGACGAAGGTGCCCCGGTTGGCGATGCCGGCCACGTCGTTGAAGACCCCGTACGCCTGGGCGACGCCGCCGTGCGGCCAGAAGTCGGCCAGCATCGGGAACTGGTAACCCTCGCGGTCGGCCCAGACCTTGTGGCTGTAGACCGAGTCGACGCTGACCGTCAACACCTGGACGTCGTCGTTCACGTACTCGTCGAGGTTGTCTTGCACCTCGCGCAGCTCGCCCTGGCACGTGCCGGTGAAGGCGAGCGGGTAGAAGACCAGCAGCACCGTCCGCCTGCCCCGGAAGGCCGAGAGCCGGACCTCCTGGTTGTTCTGGTCCTTGAGCACGAAGTCCGGCGCCTCGGCGCCAACCTCGATGGGCATGCGAACTCCTCGGGTCGAGTCGGGGACGGCGCGAGCCTGCCACCCGGCGGTGCGGACCGCCGGGCGCGAAGGGCAACGATT
Source organism: Micromonospora yongxingensis (assembly GCF_052601155.1). Taxonomy (NCBI): domain Bacteria; kingdom Bacillati; phylum Actinomycetota; class Actinomycetes; order Micromonosporales; family Micromonosporaceae; genus Micromonospora; species Micromonospora yongxingensis. The sequence continues at coordinate 69,917 of NZ_JBQXEO010000012.1, forward strand.
GCGGGCTACTTCTTGCCCTTGACCCCTCGGCGCAGCACCAGGCGGGCGCCGCTCCAGTCCCGGCCGGCGTTGATGGTCGAGGTCTGCTGGAGGCCGGCGGTGGGCGCGGACTCCGCGACCTCACTCGGCTCGACGTGCCCCTCACGCCCCGCCTTCGGGGTGAGCAGCCACACGACCCCGTTGTCGGCCAACGGGCCGAGGGCGTCGACGAGAAGCTCGAAGAGGTCACCGTCGCCGTCGCGGTACCAGACGAGAACCGCGTCGACGACCTCGTCGGTGTCCTCGTCGACCAGCTCTCCAGAGCGGTCGGTCAGGGCGTCGCGGAGATCCTGGTCGACGTCGTCGTCGTACCCCATCTCCATGACGACCATCCCCGGTTCGATTCCGAACCGGTCCGCCAGGCTGCGTACCCCGTCGGCGGCCTGACCAGCGGTCGCGCTCACTGTCGCGTGCCTCCTCATCTCGTCCCTGCTCGCGGCGTCGGTGCGACGCCGTCAGGCAAAGTCCACACAGTTGTGCCTCTGCGCGCAAGTGGCGCACCGGGTGGAACGGAATTTACCGTGCCAGCAGCGTACGGGCACCGTCGGTAATGGCTTCCGCGGAGACCAGAACATGACGTGCTGCCGGACCTAATGGTACAAACGAGTCAACTCCCGCCACACGTCGCACGGCGCCGACATATCCGGCGTCGACCAGCGCGGCGATCACTCCCTCGCCGACACCGCCCGACCGGCGGGTCTCGTCCACCACCAGCACACGGCCCGTCGCCGAGGATTCCCGGATGATGTCGGCGACCGGCAACGGGGCCAGCCAGCGCAGATCCACCACCCGGGTGCCCACCCCCTCCTCGGCGAGGACGGCCGCGGCCCGCAGCGACATCCGCACCCCGTTACCGAAGGTGATGATGGTCAGGTCGTCGGCCGACCCGACCCGGTAGACCCGGGCCCGACCGATCGGCACGTGCCCGGCCACCCAGGCCCCCGGCTCCGGATAGCCGGCCAGCCACTCCCCGTCGCCGTCGGCGTACAGGTCGCGGGTGTGGTAGAGCGCGATCGGCTCCAGGAACACGCAGACGCTGCCGTCCACGGCCGCGCTGGCCAGGCAGGTCCGCAGCATGGGCGCGGCGTCGTCCGGCCGCGCCGGCACCGCGACCACCAGGCCGGGCACATCGCGGAGTACGGCCACCGAGTTGTCGTTGTGGAAGTGCCCGCCGAACCCCTCCTGGTACGCCAGCCCGGCCACCCGCAGCACCATCGGGTTGCGGAACGCCCCCTGGGAGAAGAACTGCATGGTGGCCGCCTCGCCACGCAACTGGTCCTCGGCGTTGTGCAGGTACGCCAGGTACTGGATCTCCGGCACCGGCAGCATCCCGGCCAGCCCGGCGCCCAGCCCCAACCCGAGCACCGAGGTCTCGTCGAGCAGGGTGTCGAAGACGCGGGCCGCCCCGAAGCGGTCGCGCAGCCCCTTCGTCACCCCGTACACGCCGCCCTTGGCGGCCACGTCCTCGCCGAAGACGGCCATCTGCGGGTGGTCGAGCAACCCGTCGGCGAGCGCCGCGTTGATGCTCTGCGCCAGGGTCAACGGGCCGGCCAGCTCCGGCGGCTTGCCCCCGAACGCCTCTGCCCGGGCGCCCGCTCCCGGGCCGCTGGCCCGGGCCGCCGCGTCGGCCACCGCCCGCGCCACCCGCACCGGCCGGCGGGGCGCCAGCGCCGACACCACCTCGGCAGCGGAGCCCAGCTTCGGTTCGCCCAGCACCTCCTCGGCGAGGCGGCGGACCTGCCAGCCGGTCTCGTCGTACCGGGCCAGCAGTTCCTCGCCGGTGGCCAGGCCGGCGTCGACGAGCAGCCGCGCGGTGGCGACAACCGGGTCCCGGTCCAGGTCCGCGGCGAGTTCCCCCGGGGTGCGGTACGCCAACTCCGCGTCGGCCCCGGCGTGCCCCATCAGCCGGACGGTGCGCAGGTGCAGCACGGCCGGACGGCGGTGCCGGCGCACCCAGGCCGCGGCCTCCGCCGCCACCGCGTACGCCTGCACCGGGTCGCCCCCGTCGGCGGTGAAGTAGTGGATGCCCGGCCTGGACCGTAGCGTCGCCTCCACCCAGCCCTCCGGGGAGCGGACGCTGATGCCCAGCCCGTTGTCCTCGCAGACGAAGAGCACCGGGATGCGCAGCCCGGCGTGGTCGTACCAGCCGGCGGTGTTGAAGGCGGCGGTGGCGCTGGCGTGGTTGACCGAGGCGTCGCCGAACGAGCACACCACGATGGCGTCCGGCGGCCACGGGGCGTGGGTGGCGCCGGCGCCGCTGCCGACGCGCACTCCGGAGGCGGTGCGCCGCCCGGCGCTGTCCATCCGGCGCAACCGCTCCACGGCCAGTCCCATCCCGACCGCCCGGGGCAGGTGGGAGGCGATCGTGGAGGTGGTCGGCACGATGGCCAGGTCGGCACGACCGAAGACCTTGTGCCGGCCACCGGCGATCGGCTCCTGACTGGAGGCGACCATCCCGCGCAGCACGTCCCGGGCCGCCTGCGCGTACGCCGCGAACCCGCCCGTGGGCGGCGCGGAGCCGGCCGGCCCGGACTCGGCGGGCGCGGACTCGGCGGGAGCGGACTCGGCCGGCTCGGACTCGGCGGGTTCGGCGGGCGGTTCGTCGTCGGCGGTCACCACGGAGGACGTGGCGGCGGTCTGGGCGGCGCGCACACAGTAGAAGGCTCCGGAGCGGTAGTGCAGCAGCGCCGGATCGGTGGGCCGCAGCGCGGCGGCGACCGCCGCGTTGCCCTCGTGCCCGGCCGAGCCGATCGTGTAGAAGCCCTCCCCGAAACTGCGCAGCCAACGGCCCGCCAGGTCGAGCTGCCGGCTGGTCACCTGCGCGTCGAACAGATCCAGCAGTTGCGCGCCGGTCAGTGGGGCGTCGTCGATGACCGGGTCGGCGGGGTCACGCCGTCGCTCGGCGGCGGGCAGCGCCGCCAGCGTCTCCCGGAAGCGGTCGTCGAGATCTTGCGGGGTGGTCACGTCGCACAGCATTACCGACGCAAGCCCTGGTCGCCCAGTGGGACACGGTGGGCGCGGGTCGACCTACTCCGGCCCGCACGGCTCCGGACAACCGCCGTCGGACACCTTCCAGACCAGGTCGCGCAGGGTGTCGAGCTCCTCGTCGGTCAGACCGGCCAGGAGTCGGGAGTCGGACATCACCTCGGTCACCCGGCCCCGCACACCGCGGCCCTTCCCGGTCACCACCAACGTCTTCTGCCGCCGGTCGGCCGGGTCGGTGCGACGCTCGACCAGGCCGGCCTGCTCCAGCTTGTCGACGAGCGCCGTCACGTTCGACCGGTCGCAGCCGAGCCGCTCGGCGAGGTCGCGGGCCGGCAGGGGATGGTCGGGGTCGAGCTCGTTCAGCGCCCGGGCCGACGCCGGGGTGAGCCCCAGCTCGGCGAACGCGGAGTCCTGCCGGTGCCGTAGCGCGGCGGTCACGTGCGCCATCCGGCGCACCACGTCGGTGGCCAGGCCGGCACGGTCCACCGGCACACCCGCTCGGGAACCCGCCTCCTGCGCCACGGCCACATCGTACGCACGGCACCGGCCGGTCAGCTCATCGATCGGGTCCGGTCACGCCGGCCCCCTGAACGACCACGGGTGTGCAACGGCGGCGCGGGGCGGATCGACCGCGGTCATCGGTGTTCGACTGCCGGCGGCAGGGAGGGGCCCTGGCTGTCACCTGCCGGCCACCCGGGCTGGCGAGGCTCCCCACGTCACGAGAGATCGGACTCTGGGGAGGATTTCGTGTCACTGTCCCGACGTACCATCCTGCTGTCCGGCGCCGCCCTCGGCGCCGCCGGTGCGGTCACCGGGCTGCCGGTGGCGGCCGCCGCTGCGACGGCCCGCCGCCCGCTGGCCTACCCGTTCACCCTCGGTGTGGCCTCCGGCGACCCCGACCACGAGGGGTTCGTGCTGTGGACCCGCCTGGCCCCGCAGCCCCTGGCCGAGGACGGCCTCGGCGGCATGCCCGACCGCGACGTCCCGGTGCACTGGGAGTTGGCCGCCGACGAGCGCTTCCGGCACGTCGTGCGGCGCGGGGTCTCCGTCGCCCGCACCCGTTCGGCGCACAGCGTGCACGTGGAGCTGGCGGGCCTGCTGCCCGGGCGGGAGTACTTCTACCGGTTCCGCGCCGAGCGACACCTCTCGCCCGTCGGGCGCACCCGCACCGCCCCGGCGCCGTGGACCATGCCGGCCGCCCTGGCGATGGGCTTCGCCTCCTGCTCCCAGTACGAGCACGGCTACTTCACCGCCTACCGACGGCTGGCCGAGACCGAGCCGGAGCTGATCCTGCACCTGGGCGACTACCAGTACGAGTACGCCCCGGACACGTACAACGTCCCCGGCGGCAACCCGCGCGACCACGAGGGGCCGGAGACCCGGACGCTGGCCAACTACCGGCAGCGGCACGCCCAGTACAAGACCGACGCCGACCTTCAGGCGGCGCACGCGGTGGCGCCCTGGGCGGTGGTCTTCGACGACCACGAGGTGGAGAACAACTGGGCCGACGAGGTGCCCGAGGCGCCGGACCCGGAGTTCCCCGCCCGCCGGGCGGCGGCGTTCCAGGCGTACTACGAGAACATGCCGCTGCGGCGGACCTCGATTCCGCGTGGCATCGACATGCAGCTCTACCGGCGGGTGCGCTGGGGGCGGCTGGCCACCTTCCACATGCTCGACACCCGCCAGTACCGCGACGACCAGGCCTGCGGCGACGGCTACCGGGACTGCGCGGCGGCGGCCGACCCGGCCCGTTCGATCACCGGGGCCGAGCAGGAGGCGTGGCTGCTGGACGGCTTCCGGCGCTCGGACGCCCGCTGGGACATCCTGGGCCAGCAGGTCTTCTTCGCCCAGCGGGACAACAACGCCGGCCCGCTGACCGTCACCAGCATGGACGCCTGGGACGGCTACGTCGCCTCCCGCGACCGGATCACCCGGGGCTGGCTGGCCGCCGGGGTGCGCAACCCCGTGGTGCTGACCGGTGACGTGCACGCGCACTGGGCCAGCGACCTGAAGCTGGACTACGCGGACCCGACCTCGCGCACCGTCGGCACCGAGCTGGTCTGCTCCTCGATCACCTCGACCGGCGACGGCGCGGACTCGGCGTCCGGCTCCCACCCGTGGTTCGGCTTCAACCCGCACCTGCGCTTCCAGAACAACCTGCGGGGGTACGTGCGCACCACGATCACCCCGGGCCAGCTCGCCGCCGACTTCGACGTGCTGCCGTACGTCAGTCGGCCGGGCGCGCCCGCGTACACCCGGGCCTCGTTCGTGATCGAGGACCGCGTGCCCGGCCTGCACCAGACGGCGGACAACCCGGTCCCGTCGGCGGCACGCACGGCCACCGACGCGGGCGCGGACGAGGGCCGACGCACGGTGGAGCGGGAGACCGTGCGCCCCTGACCCCACGCCATGATCCGCGCAACCTCAGGGACGGTGTCGCCTCGGCACGCGGTGCGGCAGCAGGTTCCCGGAGGTTGCGCGGATCCCGCGGGAGGTGGGCGGGCGCGGCCCGGACGCCAGGCGGGGCGGTCAGCCCGGGAGGAAGGAGAAGCGGACCTGGCGGGTGGGGTTGTCGCCGTTGGTGTCGACCAGGCAGACGGACTGCCAGGTGCCGAGGGCCAGGCGCCCGTCGAGCACCGGCAGCGTGGCGTACGGCGGGACGAACGCCGGCAGCACGTGGTCCCGGCCGTGGCCGGGCGAGCCGTGCCGGTGCCGCCAACGGTCGTCGGTCGGCAGCAGCGCGTCGATCGCGGTGAGCAGGTCGTCGTCGGAGCCGGAACCGGTCTCGATGATCGCCAGGCCGGCGGTGGCGTGCGGCACGAACACGTGCAGCAGACCGTCGCCCTGACCGGAGACGAACCGCTCGGCCTCGGCGGTGATGTCGTGGACGGTCGGCCGCGACCCGGTCCGGACGGTGATGACTTCACTGCGCATACGTCGCATTCTGCCGCAGCGCCTCCGACGAGCCGGACGAGAGGGGTTCGGACGGCCGTAGCGCTAAGTTACCGGCGGGTACCTGTGTTCAGCGTCGCGTCGGGGGGACCTAGACGTGACGACGGGTGCCACCAGGGGGCAGGATGGCGCTAGAGACCTATCCCACACACAACCGAGGGAACGCCTGTGGCTACGGAACGCAAGCGCCCGGTGATCAGCGACGGCCTACCGAGCCAGCTTCCGGACATCGACCCTGAAGAAACCAGCGAATGGGTCGAGTCGCTCGACGGTGTCATCGACGATCGCGGCGCCAAACGCGCTCGCTACGTCATGCTGCGCCTGCTGGAGCGGGCCCGCGAGCGCCAGGTCGGGGTTCCGCCCCTGACCACCACCGACTACATCAACACCATCACGCCGGAGCGGGAGCCGTGGTTCCCGGGCGACGAGCACGTCGAGCGGCGGATCCGGGCGTACGTCCGGTGGAACGCCGCCATGCTGGTGCACCGGGCGCAGCGCCCGGAGATCGGCGTCGGCGGGCACATCTCGACCTTCGCCAGCTCGGCGTCGCTCTACGAGGTGGGCTTCAACCACTTCTTCCGGGGCAAGAACCACCCGGGCGGCGGCGACCACATCTTCTACCAGGGTCACGCCTCCCCCGGTATGTACGCGCGGGCGTTCCTGGAGGGGCGTCTCAGCGAGCACCAGCTCGACGGGTTCCGCCAGGAGCTGTCGCACCCCGGTGGTGGGCTGCCCTCGTACCCGCACCCGCGGCTGATGCCGGACTTCTGGGAGTTCCCCACGGTCTCGATGGGCCTGGGCGGGCTCAACGCGATCTACCAGGCCCGGTTCAACCGGTACCTGCAGCACCGGGGCATCAAGGACACCTCCCAGCAGCACGTCTGGGCGTTCCTCGGTGACGGTGAGATGGACGAGCCGGAGACGCTGGGCGCGATCGGCGTGGCCGCCCGCGAGGAGCTCGACAACCTCACCTTCGTGATCAACTGCAACCTCCAGCGGCTGGACGGCCCCGTCCGTGGCAACGGCAAGGTGATGCAGGAGCTGGAGTCGTTCTTCCGGGGTGCCGGCTGGAACGTGATCAAGGTGGTCTGGGGCCGCGAGTGGGACCCGCTGCTCGCCGCGGACACCGACGGCGCGCTGGTCAACCTCATGAACACCACGACCGACGGTGACTACCAGACGTACAAGGCCGAGTCGGGCGCGTACGTGCGGGAGCACTTCTTCGGCCGCGACCCGCGGACCCGCAAGATGGTCGAGCCGCTCAGCGACGACGAGATCTGGAACCTCAAGCGGGGTGGGCACGACTACCGCAAGCTCTACGCGGCCTACAAGGCGGCCACCGAGCACACCGGTCAGCCGACCGTCATCCTGGCGAAGACGATCAAGGGCTGGACGCTCGGCTCGCACTTCGAGGGCCGCAACGCGACCCACCAGATGAAGAAGCTGACGCTGGAGGACCTGAAGACCTTCCGCGACCGGCTCTACCTGGACATCCCGGACAAGGCGCTGGAGGACAACCCCTACCTGCCGCCGTACTACAACCCGGGTGAGAAGTCCGAGGAGATCCAGTACCTGAAGGAGCGGCGCGAGCAGCTCGGCGGCTACCTGCCGTCCCGGCGGACCAGCACCAAGCGGCTGGCCATCCCCGGCCCGGAGCGGTTCGCCGACGTCAAGCGCGGCTCGGGCAAGCAGAAGGTGGCCACCACCATGGCCTTCGTCCGCCTGCTCAAGGACATCATGAAGGACAAGGAGTTCGGCAAGCGCTGGGTGCCGATCATCCCGGACGAGGCGCGCACCTTCGGCCTCGACTCGATCTTCCCGACCGCGAAGATCTACTCCCCGCACGGCCAGCGCTACACCTCGGTCGACCGGGAGCTGTTCCTGTCGTACAAGGAGTCGACCACCGGGCAGATCCTGCACGAGGGGATCAACGAGGCCGGCTCGGTCGCCTCGTTCACGGCCGCGGGCTCGGCGTACGCCACGCACGACGAGCCGATGATCCCGATGTACATCTTCTACTCGATGTTCGGGTTCCAGCGGACCGCCGACGGGCTCTGGGCGGCAGCCGACCAGATGGCCCGGGGCTTCCTGCTCGGCGCCACCGCTGGGCGGACCACGCTCAACGGTGAGGGCCTGCAGCACGAGGACGGCCACTCGCTGCTGATCGCCGCCACCAACCCGGCGGTGGTCGCGTACGACCCGGCGTTCTCCTTCGAGATCGCGCACATCATGGAGAACGGCCTGCACCGGATGTACGGGGACGCGCAGGAGAACGTCTTCTACTACCTGACGGTCTACAACGAGCCGATCCTCCAGCCGGCCGAGCCGGCCGGGGTGGACGTGGAGGGCCTGCTCAAGGGCATCTACCGCTATTCCCCGGCTCCGCAGGTCGACGGCCCGAAGGCCAACGTGCTCGCCTCGGGCACGGGCATGCAGTGGGCGCTCAAGGCCCAGCAGCTGCTCGCCCAGGACTGGGGGGTGGCCGCGGACGTCTGGTCGGTGACCTCCTGGACCGAGCTGCGCCGCGACGCGGTGCAGGCCGAGGAGCACAACCTGCTCAACCCGGGCGCCGAGGCGAAGGTTCCGTACATCACGCAGAAGCTCGCCGACGCCGACGGGCCGAAGGTCGCGGTCAGCGACTGGATGCGGGCGGTACCGGACCTGGTCTCCCGCTGGGTGCCCGGCGACTACACGTCGCTCGGCACCGACGGCTTCGGCATGTCGGACACCCGGCACGCGCTGCGCCGGCACTTCCACGTCGACGCCGAGTCGATCGTGGTCGCCACGCTGCGGCAGCTGGCCCGCAGCGGCGCGGTGGCCGCCACCGTGCCGGCCGAGGCCGCCAAGAAGTACGCGATCGACGACGTGAACGCGGCCCCGGTCGGCGAGACCGGCGGCGACAGCTGATCCAGCACGATCCAGGAAGGGCCCGGCGCACCCGCGCCGGGCCCTTTTTGGTGCACCCGCACCCTCGCCCCGCACTCCCCAGCGACCGGGCGGACGGCGGGTGAGACGGGGCGGCGGCGGTCCGGGGTCCCTGGCGGGGACCCGGGGCCACCGCCGGGGCGGGTGACGCCGAGGATCGGCGGTCAGCCGACGGCGGCCAGGTCGGTCAGCCGGGCGAGCGAGTCCTCGAGGTCGGCGCCGACCCGACGCAGCCCGAGGCGCAGCAGGGCCGCCTTGACCGGGCCGGCCGGCCAGCGGACGACGATGAGCCGCACGATGGTCCCGCCCTCCTCCTCCTCGTCGGGAGTGAGCTGGACGTAGATCTCGGTGCGCGCCTCCGCGCGAGCACCGGCGCCCTTGGCCCGTTCCCGCCAGCCGATCAAGGTCGGCTCCTGATAGGCGATCACCTCGGCCTCATGCGCCGAACCGCGCCCCGCCTGGACCAACTGCCGCCGCCCGAAGCCCTCTCCCGAGAGCACTTCGGCCGCGCGGACCCCCGCCAGCCAGGCCGGCAACTGCTCGGCCCGCTGAACGACGTCCCAGACCACTTCCACCGGCGCCGCCACGTGCGCACTGCGTTCCACGAGGATCATTTCCGTCTTTCCTCCAGTGAGGACATCCCACGATATCGGCACTCTATGCGCAAAATCGGACGTACCTGGACGGGTTCGGAAAAAGACACGCCGATCAACCATTGCGCATCCCGCCATCCCGGCCTATGGCGCATTCATCCGGAGCGACCTAGAGTCCCGAGCACGTTTCACGTTGACCGGGAGGGCGCATGTCGACCGCACCGATGCCCGAGTTCCCCACCGGCTTCCGCTGGGGCGTCTCCACGTCGGCCCACCAGGTCGAGGGGGCCACCACAGCGGACGGACGCGGGCCGTCCATCTGGGACACCTTCGCGGGCTCCCCCGGCCGGATCAGCGACGGCAGCACCGGCGCGGTCGCCTGCGACCACTACCACCGGCACCGCGAGGACGTCGCCCTGCTGGCCGGGCTGGGCGTCTCGGGATACCGGTTCTCCATCGCCTGGCCCCGGGTGCAGCCCACCGGCGCCGGTCCGGTCAACGCCGCCGGCCTGGACTTCTACGACCGGCTGGTGGACGACCTGCTGGCCGCCGGCATCGACCCGGTGGCCACGCTCTACCACTGGGACCTGCCCCAACCCCTCGAAGACGCCGGTGGCTGGCTGCACCGCGACACCGCCGCCCGGTTCGCCGCGTACGCGGACCTGACCGCCGCCCGGCTCGGTGACCGGGTCCGGCTCTGGATCACCCTGAACGAGCCGTTCATCCACATGAGCCTCGGCTACGGCATGGGTGTGCACGCTCCCGGCCGGATGCTGCTCTTCGACGCCTTCCCGGTCGCCCACCACCAGTTGCTCGGTCACGGGCTCGCGGTCGCCGCGCTGCGGGCCCGCACCGCCAGCCCGGTGGCGATCGCCAACAACTACTCCCCCGTGCGGGTGCTCGGTGACCGCGACGCGGACCGGGCCGCCGGGGAGGCGTACCAGGCACTGCACAACCGGCTCTTCACCGACCCGCTGCTCGGCCGCGGCTACCCCGACCTGCCCGGGTTCGACGCCAGCGTGGTCCACCCCGGCGACCTCGACACGATCGCCGCACCGATCGACGTGCTCGGGGTCAACTACTACAACCCGACCGGCGTACGCGCCGCCGAGGAGGGCTCACCGCTGCCGTTCGAACTGGTGCCGTTGGAGGGCTACCCGCGTACCGCCTTCGACTGGCCGGTGGCCCCCGACGGGCTGCACGACCTGCTCGGCTGGCTGCGCGACACGTACGGCGACGCACTGCCACCCATCGAGATCACCGAGAGCGGCTGCGCGTACGACGACAGGCCCGACCCGGACGGGCAGGTGCCGGACCCGGACCGGATCGCGTACCTCGACGGGCACCTGCGGGCGGTGCGGGCCGCCATCGACGACGGGGTGGACGTGCGCGGGTACTTCGTCTGGTCGCTGCTGGACAACTGGGAGTGGGCCGAGGGGTTCACCAAACGGTTCGGTCTCGTGCACGTCGACTACGCCACCCAGACCCGTACGCCGAAGTCCTCGTACACCTGGCTGCGGGACGTGATCGCGGCCAGCCGGCCGGGGTCGGTACGGTGACCACCCTCGACCCGACCCCGGCGTCGCTGCCGGCCGCGCTCGCCGAGCCGACCGTGCCGGTGCGGCGCGGCTGGATCGGGTTGATCTTCGCGGCCAACCTCGGGGTCTGGATGGCGTTCTTCACGCCGATCCAGGTGCTGCTACCGCAGCAGATCGAGCAGATCGCGCCGGGCGACAAGGAGACCATGCTGGCCGTGGTCACCGGCCTGGGCGCGCTGGCCGCGGTGCTGGCCAACCCGCTCGCGGGCGCGCTGTCCGACCGGACCTGCCTGCGGGTCGCCGGCCGGGAGTTCGGCCGCCGGCACGTCTGGACCGCCGGTGGGGCGCTGCTCGGCGCGGCGGCGCTGGTGCTGCTGGCCCAGCAGCGGACCATCCTCGGGGTCGCTCTCGGTTGGGTCGCCGCCCAGGTCTGCTTCAACGCGATGCTGGCCAGCCTCACCGCGGCCATCCCGGACCGGGTGCCGGTGGTGCAGCGCGGCGGGGTCTCCGGTTGGGTGGGCATCCCGCAGGCGCTCGGGCTGGTGCTCGGCGCGGTGCTGGTCACCGCCCTGGTCACCGGCAACGCGGCCGGCTACCTGGCCATCGCGGTGGCCATCCTGCTGCTGTCGCTGCCGTTCGCGTTGCTCACCCCCGACGATCCGCTGCCGCGCGCGCACCGCCCGGCGCTGCGGGCGCGGGCGCTGCTGGCCTCGATGTGGATCAGCCCCCGCCGGCACCCGGACTTCGCCTGGGCCTGGATCACCCGCTTCCTGGTCCAGCTCGGCAACGCGCTGGGCACCCTCTACCTGCTGTACTTCCTCACCGACGGGGTGCGCCATCCCGACCCCGAGGGTGGCCTGCTCGTGCTGATCCTGCTCTACACGCTCGGCATGATGCTGACCGCGGTGGTCGCCGGCCGGCTGTCGGACCGCTCCGGGCGTCGCAAGGTCTACGTGATCGTGTCCGGGCTGATCATGACCGTGGCGGCGCTGCTGCTCGCGGTCGCCCCGGTCTGGCCGATGGCGATCGTCGCCGCGCTGCTGCTCGGCGCCGGCTACGGCGTCTACCTCTCGGTCGACGCCGCGCTGATCACCCAGGTGCTGCCCCGGGCCACCGACCGGGCCAAGGACCTCGGCGTGATCAACATCGCCAACTCGGCGCCGCAGGTACTCGGCCCGGCGCTCTCCGCCCCGCTCGTGGTCCACCTGGGCGGCTACCCGACGCTCTACGCGGTCACCGCCGTGGTCACCCTGGTCGGCAGCGCCCTGGTCCTCAAGATCCGCTCAGTCCCCTGAGTCGGGGCCGGGGCCGCAGGGGGTCCTGAGGGAAAGCGGTCGACGGTCGCCGTAGGCTGGGGGACGTGACGGTACGTGTGCGCTTCGCCCCCTCCCCGACCGGTATGTTCCACGTCGGCGGCGCCCGCTCGGCGCTGCAGAACTGGATCTACGCCAAGCAGCAGGGCGGGGTGTTCGTGCTGCGTATCGAGGACACCGACGCGGCCCGGAACAAGCCCGAATGGACCGAGGGCATCCTCTCCGCGCTGGACTGGATCGGCATCTCCCGGGGCAGCTACGAGGGCCCGTACTTCCAGTCGCAGAACGCCGGCGAGCACCGCGCCGCCGCCGCCCGGCTCTACGAGTCCGGCCGCGCGTACTACTGCGACTGCACCCGTGAGGACGTGCAGGCCCGCACCGGCTCGCAGTACCAGGGCTACGACGGCTACCACCGTGACCTCGGCCTCGGCCCCGGTGAGGGTCGGGCGCTGCGCTTCCGTACGCCCGACGAGGGCGCGACCGTGGTGGTCGACCTGATCCGCGGCGAGCCCACCTTCGAGAACCGGCTGATCGAGGACTTCGTCATCGCCCGCGGCGACGGTTCGCCGGTCTTCCTGCTGGCCAACGTCGTCGACGACATGACCATGGGGATCACCCACGTGATCCGGGCCGAGGAGCACCTGCCCAACACCCCCAAGCAGCAGCTGCTCTGGGACGCCCTCGGGGTCAAGCCGCCGGTCTGGGCGCACGTGCCGGTGGTGGTCAACGAGAAGCGGCAGAAGCTCTCCAAGCGCCGCGACAAGGTCGCGCTGGAGGCGTACCGGGAGGAGGGCTACCTCGCCGGTGCGATGCGCAACTACCTGATGCTGCTCGGTTGGGCGCCGTCGGGCGACCGGGAGATCGTCCCGTGGTCGGTGATCGAGGAGGAGTTCCGGCTGGAGGAGGTCAACCCCTCCCCGGCGTTCTTCGACGAGAAGAAGCTGCGCGCGTTCAACGGCGAGTACATCCGTGCGCTGCCGGTGGCCGAGTTCGTCGACGCCTGCCAGCCGTGGTTGACCGGCACCGGGACGATCGCGCCGCCGCCATGGCAGCCCGAGGAGTTCGACGCCGAGGCGTTCGCCGCCGTGGCGCCGTTGGCCCAGACCCGGATCACGGTCCTCAGCGAGATCGTGCCGAACGTCGACTTCCTCTTCCTGGCCTCGCCGCTGATCGACGAGGCCGCCTGGGCCAAGACCATGAAGGACGGCTCCGCCGACCTGCTGGACTCCGCCATCGCGGCGTTCGACGCGTTGGAGTCCTGGGACGCCGAGTCGCTGAAGTCGACGCTGGAGGCGGTCGGCGCCGAGCGCGGCCTCAAGCTCGGCAAGACGCAGGCGCCGGTGCGGGTCGCCGTCACCGGCCGCACCGTGGGCCTGCCCCTGTTCGAGTCGCTGGAGGTGCTCGGCCGCGAGCGCACCCTGAGCCGGATGCGCGCAGCCCGGGTCCGCCTGGTCTGACCGACGCGCGCGACGCGGCCTCGCGGTCGGCCGTCGGCCCTTCGGTCGGTGGTCGGCCGCTGTGACGCGTGCGGCGCTCAGCGTCGCGTCGTGCGACGCCGCAGCAGGAGGCTCGCCGTCAGGGCGGCGACCAGCACGACGCCGCCGAGCGCCCAGAGCCACCACCGGCCGCCGGAGTCGGCCCGCTCCTGGCCGAGCGGCACGGCCGGGGTCGGGCTCGCTTCCGTGGCCGTCGCCGTCGTGGCCCCGGCCGAGGGGACGGCGGCCGAGGGCGAGTTCGCCGGCGCCCCGACACTGGGCGACGGCGGGGCGGACGGGTCGGCGGCCGTGCCGGTGGTGAGGGTGAACCGCACCTCGCCCCTCACCGGGTGCCCGTCGGCGGAGGCTAGCTCGTAACCGACGATGTAGAGACCAGCGGCACCGGGCCGGAACGGCACCCGCACCCGGCTGCCGTCGAAGACCGGCGGCCCGCCGGCGACCACATTGTCCGGTCCGGTTACTGTGATCTTCGTCGTAGCCGGGGCCGGTCTGGCCAGGAAACGAAGCTCGATCCGGGTGGGCGCGCTGGCCACCCGGGCGCCGTCGCGCGGATCGCTGCCGGTCAGCGAATTGTGCGCAGCGGCCGGTGTCGCCGGGATCAACAACGACACACCGAACGCCACGCCGAGCACCACTGGCACGACCCGCGTCAAACGTGTAACCCTGCCCCCCATGAACCCCTCCGTAAGGGTACGATCCGCCCGCTGATCAAACAGCTCCTCATTAGTCGAGCAGAGATCGCAGATAGTTCCAAATACTGTTCCACAAGCTGTAATTCATCGACGTTCTGCGACTCTGTGAGAGTGGCCCCGACCCTGCGGTCGGTTCCGCACCGACCGATCCGGACGTCACGGCGAAGCCATCCATCGAACGGGGCGAGGAGGCGGGATGGTCCGACAGGTGAGGCGGTGGGTCGCCGTGCTGGCCGGCACGCTGGCGGCGGCGCTTCTGTCGCTCGGCACCGCCGGTGCGGCCAAGGCGGCACCGAAGCCCGCGCCAGCCGCGGTGGACATCACCGGCGTGGGGCTGTCCGAGCCGCTGCGGTTGCGCTCGGACACGCAGCCCACGCACGTGGTCGCGGTCATCGACCAGGTCAACTTCCTCGGCCGCACCGGCCAGCCGAACGGTCCGAAGGCGGCCAACCTCGGTCCGAAGTACACGGTCGTGGTGCTCGTCGGCGAGACGCCGAAGCAGACGTACGACCTCTACCCCAAGGCGGTCGGCGGCCCGCGCATCTACCGGCCGGCGAAACAGCCGGACGGGCGTAAGACCAGTGCCGGCTGGTTCCTCGGCCGGCTCAGCATGTCCGAGACGCTGCGTACCGCCGGGGTGCCGCTGGAGCGGCAGTTCGACACGGTCAGCGGCGGCGTCGGCGGCGGCGAGCGGGTGCTCCCGGAGGACACTCTCGACCCGGCCAAGGATCTCGACGAGGCGCTCGGCGAGTTGCAGCACCTGCTGCTGCTCAACGTCGCGGTGATGCTGACCATCACCGTCGGCCTCGCCGGAATCGCCCTGCTGATCCGCCGCCGGACCCGCTGACCGAGTCACCCGTCGCCGGGCGACCCCGCGCTCAGCACCAGCGGCGCGGTGGGCGCTCGCGGCGGGTGGCCCGCTGACGAGGACGCACCGGGCCGTGCTGGTGGGCACCGGCCCACCCCGGCAGATCACTGCGGCAGCCCGCGGCGCCGTCGGGCTCCGGCTCACGCGGCACCGTCGGCTCGGCGGCCCGCTGGCGAGGCACCACCGCCTCGTCGTCGGCCCGCTCGGCCGGACGGCCCGTGACCGGCTCCGCCGGGTGCGACGGCACACCGCCGACCGGCCGACGGTGCTTGGCAGCCGCCTGCGGGTCGTGCCCCGGCCGACAGGGCTCGCCCTGGGCGCAGCCGTGCTCGGCCTCGCCGTGCGCCATCCCCGGTCTCCTCACGCTCGCACTCAGCCGCCGGTGCTCCCCCCGACGTGCCCTGTCACCGTACTGGCCGGGACCGACGGGTCTCGCAGGCGTACCCCGGGGTCAGCGCACCATCGAGTGCCCGAAGGCCACCGAGATGCCCAGGTAGGCGGCGGCGAGACCATGGGTGACGCCGGCTCGGCCCGTAGGGGTCAGCGGGTGCGGTGGGCCTCCAGGTCGGAGCGGGTGAACAACGCGCGCAGCGCCACGCCGTGCTCGGCCAGCGCCGCGGCGCCGCCCTCGGCGCGGTCGATCACGCAGAGCGCGTGATCCACCCGGGCGCCCAGCTCGCGCAACTGCCCGGTGGAGATGACGACCTGCCCGCCGGAGGTGACCACGTCCTCGACCACCAGCACCCGACGGCCGGCCACCTCCGCCCCCTCGGCCAGCCGGGCGGTGCCGTACTGCTTGGCGGTCTTGCGGACGAAGGCGCAGGGCAGCCCGGTGTGCCGGCCGAGTGCGGTCACCACCGGGATCCCACCCATCTCCAGTCCGGCCAGCACCTCGGTGCCGGCCGGGACCAGGGGCGCCAGGTGGGCGGCCACCCGGTCCAGCAGGTGGGGATCGGCCTCGAACCGGTACTTGTCGAAGTACTCGTCGGCGGTCCGGCCCGAGCGGAGCACGAACTGTCCGGTCAGCCGGCAGGTGGCGTCGATGTCGCGGGCGAGCGTGGCCGTGGTCTCTGCGGAGGTCATGATGATCATTCTGGCCGGATCGGCGTGCGGTCGGCGTACCCCTTTCGGCGCATGCCGGGTGCGGCGGGGTCCTCCCCCGGTCGGAGTCCGACGGTCGGCGGCTGTGGTGGGATCGAGGCATGCGACCGTGGCTGGGCTCCGGCACCCTGCGCCGGGATCTCGCACTGGCCGGCGCGTCGCTGGCCGGCGGTCTGGTGCTGTGGACCCTCGGTTGGCAACCGCAGATCCGTCCGCACCCCGACGTGCCGCCCGCGCTGTTCCTGCCATCGCTGCTGGCGATGTGCGTGGCCGTGGGCCTGCGACGGGTCGCCCCACGCACCAGCCTGGCCGTCGGCACCGGGGCGGTGGTCGTGGACATCGCGCTCGGCGGCTCGCTGGGGACGATCCTGATCTTCACCCAGGTGCTCTACGACGCCTGCGTGTACGGCCCGCCACGGCTGTGGCGGTGGCTGCTGCGGGTGACCATCGGGCTGAGCCTGGTCGGCGCGGTCGTCGGCGTGCTCCTCTCCGACCAGTGGAGCGGGGTCGCCGTCGGGGTGCTGGTGGTGCTCGCCGGCCTTTTGCCGGTGCTGACCGGGATCAGCGTGCGGCAGTACCGCGACCAGGCCGCCGCCGAGCGGGCCCGGGCCGAGCAGACCGCCCGGCTGGTCGAGCTGGACCGGTGGCAGGCGGTCAGCGCCGAGCGTGCCCGGATGGCGCGGGAGCTGCACGACCTGGTCGCCAACCACCTCAGCGCGGTGGCCATCCACGCCACCGCCGCGCTGTCGGTGCCGGGCCTGGAGCGCGGACAGGTCGAGTCGGCGCTGCGGGTCATCCGGGAGAGCAGCGTGCAGGGCCTGGCGGAGATGCGGCAGATGATCGAGCTGCTGCGCGAGCCGGGCAGCCGCGGTGGTCGGGCGGTCGACGGCGGCGCGCTGCCCGAGGCGGTCAGCGCGCGGCTGTCCGAGGCGGACCGGCTGGTCGAACGGATCAGGGCGGCCGGCCTCGCGGTGCGGGTGCGCACCGATGGCACGCCGGGCCCGCTGCCGGTGGGCGTGGATCTCGCGGCGTACCGGATCGTGCAGGAGTCGCTGACCAACGCGCTCAAGCACGGCACGGGCGAGGCGGAGCTGACGATCGCGTACCGGCCCGCGGAGGTGGTGGTGACGGTGGAGAACCCGGTACGCCGGGGCGGGGCCGGGTTGCCCGGCGCCGGGGCGGGGTTGATCGGGATGCGGGAGCGCGCCACGCTGCTGGCGGGCCGGTTCAGCGCCGGACCGCACGACGGCCGCTGGCAGGTCCGGGCCACGCTGCCCACGCGGGTGGACGGATGAGCGCGCCGTCGCGGGACCCGGGCGGGGCCGGGGAGCAGCCGGTACGGGTGGTGCTGGCCGACGACCAGCCGGCGGTACGGGCCGGGCTGACACTGATCCTGGCCGCCGCGGCGGAGATCGAGGTGGTGGGCGAGGCGGGCGACGGCGACGAGGCGCTGCGACTGTGCCGGGAGCTGCGCCCCGACGTGGCGGTGCTCGACATCCGGATGCCGCGCCGGGACGGGATCTCCGCGACCCGGGCGATCGTCGCCGAGGGGCTCGCCGACGTGCTGGTGCTCACCACCTTCGACCTGGACGAGTACGTCTTCGGCGCGCTGCGCGCCGGCGCGGCCGGTTTCCTGCTCAAGGACACCGACGCCGCCGGTCTGGTCGCCGCCGTGCGGACGGTGGCGCGCGGGGACGGGTTCATCGCCCCGGCGGTGACCCGTCGGTTGATCGCGGCCTTCGCGGCCACCGCGCCGGGAGCGTCGGCGGCCATCCGGGCCGCGGTGGGCACGCTGACCCCGCGCGAACGCGACGTGCTGGCCTGCCTCGGCCTGGGCCTGTCCAACCAGCAGATCGCCGACCGGCTGGCGATGGCGGAGAGCACCACCAAGACGCACGTGAGCCGGATCCTGGCGAAGTTGGACCTGCGCAGCCGGGTGCAGGCCGCCATCCTCGCCCAGGAGCTGGGCCTGCCCGCCCCCGCCCCGCCATCCTGAGCCGGGGCCGGCGGCCCGACGTGAAGATCCAGGTCAGGACGTGCCAGGCTGGTGGTGTGGGGAGTACGCCGGGCGGTGGGGAGCTGACGGCCACGCTGCGCCGGATCGAGCGGGCGGCGGGGGCGCTGGCCACTGCCAGCGTCGCCCGGATGGACGAGACACTGCCCTGGTTCCGCGCCATGCCGGCCGACCAGCGCTCCTGGGTGATGCTGGTGGCCCAGGCCGGCGCCCAGTCGCTGGTGCAGTGGCTGCGCGACGGTGGAGGCACCGCGGACAGCACGCAGGAGGTCTCCGACGAGGTCTTCGCCGCCGCCCCCCAGGCGCTGGCCCGGTCGATCACCCTGCAGCAGACCGTCGCGCTGATCAAGGTGACCATCGACGTGGTCGAGGAGCAGGTGTCGCACCTGGCCGCCGAGGGCGAGGAGCAGCAACTGCGCGAGGCGGTGCTGCGCTTCTCGCGGGAGATCGCGTTCGCCGCCGCCCGGGTCTACGCGCGCGCGGCCGAGTCACGCGGCGCGTGGGACGCCCGGTTGCAGGCGCTGCTGGTCGACGCGCTGCTGCGCGGTGACTCGCCGGACGTGCTGGCCAGTCGGGCCGCCGCGCTGGGCTGGGCGGACGCGCCGCCGGTCGCGGTGGCGGTGGGTCGCTCCCCCGGCGGTGAGGTCTCCGCCGTGCTGCACGTGGTCTACCGGCAGGCCCGCCGGATCGGCGTGGAGGTGATCGGCGGGGTGCACGGCGACCGGCTGGTGATCGTGCTGGGCGGCGCCGCGGACCCGCTGGCCGCCACCGCCAAGTTGCTGAGCGCGTTCGGCGACGGCCCGGTCGTGGTCGGTCCCGCCGTACCCAGTCTGGACGAGGCCACGGAGTCGGCGCGGGCCGCGCTGTCCGGCTTCCGGGCGGCGCCGGCGTGGCCGACCGCCCCCCGGCCGGTGCCGGCCGGGGAGCTGTTGCCGGAGCGTGCGCTCGCCGGCGACGCGGAGGCCCGCCGCCGGTTGCGGCACGACGTGTACGCGACGCTGGTGCGCGCCGGTGGCGAGCTGCTGGAGACCCTGGACGCGTTCCTGGCCGCGGGCGGTACGTTGGAGAGCGCCGCCCGGGCGTTGTTCGTGCACCCGAACACGGTGCGGTACCGGTTACGCCGGATCGCCGAGGTGACCAGCTTCTCGCCGCTGTCTCCGCGGGACGCGTTCGCCCTCCAGGTGGCGTTGACCGTCGGCCGGCTGGATCCGGTGGTCCCGGTGACCCCGCCCGTCCCGAGCCAGACAATGACCCCGCCCGCCCGGAAAACGGCGCAAACCGGTGATGATCCCCGCCGATCTTTGTAGGAACCCTCCAAAGGTCCTAGTGTGGTTTGGTCGGGGCCGGCACAGCGCTACCCACGCGTATCCGGGAGAGTCATAGGCGTGCTCGCCGTACTTAGTCCCGGCCAGGGTTCGCAGAAACCCGGCTTCCTGACCCCCTGGCTCGACCTGACCGGCACCGAGGCGCGACTGCGCTGGTGGTCGGCGCTGGCCGGGGTCGACCTGCTGCACCTCGGCACCGCCGCCGACGCCGACGAGATCAAGGACACGGCACGCACCCAGCCGCTACTGGTCGCCGCGGCGCTGCTCGCCGCCGAGCACCTTCCGCTGCACGACGTGACGCTCACCGCCGGGCACAGCGTCGGCGAGCTGGGTGCCGCCGCGCTGGCCGGGGTCCTGCCGGCCGAGGCCGCGATCACCCTCGCCGGCGTGCGGGGCCGGGAGATGGCCGCCGCGTGCGCCCTCGAACCGACCGGGATGGCGGCCGTGCTCGGCGGCGACCCGGACGAGGTGCTCGCCGCGATCGCCGCGCACGGGCTGCACCCGGCCAACCGCAACGGCGCCGGGCAGATCGTCGCCGCCGGCGCGCTGGACGGGCTGGACAAGCTCGCCGCCGAGCCGCCCGCGAAGACCCGGATCATCCGGCTCCAGGTGGCCGGCGCGTTCCACACCCCGTACATGGCGCCGGCCGAGACCGCGCTGGCCGCCGTCGCCGCCGGCATCGTTCCGGCCGACCCGACCCGGATCCTGCTGTCGAACCTCGACGGCACCGCGGTCGACCACGGCCGGGAGATGGTGCAACGCCTGGTCCGCCAGGTCACCGCGCCGGTCCGCTGGGACCTGTGCATGCGCACGCTCGCCGACCTCGGCGTGACCGGCGTGATCGAGCTGCCCCCGGCCGGCACGCTCGCCGGGCTCGTCAAGCGCGAGCTCAAGGGCGACAACGCCCCGGAGATCGTCACCCTGAACACCCCGGACGACCTGCCGGCCGCGCGGGACCTGATCGCCCGGCACGGCATGACGCCCAGTCACAAGCCGACCATGCGGTTCGGCGTGGTGGTGGCGCCGTCCGCCGGCACCTTCGCCCCCGCCGACGGGCTGACCGAGGGCGGGACGATCCGCCTCGGCCAGGTCATCGGGCACGTCGGCACCCGCCAGGGGCCGGTCGAGGTGGCCGCGCACCAGGGCGGGGTTCTCACCGAATGGCTCGCCCACCACGACGACCCGGTCGCGCCGGGCCAACCGCTCGCCCGCATCGGAGGACTTTCATGACTGGCAGTCGCATCGTCTCGATGGGGCACTACCAGCCCTCGCGGGTGGTGACCAACGACGACATCGCCCAACTCGTCGACACCAACGACGAGTGGATCCGGGACCGGGTGGGCATCGTCAGCCGGCGGATCGCCGACAGCGAGACGGTGGCCGACATGGCCGCCGCCGCCGCCGGCAAGGCACTGGCCAACTCCGGCCTGACCGCCGCCGACATCGACCTGGTCGTGGTCGCCACCTGCACGTCGGTCGACCGCAGCCCCAACGTGGCCTGCCGGGTCGCCGCCAAGCTGGGCATCACCGCGCCGGGCGCGTACGACGTCAACACCGCCTGCTCGGGCTTCGGCTACGCGCTGGGCACCGTCGACCACGCCATCCGGGCCGGGGCGTCGCGCAACGCGATCGTCATCGGCGCCGAGAAGCTCTCCGACTTCACCGACTGGACCGACCGCTCCACCTGCATCATCTTCGGCGACGGCGCCGGCGCGGCGGTGGTCACCGCGACCGCCGACGACGAGCCCGCCGGGATCGGCCCGGTGATCTGGGGTTCCGTGCCGGAGAAGAGCGACGCCGTCCGCATCGAGGGCTGGCGCCCGTACATCCAGCAGGAGGGCCAGGCGGTGTTCCGCTGGGCCACCACCGCGCTGGCGCCGCTGGCCCTGCAGGCGTGCGAGCGCGCCGGGGTCGACCCGTCGGAGCTGGCCGCGTTCGTGCCGCACCAGGCCAACGGCCGCATCATCGACGGCATCGCCAAGCGACTCAACATCCCCGACGCGATCATCGCGAAGGACATCGTCGAGTCCGGCAACACCTCCGCGGCCAGCGTGCCGCTGGCCCTGTCCAAGCTGGTCGAGCGCCGGGAGGTGCCCTCGGGCGCGCCGGTGCTGCTGTTCGGCTTCGGCGGTGGCCTGACCTACGCCGGTCAGGTCGTCCGCTGCCCCTGAAACCCCCTCCAGCGCGTACGCGCCGAGGAGTGGCGGCCGGCGACGCCGGTCGCCGGAGAACCCCCGATGAAAGGAACCAACCGCAATGACCCGTGACGAGATCACCACCGGCCTCGCCGAGATCCTCGAAGAGGTTGCCGGGGTGAACCCGGACGACGTGGCCGAGGGGAAGTCCTTCACCGACGACCTCGATGTCGACTCGCTCTCCATGGTGGAGGTCGTGGTGGCCGCCGAGGAGAAGTTCGGCGTCAAGATCCCGGACAACGAGGTGCAGAACCTCAAGACCGTCGGCGACGCTGTCACCTACATCGCGGCGCAGTCCTGATCATGAGTCGTCCCGACGTCGTCGTCACCGGGCTCGGCGCGACGACCCCGCTCGGCGGGGACGTCGCGTCGACCTGGGACGCAATGCTCGCCGGCCGCTCCGGGGTGAGTGCCCTCACCCAGGAGTGGGCCGCGCAACTGCCCGTCCGGATCGCCGCCCAACTGGCCGTGGACCCGTCGGAGGTGCTGGACCGGGTCCGGCTGCGCCGGCTGGACCGCTCCGAGGCGATCGCGATCATCGCCGCCCAGCAGGCCTGGGCGGACGCCGGCCTGGCCGACTCCGGTCTCGACGCGGAGCGGCTGGCCGTCAGCGTCGGCTCCGGCATCGGCGGCGCCACCACCCTGCTCGCCCAGGACGACATCCTGGAGGCGTCCGGGCCGCGGCGGGTCTCCCCGCACACGATCCCGATGCTGATGCCGAACGGTCCGGCCGCGTGGGTCGGGTTGGAGCTGGGCGCCAAGGCCGGCGTGCACACGGTGGCCAGCGCCTGCGCCACCGGCGCCGAGGCCATCGCGCTCGGCCTGGACATCATCCGCGCCGGCCGGGCCGACGTGGTGGTGGCCGGGGGCACCGAGGCGGTCATCCACCCGCTGCCCATCGCCGGTTTCAGCTCGATGCGGGCCATGTCGACCCGCAACGACGACCCCGAGCGGGCCTCCCGCCCGTGGGACAGGGGCCGCGACGGCTTCGTCCTCGGCGAGGGCGCCGGCATCGTGGTGCTGGAGCGGGCCGAGCACGCCGCCGCCCGGGGCGCCCGGGTGTACGCCCGCCTCGCCGGTGCGGGAATCACCTCCGACGCGTACGACATCGTGCAGCCGCACGCCGAGGGCGAGGGCGCCATCCGGGCCATCGCCAAGGCGATCGCGGACGCGGACGTCGCCAAGCGCGACATCGTGCACGTCAACGCGCACGCCACCTCGACCCCGGTCGGCGACATGCTGGAGATCGGCGCGCTGCACAAGGCGCTCGGCGATCACCCGGTGCTCGCCGCCACCAAGTCGATGACCGGTCACCTGCTCGGTGCGGCCGGCGCGCTGGAGTCGATCGCCACGATCCTCGCCATCCGCGACGGCGTCGTTCCTCCGACGATCAACCTCGACGACCCGG
Organism: Micromonospora yongxingensis; assembly: GCF_052601155.1. Taxonomy (NCBI): domain Bacteria; kingdom Bacillati; phylum Actinomycetota; class Actinomycetes; order Micromonosporales; family Micromonosporaceae; genus Micromonospora; species Micromonospora yongxingensis. Next base: position 93,361 of record NZ_JBQXEO010000012.1, read on the forward strand.
AGGACGGCCTCACCCTGGAGGTTGCCGCCCACAAGGCTCGCCACATGGAGATCCCGGCCGCGTTGAACAACGCGTTCGGCTTCGGCGGCCACAACGTGGCGCTCGTCTTCACCCGGGCCTGAGGCCCACAGCCGCGCGTCAGGCCGGGTGCCACGGATCTCGTGGTGCCCGGTCCGACAGCGACCGACATCGTGCGGCTCCCGGCTCCCGCCGAGACCCGGCGCGATGGTCGCCGACGGCTACCATGCGGTCGTGCCCGACGAGAGCGCGGACGGCGTCGATCTGGATTCCGGTCGGCGGTTCGTGGTCTGCGGGGACAACGCCCTGGCCCGCCGGCTGGTCAACGAACTGGTCGACCGGTACGGCGTGACGGTGACCGTGGTGCTGCCGTCGTTGACCGACAACCACGCTCCGGACATCGCCGAGTTCGCCGCCGAGGCGGTCGCGGCGGGTCCGCGCCCCGAGGTGGTGGTGGCCCGCCGGCTGACCAGCGACGTGCTGCACCGGGTGGGGGTACGCGGGGCGGCGGCGGTCGCGCTGGTGAGCGCGGACGACGTGGCCAACGTGGACGCCGCGTTGATCGTCCGGGAGTTCGACCCGGACGTGCGGATCGTCGTCCGGCTGTTCAACCCGGTGCTCGGCGAGGGCGTGGCCACCATGCTCGGCGACTGCGCGGTGCTGTCCGGGTCGGAGATCGCCGCGCCGGCGTTCGTGGCCGCGACGCTGGGCGACGACACGCCGACCTACCTGCGGTTGCCCGACGACGAGCTGCTGAGGATCGCCAGTCGCGCCACCCTCGACCCGGCCACCACGGACGTCGTCTGCGCGCTGGCCGACACGAGCGGCCCCGAGCCGGTCACCCTCCCGGCGGACGAGGACGCCGCCGACCTGGTGCTGGTGCGGGCGTACGGCCGCCGACGGTCGGCGCCCACCCCACCGCGCCGCCGGCTGCTGCGGACCGCCCGGTTGGTGCTCGGCCGACGACTGCGCTGGGCGCTGGGCGCGACCGCCGGGCTGTTCGCGGTCTGCAGCGTGCTGCTCGGCCAGGCCCGGAACCTGGATCCGGTGGAGGCCGGCTACCTGACGCTTCTCACCGCCCTGGGCAGCGCGGACGCGGACCCGACCGGCTCACCGGTGGAGAAGGTCACGGCGCTGCTGCTGGTGGTCACCGGCGTGGCGCTGGTCCCCACGGTGACCGCGCTGGTGGTCGACTCGGTGGTGCGGGCCCGACTGGCGGTCGCGGCCGGTCGGCTCACCGACCCGCTCGACGACCACGTGATCGTGGTCGGGCTGGGCAACATCGGCACCCGGGTGGTGCAGGAGTTGCACTCGTTCGGCCTGACAGTGGTGGCGGTGGACCGGGCGGCCACGGCCCGTGGCGTGGCGGTGGCCCGGGAGCTGGGCCTGCCGGTCCTGATCGGCGATGCGACCAGCCCGGAGACGTTGCGGGCGGCGTCCGTGTCGACCTGCCGGGCGCTGGTGGTGCTCTGCGCCGACGACGTCACCAACCTGGAGACCGCGCTGCTCGGGCGCTCGCTGCACCGAGCGGCGTCGGCTGGCACGGCGGCGCCGCTGAGGGTGGTGTTGCGGCTGTTCGACGAGGGGTTCGCGCAGCGGGTGCAGCGCGCCTTCGGGATCAACCACTCACGCAGCGTCTCGTACCTGGCAGCGCCGGCGTTCGCGGCGGCCATGATGGGCCGCGAGGTGATCGACACGATCTCGGTGGGGCGGCGGGTCCTGCTGGTCGCCGAGCTGCCGGTCGGTGCCGGCTCGGAGGTGGAGGGCAGCACCTGTCCGCAGATCAGCCGTCCGCGTGAGGCCCGGGTGATCGCGATGCGCACCGGCCGGGTGGGGCAGACGATCTGGTCCCTGCCGCAGCGGCGGCCGCTGGTGCGCACCGATCGGCTGCTGGTCGTCGCCACCCGGGCCGGGCTGGCGGCGCTGCTGGCACGGACGGCGCCGAGCAGCGACCCGCCGCCGATGTCGGCCGGCACGGTCGGTGGGACGCCGTTGCGGTTGCTCATCCCACCGGCGGCGCGCCAGCCGGGCACGGACGCCGCGCCGCCAGGCCCGGCCGCCAGCGGCGACGCCGCCGACCAGCCGGCGACCGGGGACGGTCGGTGAACCCCGGGCGGGCGGTGCTCGGTCAGGTGGCGCAGGTGGTGGCGGGCAGGCCCGGCACGGCCACCGGGGACCGTCCGCCCGGACGGGCCTTGCCGGCCAGCACAGCGGCCAGCGCGGTCATCGACGCCCGGCTGGAGGAGTACGTCGCCAGCAACGTCGGCGACGTCGCCTTGGCCAGGACGTACGGGGTGTCCAGGGCGACGGTGACCGCCGCGCCGGCACGCAGGTCGTTGGTGCCGTCGCCGTAGCCGACCAGGTGCACGACGGTGCCGCCGCTGGGCTTGACCGGCACGCCGGCCGCGGTCAGCGCCGCGGTGAGTGCCGCCCGGGTGCTGTCCCGGCCACCGGAGGAGGTGACGGTGACCGGCCCCCGCACGGCGCCACCGCAGGTGCCGCGCAGCACGGTGACGGCACCGGCGGCCAGCGCCTCCGCCGCCGCGCGGTGCGCCGCGGCGTTGAGCGTGGACATCTGCGCGGGCGGAAGCGCCGCCAGCCGGAACTTCATGGTCAGCACCCGGGTGACCGCCTCGACGAGTCGGGCGCGGGGCAGCGACCCGCCGCGCAGCGCGGCGAGCAGCCCGTCGTACGCCTGGCCGACGTTCGGGGTCATGAGGATCAGGTCGTTGCCGGCGTTCAGCGCCCGGACGGCGGCCTCACCGGGTGCCCAGCGCTTCGCCGGCGGCATGTTCATGCCGTCGGTGATCACCACACCCTTGAAGCCGAGCTGACCGCGCAGCACGTCGGTGAGCAGCTTGTGCGAGAAGGTCGCCGGGGTGCCGGGGTCGATGGCCCGTGCGTCCAGGTGGCCGGACATCACGGCCATCGCTCCGGCGTCGATCCCGGCGGTGAAGGGTGGCCACGCCCCACTCTGCAGCGCCGCCGCCGACTGGCTGAGCACCGGCAGGTCCTGGTGCGAGTCGTCGGCGCTGTGGCCGTGCCCGGGGAAGTGCTTCAGGGTGGCCGCGACGCCCGCGGCCTGCAGGCCACGGACGGCGCCGCCGACCTGGGCGGCGGCCTGCTTCGGGTCCGCGCCGTACGACCGGGAGCCGATCACCGTGCTGCGGGTGGCCAGCACGTCGGCCACCGGGGCGAAGTCCACGTTGATGCCCATCGCGGCCAGCTCGGTGCCGGCGGCCCGCCAGGCGGCCTCGGTCAGCTCCGGTTTGCCGGCCGCCCCGGCCGCGAGGGCGCTGGGCAGCAGGGTGACCCCGTCGGTGACCCGGGTCACCACCCCGTACTCCTGGTCGGTGCCGATCAGGAAGGGCGCCGGGCCGGCGGCGAGCTTCCCGGCGGCGCCGCGCAGCCCGCCGGTCAGCTCGTGGACCTGCTTCGGGTTGTCGACGTTGGTGGTCTCCTGGTTGCCCTTGGTCGGGTCGTCGGCGCTGAACCCGACCAGGATCAGCCCGCCCAGCCGGTACCTGGCGATCATCTGGGCCGGGGTGTCGACGCCGGCCAGCGCCTGGTTGCCGGCGGCGGAGCCGGGTGAGACCTTCGTCGCCGAGTCGCCGTAGGCGTACGGCATCAGCACCTGGCCGACCAGATCCTCGTCGGACAGCGTGGCGACCAGCGCGGCGGCGCGTGCGGCGGGGTCGGCCGGGTCGGCGGCCGGTGTCGTGGCGGGTGCACCCGGGCCGGCGGACGTGCCGGACGGGCCGGGCGTCGGGGCAGGGCGTTCCGGGCCGCCCGAGCAGCCGGAGACGAGCAGGGCGGTCAGGGCGGCGACGGCGACGCTGGCGCGGCGCGGGCGAATCGACACGCCGCCCATCCCACCAGTTCACCCTTATCGGGGCAACTTGACCTTACCGGCCGGCCGGCCCGCGCCAGCGCGCCGACGACGTGCGGGCAGGTGGGCGGGTCGGAGCTGGCCGGGTCACCCGACCCTGGTGAGCAAGGTCACCGGAGCGCCGTCGCCGGCGTACCGGTAGGGCTCCAGGTCAGCGTCCCACGCGGTCCCGAGGGCCTTGTCGAGGGCGTGCGCCAGCGCCTCCGGCGCCCGGCTGCCGGCCATCAGCGCCCGCAGCCGGTCCTCGCCGAGCTGGATGTCACCGGCCGCACCGACGGTGGCCCGGAACAGGCCGCGTGCCGGCACGTACATGAAACGCTCGCCGTCGGCGCCCGGACTCGGTTCCTCGGTCACCTCGAAACGGATCATGGGCCACTGCCGGAGGGCAGCAGCCAGCTCGGCGCCCGTCCCCGGACGACCGGTCCACCCGCACTCGGCCCGGCGTGCGCCGGGGTCGACGGGCTGAGCCGTCCACTGCAGGTTGACCGGCGCGGCTAGGACGCGCGCGATCGCCCACTCGACGTGCGAGCACACGGCGAGCGGGGTCGAGTGGACGTATACGACGCCACGCGTTGGCACGGTGACCTCCCGGAGAGCGAGGTGCGTCTTCCCCTACGACCTCGTCAACCAGGTGGTTCCTGCAACACATGATGACTTGTGTGACGGATGGTGCGCCAGGGAATCGGAAAAAACGCCGGCCGGAATAGCCGGACGGGTGGTCTCCGTTGCCTCTCAGGACACCGCGACGACCAGCCTGATGTCGTGGTCATGTACAGTTCCATCGGCGGCTTCTGCCGCGTTACATCTTCGTGGGCCGACCCAGTGTCGCCCGCACACAGCCCCCGGACGTCCAGTCCTCCCGTACGTCTTGCAAGGAGTACCTCCGTGGCGAGCAACACCTCTAAGACCGCGCGCGCGTCCGTCCGGGCCGGCCAGGCTGGCCAGGGTGGCGCCCTCAGCGTGCTGGGCGAGTTCAAGTACCTCATCCCGCTCAACAACGGCAAGCACGCCTACGTGCGGAACCTGACCAACGGCAAGACCGTGCACCTGCGCACCGACTCCGAGGCCTTCCTCGAGGAGATCCGTGTGCTGGCCGCCGCCGGCCACGCCGCCAAGATCCGGGCGGAGATCAACAACCTGGCCGCGACCCACCCGGGTGACGGCTGGGAGGCGACCGAGAAGCGCCTGGTCGCCGCCGGCGTCTTCGAGGGCTGAGCCCTCCCCCACCGCAGCATCTGAAACCGCCCGTCGGGTCTTCCCGGCGGGCGGTTTCGCGTTGCGGCGGCGGCCGGAGCGCCCGGGTTCAGGCCGGTTCCAGCAGGGTGACCTCTCCCGTGGCCAGGTCGTAGAGGCCGCCGACCACGGCGACCAGGCCGGCGGCGACCGGCCCGGCCAGCAGATCGTCGTCCCGCAGGGTGCGCACCGTGCGCCGGACGTGGCGGCGGATCGCCAACGGATGCACCGCCGGGTCGTCCAGCCCCGCCTCGATCACGGCCGGAGCGATCTCGTCGACCAGGTACGCCAGCGAGCCGCCGGGACGCTCCCCGCCGCGCAGCGCATCCACGGCGGCCCCCACCGCGCCACACCGTTCGTGGCCCAGCACCATCACCAGCGGTACGCCGAGCTGGCCGACCACGTACTCGATGGAGCCGCACACCGCGCGGTCGAGCACGTGCCCGCCGGTGCGGATCACGCAGATCGCGCCGAACGTCTGGTCGAAGATCGCCTCCAGCGGCACGCGCGAGTCGATGCAGCCGAGCACCACGGCGTACGGCTGCTGGTCGCCGGACGCGGCGGCCGCGGCCGTCACGTCGTGCCCGTGCACGGGCTGGCCGCTGACGAAGCGTCGATTGCCGGCGAGCAGGTCGGCCAGCGCGGCGCGGGGCGTACCACCGGCCTGCCGCCCCTGCGCCGAAGGTCCGCCCGCCTGCGGGCCGGGCGCTGCCCCCGACGACCCCATGCCGTCCAGCTTGGCCCGCCGTCGCCGGCCACGGGCGGGGTCGGGAATGTTCGCGCGGACGTGATTGGCGTGGTGTCATGGCGGGTAGCCCGTGTTACCGCCGGGTATCCCGGTGCTGGTGGTACGGGGCGGCCCTCGGGAGGTGGCGATGCCGGAGCGGTTCGAGGTCGGGCTGGCCGACGGCGTCCGGCTGCACGTCGAGGTGGCAGGGCCCGCGGATGCCCAGGTCACCGCCGTCCTGCTGCACGGCTGGACGCTGGACGGGCGCAGCTGGCACCGCCAGGTGGACGCACTCACCGGGCCGACCGGCGACGGGGTGCGGGTGGTCACCTACGACGCGCGCGGGCACGGACGGTCCAGCTGCATGGCGCTGCCCACGGCCACGCTGGCCCAGCTCGGCGACGACCTGGCCGCGGTGATCGACGCGGTGGCACCGACCGGGCGGGTCGTCCTGGTAGGGCACTCCATGGGCGGCATGACGATCATGGAGTACGCGCACCGCCACGCCGCCCACTTCGCGGCCCGCACCGCCGGGCTGGTCTTCGTCTCGACCACCGCCGAGGGGCACACGCACACGGTCTACGGGCTGTCGCCGCGGATCGCCCGGCTGATCAGGCTGGCCGAGACCACCGGCGCCGGTGTCCTGGCCCGCTGCGGCTCGTGGCGACCGCCCCGGGCGCTGCTGCGCGCGCTGCAACCGAGCATCCGGTGGATGCTCTTCGGCGACCGCTGCGAACCGGCCGACATCCGGCTGGTGACCTCGGCGGTGGCCCGCGCCTCGCTGCGCTCGATCGGCGGGTTCCGCGCGTCGATCGGCACCCAGCACCGGCTGGACACCCTCGCCGCGCTGGCGCACCTGCCGGCCGCCGCCCTGGTCGGCGACCGGGACCGGCTGACGCCCCCGCCGTGCGCCGAGTCGATCGCCGCGGCCCTGCCGGCCACCGAGTTGACCGTCTGCCCGGGCGCCGGGCACATGCTGATGATGGAACGCCCGGACGAGGTGAACGCCGCGCTGACCGGTGTCCTGGGCCGGGTGCTCGCCGAGCCGTCGCCGGACGCGGCGGGTGCGAGCGCCGTCGGAGCGGGTGCCTGACCACGTTCCCGCACCTCGGGCGCGGGGCGCCCGGTCGGGGGCCGTACCCTTCTGCGGTTGGCCCGCGCGGTTCGCGCCGCTTGCCGGCGACATCGAAGGAGCGTGCGTTGACCGACCAGACCGCCCTGGAGCAGGAGATCGCCGTCGAGCAACGGCACCTCGACCGGGTGTACGCCCGACTGGCCGAACTGCGGCGCTCGGCGGTTCGCGCCGAGCGGGACGGCTACCGGATGGCCCGGGTGGGCACGTTCGGCGCGCTGGTCGAACGCGACGCGATGGTCTTCCACGCCGCACAGCGGCGGCACACCCTCGACGCCGAGCACGAGGGGCTGGTCTTCGGCCGGCTGGACCTGCGGGACCGGCAGGTGCTGCACGTCGGGCGGCTCGGCATCCGCGACGAGGACGCCACCACCCTGGTCGTCGACTGGCGGGCGCCGGCGGCCGCCGCCTTCTACCAGGCCACGCCCGCCCAGCCGCTGGGCGTGGTGCGCCGTCGCACCATCCAGTCCCGCAACGAGCGCGTCACCCGCATCGAGGACGACCTGCTGGACCCGACCGCCGCCCCGGAGGGCATGACGGTGGTGGGCGACGGCGCGCTGCTGGCGACCCTGTCGCGGGCCACCGGCCGGGGCATGCGCGACATCGTGGCGACCATCCAGCGGGAGCAGGACGAGGCGATCCGTTCGCCCGGCTCCGGTGTGACGATCGTGGCCGGCGGCCCGGGCACCGGCAAGACCGCCGTGGCCCTGCACCGGGCCGCGTACCTGCTCTACTCCGACCGCAGCCGGTACGCCGGCGGCGGCATCCTGGTGGTTGGCCCGTCCTCGGTCTTCGTCGAGTACATCGCCTCGGTGCTGCCCTCGCTCGGTGAGGACACCGCGACCCTGCACTCGCTGGGCACCCTCTTCCCGGGGATGACCGCCACCCGCACCGACCCGCCCGAGGTGGCGTCGGTGAAGGGCTCGCTGCGGATGCGCCGGGTGCTGGAGCGGGCGGTCCGGGACGCGGTGCCGGGCGGTCCGGGCGAGTTGCGGCTGCTCTACCGGGGCGTGCTGCTGCGGTTGGACCGGGCCGAGCTGGACCGGATCCGGGACCGCGCGCTGCACCGGGGCGCCCGGCGCAACGAGGCACGCCGGGCCGGTTTCGACGGCGTCTTCGCCGCGCTCTGGGCCCAGGCCCGGCGGCTGAGCGTCGGTCGGCTGCCGGAGCAGCCGGCGTTCGAGGCGGAGATCGCCGAGCGGCCGGAGTTCCGGGAGTTCCTGAAGGCGTGGTGGCCGCGGCTGCACCCCCGGCACGTGCTCGACTGGCTGGCCCAGCCGGATCGGCTGCGCCGGTACGCCGGCGGGATCCTCTCCAGCGCGGAGGTCCGGCTGCTCAGCGCGGCGTACCAGAGCCTGGACACCGACGGGCTGACCATCGCCGACGTGGCGCTGCTGGACGAGCTGGACGCGCTGCTCGGCAAGCCGGTCCAGCCGGCCCGGGCACGGCGCGACCCGTTCCAGCTGGCGGGCGGGGTCCGCGAGTTGAGCACCTTCGCCGAGCGGCAGCGGGCCGCCCGGGAGTCGGCCCGGGAGCGTCCGGCGGACTACCGGGACTACGCGCACGTGGTGGTGGACGAGGCGCAGGACGTCTCGCCGATGCAGTGGCGCATGGTCGGCCGGCGCGGCCGGTTGGCGTCCTGGACGGTGGTGGGCGATCCGGCGCAGACCGCGTGGACCGGCGACCCGCGGGAGCTGGACCAGGCTCGGGACCAGGCGCTGGGCCGGCGCAAGCGGCACGATTTCACCCTGACCACCAACTACCGCAACTCGGCGGAGATCTTCGCGGTGGCCGCGGCGGAGATCCGCCGGCTCTACCCGGATCTGACGCTGCCGAGCGCCGTCCGCTCGACCGGGGTCGACCCGGTCGAGCTGGTGGTGCCCCCGACCGCGCTGGAGACGTCGGTGGTGGAGGCGGCCACCGGCCTGCTGGCCGAGGTCGAGGGCACGGTCGGGGTGATCACGCCGGTCCCCCGCCGCGACGAGGTCGCCGGCTGGCTCGGCGCGCTCGGCGCGCCGCGGCTGCAGGTGGTGACCAGCCTGGAGGCGAAGGGCATGGAGTACGACGGGGTGGTGCTGGTCGCCCCGAGCGAGATCCGGGCGGATCCGGGTGCCGGTGTACGGACGCTCTACGTGGCGCTCTCCCGGGCCACCCAGCGGCTCACCACCATCGACCCGACCGGCTGACCTGCGGCGGTGAGCCGCGCCGGGCGGTCGCCGGCACTACACTTGCATACATAGCGATGTGAGCATACATTTGACCAGGTCCCGGCGGACGGCGGAGGGTGGTTTCGTGGGCGCAGGTCATGACCACCACCACGGGTCGGTCGCCAATGCCGCGCACCAGCACCGGGGCCGACTCTGGACGGCGTTCGGGCTCCTCGCCACCCTGATGGTGGTCGAAGCGGTGGCCGCCTTCCACACCGGCTCGCTGGCCCTGCTCTCCGACGCCGGGCACATGTTCACCGACGTGCTCGGCATCGCCATGGCGCTCGCCGCCATCACCGCCACCCGGCGGGCCACCGGCGACCCGCAGCGCACGTTCGGGCTCTACCGGCTCGAGGTGCTCGCCGCGCTCGCCAACGCCGTCCTGCTCTCCGGCGTGGCGGTCTACGTCGTGATCGAGGCCATCGGCCGGTTCGGCGACCCGCACGAGGTGCTGGCCGGCCCGATGCTCGTGGTCGCCACGCTCGGCCTGCTCGCCAACCTGGCGGCGTTCACCCTGCTCCGCGCGGGCGCCCGGGAGAGCATCAACCTGCAGGGCGCCTACCTGGAGGTGCTCGGGGACCTGCTCGGCTCGCTCGGCGTGATCGGCGCGGCGCTGCTCATCCAGGTCACCGACTGGTGGTGGGCGGACCCTCTGGTCGCGGTCGCCATCGGCGTGTTCATCCTGCCGCGCACCTGGCGGCTGGGGCGGGCCGCGGTCCGCATTCTGGTGCAGGCCGCACCCGAACACCTCCAGGTGACCGCCGTGCACGACCGGCTGGCCGCCGTGCCCGGCGTGGTCGAGGTGCACGACCTGCACGTCTGGACGCTCACCTCCGGCATGGAGGTGGCCTCCGCACACCTGACCATGGCCCCCGGCGCGGACGTCGGCGCGGTGCTCACCGCGGCGCGTACCGCCCTGCACGAGGACTTCCGGATCGAGCACGCGACGTTGCAGACCGAGCCCGGCGCCGCTCCCGGGGCCTGCGGTTCGGTCAAGTGGTAATACCTTTCACCAGGTTTTTTCGTCTTCGTCCGAATTGTTGGTGACGACGCACGCACCGTCCGTCACATCGGCTGCACAGGTCCCAGAGGCACCGGTAGGCTCGGTCCCGGCCTCCACCCGGCGGCGCCCTAACGGCGCCGGTGGCGGTCGCCGCCTAATCGCCCGAGCGGGCGAACCGGGGAACCATGTTCCTGGGGTGCATCCGCGTCAGCGGTAGGGATCTTCCGTCCCGAACCCGTCAGCTAACCCGGTCGGCGGCTGACGGAAGGACATGCGTAGTGGCACCAGCACGACCACCCGCCGCCCGACTGGCGGCCCTGATCGTCGCGATGCTCGCTCTCGGCGTCGCACTGCCGGCCGGCGCCGCCTCGGCCGCTCCCCCGACCAACCTGCAGGCGGCCGCGGCCCCCGACGGCGACGAGGAAGGCGGCACCCCGGCACTCCGGGCGCAACTCGAGGCGGCCAGCAAGGGCTACCTGGACGCGAAGCGGGCCCTGGACACCTCCGTACAGCGCCAGCAGCAGCTCACCACCCAACTCAAGGCCACCGAGACCGAGCTGACCCAACGCAGCGGCAAGGTCGGCGAGATCGCCGGAGTGGCCTACCGCACCGGCCGGCTCGGCACGATGTCGGCGCTGCTCAACAGCAACACCCCGGAAGGCTTCATGGACCGGGCCGCCGCGCTCGACGCGGTCGCCGCCAACGAGGACCGGGTGCTGCGCGACCTGCTCGCCACCAAGGACCAGGCCAACCGCACCCGGATCGCGCTCGACGGCGAGATCCGCGAACAGCGCAAGCAGGTCACCGTGATGGCCAAGCGCAAGGAGCAGGCCGAACGGGCCCTGACGGTGGCGACCACCAAGCCCCGGACAACCGCCGACAGCGGCGGCTCCAACCGGGGCACCTCGGCCGCCAACGCCCAGGCCGCGCCGCGCAACTCCGACGGCTCCTGGCCATCGGAGTCGTGCAGCGTCAACGACCCCACCCCGGCCACCGGCTGCATCACCCCGCGCACCCTGCACGCGCTCAACCAGGCCAAGGCCGCCGGCTTCACCCGGTACGTCTCCTGCCACCGCTCCGGCGGCTCCGGCGAACACCCCAAGGGCCGTGCCTGCGACTTCGCGGCACAGAAGAGCGGCTTCGGCGGGGACGCCACCGGCGGCGACAAGACGTACGGCAACAACCTGGCCGCGTACTTCATCCGCAACGCCGACCGGCTCGCCGTGCTGTACGTGATCTGGTACCGGCAGATCTGGCTGCCCAGCAGCGGGTGGAAGTCGTACAGCGGAGCGGGTGGCGACCCGTCCAGCGACCACACCAACCACGTGCACCTGTCGGTGTACTGACCCGACCCGCCCGGTGCCCCCTGACACGGAGGCACCGGGCGGGGTACGTCAGCGGGCGTACCCCGGATGTCGCCGACGGTCGGACGACCACGGCCGGACCAGGCGGCAGCATCGCTCGTATGCGTCGACTCCCGCCACCCGCCCGCAAGGCGCTGCTCACCCTGCACCTGGTCACCTCGCTCGGCTGGCTCGGCGCCGACCTGGTGCTGCTCACCCTCGGCGTCGCGGCGCTGCGTGGCGCCGACCCGGCCGTCGTCTACCCGGTCGCCGCGCTGATCGGCACCGTGCTGTTCGCGCCGCTGAGCGTGCTGGTCTGGCTGGTCGGCGTGGCCAGCGCGCTGCTCACCCCGTGGGGCCTGCTGCGCTACCGCTGGGTGCTGACCAAGCTCGTCATCACCACGGTGATGGTCGGACTGGTGCTGTTCCTGCTCACCCCGAACCTGCGCCACGCCGGTGCCTTGGGCGTCGCCCTGCCCGCTCAGGACCGCGCCGACCTGGTGATCGCACCGGCGGTGTCCACCAGCCTGATGGTCATCGCGACGGTGCTCTCGACGTACAAACCGTGGGGGCGACGAGCGGCCGGCCGGCCCACCGTCGCCGGCGCGGCCAGCCATGATCGCGCCGCAACCAGGATGTAGTGACCTCGGAGCCGCAGCAGGCCACTACATCCAGGGTGGAGGGACCCTGGCAGGGGCGCGGCGCGGACGCGCGGAGTTGGTCAGGTGGGTGGTGGGGGGACGTCGGGGCGGTCCAGGACCGCGCCGAGTCGGGTGGCCAGGGCCAGGTGGGCCGCGCGGGCCTGGCGGAACGCGTACCGGAACAGCGGGGCGGGCGCGGTCAGGGTGATCTCGACATCGATGCGGACCAGGCCGTCCGGCTCGGCGCGCAGCCGGGTGTGGTTGCGCACGGTGGTGGCCGGCCACTGGCGGGCCACCATGACGATCTCGTCTTCCTCGCTGATCAGCACGTCCGCCTGGTACGTGGTCCGGAAGCGCACCGGCCCCGCCGCCAGCCGGTCGCTGATCGCGTAGCTGGCCTGGGCGCCGGGCCGGGGAGGCAGCCGGCGGACCCGGATGATCAGTGGATGCAGCTCGCCCTGCCGGGTCAGGTCACTGAGCAGCGCCGCCGCGTCGGCGGTCGAGCAGCGGGCCTGAACGGTGTAGCTGAAGGTATCGCTCCTGAGCACACCGTCTCCCGCCGTCGATGGTCGCCCGATCGTCCCGTACGCCGGTCGGGCTGGCAACGCCCGGACGGACACGCACTGTTGTCCCGCCCTTCGCACACCGTTCGCACTACGGTCGGCTAATGGGAAATCACCGGCTGTGACGGAAGGGTGGATGCATGAAAGGCTACGACCGGTGAGCGGGCACGTGATGGTCTTCGCGCCCACGCCGCAGCTGACGGTGACCGTCGACCAGCCGAGCGACCAGCCCGAGCTGCACCTGCACCCGGGTGGGCAGGGCGTCTGGCAGGCCCGCATGGTGCTGTCGCTCGGGGTCGACGTGGTGCTCTGCGCCGCGCTCGGCGGCGAGATCGGCCAGGTGCTGGAGCCGCTGCTGGTCAGCGAGGGCGTGGAGCTCAAGGTGGTGGTCCGCGACTCGGGCAGCGGCGGGTACGTGCACGACCGTCGGGACGGGTCCCGGCAGGAGATCGTCGACGTGCCCGGGCAGCCCCTGAGCCGGCACGAGCTCGACGAGCTGTACAACCTGGCTCTCGGCGAGGGCCTGCGGGCGTCGGTGAGCGTTCTCAGTGGACCCAACGAGCCGTGGCTCGTCCCGGCCGACCTGTACCGGCGCTTCGCCGCCGACCTCGGCGCGAACGGCGGCCGGGTGGTGGTGGACCTCTCCGGCGACCACCTCGGCGCGGTGCTGGACAGCGGGGTGTTCTTCCTGAAGGTGAGCCACGAGGAGCTGATCCGCGACGGCCGCGCCCGCAGCGACGACACCGCGGAGCTGAGCCGGGTGATGTACGACCTGCACGCCTCCGGCGCCGAGACGGTGGTGGTGAGCCGGGCGGACCAGCCGGCGCTGGCGCTCATCGACGGGGAACTGTTCGAGGTGGAGATGCCCCGGTTGGAGGCCGCCGACCCGCGCGGCGCGGGCGACTCGATGACCGCCGGGGTGGCCGCGGTGGTGGCCGGCGGTGGGGACATCCGGACCGCCATCCGGACCGGCGCCGCCGCCGGGGCGCTGAACGTGACCCGGCACGGCCTGGGCACCGGGCGGTTGGACTCGATCACCGGCCTTGTGGAGCGGGTGCGGCTGGCGCCTGCGGACAGCCGTCAGCAGGAGCGGACCACGCCCGACGAGCTGGCCGACCGGGCGGTCGAACGATGACGCTGCGGGTGCTGGTCACCAACGACGACGGGATCGCCGCACCGGGCATCCAGGCGTTGGCCTGGGCGGCGGCGCAGCGGGGCCTGGACGTGGTGGTCGCCGCGCCGCTGGAGGAGGCGAGCGGCACGAGCGCCGCCATGAGCGCCATGGAGCAGGACGGCCGGGTGGTGGTGCACGACCATCCGCTGCCGGATCTGGCGGGTGTGCCCGCGTACGGGGTCGGAGGCTCCCCCGGCTTCATCACGCTGATCGCGCTGCACGGCGCGTTCGGCGCGCCGCCGTCGGTGGTGCTCTCCGGCATCAACCGGGGCGCCAACGCCGGCCGTGCGGTGCTGCACTCCGGCACGGTGGGCGCGGCGTTCACCGCCGCCACGAACGGCTGCCGGGCGATGGCGGTCTCACTCGACGTGCTCACCGCCCGCGAGGCGACGGCCGCCAGCGGTGGTGCCGCGGTGGACGCCGCCGCCCGGGTACGCGACGCCGACCGGCACTGGAGCACCGCCGCGCGGGTCGCGTTGGACCTGCTCCCCCGGCTGACCGCCGCACCCCTGGAGAGCGTGCTCAACGTCAACGCGCCGGATCTGCCGCACGGGCGGCTGCGCGGGGTGCGCCACGGCACGTTGGCCAGCTTCGGTCAGGTGCAGATGACGGTGGCCGAGGCCGGGCACGGTTTCGTCCGCACGTCGCTGGAGGAGCCGGGACAGGCCGCGCAGCCCGGCACGGACGTGGCGCTGCTGGCTGCCGGGTACGCGTCGGTGACGGCCATCCGGGCCGTTACCGAGGTGACCGACGTCGACCTGACCGGCCTGGAGGAGCAGCCCTGACGGGATCGTCCACGGCGCTCAGGCGCCGGGGAGCACCTCGGGGGTGGCGGCGCCGGCGAAGTAGGGCTCCGGGGCGCCGAAGAGGCCGAGCAGCCCGGTGACCCAGAGCTGCCGGTGGACGAACCGGCTGGGCTGGGTGACCACCAGCTTGACGCCACTGACCTCGGCGGTCTGGAAGCCGGCGACCATGGCGCTGATGCCGACGGAGTCGATGAAGGTGACCAGCCTCATGTTCAGCTCGATGCGGAGAGGCCGGCCCTTGGCCAGCACCTCGGCGATCGCTTCGCGCACCTCGTACGCGGTATCGACGTCGATCTCACCGCGCGGGGCGATCTCCACGACACCACCGGACAGAACCGACTTCACGATCGACAGGCTCACGCGAGCACCTCCACCCGCCCGTCCCCCGGGCGCCTCATCAGTACGCGGGCCGCGACCGAGAGTATTCCTCCGACGGCCTCGGTCGCCACCCCTCGGGATGAGCAATTCGCGGATTCGGGCACATGACGTCACCCACCTCCGCAATTTCCGTTATTTGATCACTCGACGATCGGTCGGAGCCGACGCGCCGCCGGACCAGGGTAGCGGTCCCGACCGGACACACCCGACAACCGGTCGGCCGACCGCGTCGCGCCCGCGTGGCACCGGCGTGTCGCACCCGTCCACCGCCGCGGATGCCATCCCGCTGTTGCCGGCGCCCCCTAGCATCGATCCCGACACCCACCGCGACGGAGAGGATCATCGATGATCAAGAGACTGGCTGGGCTGGCCGGTGTCGGCGTCCTGCTCGCCCTCGTACTGGCCTGCGGTTTCGGTGGCGGAGGCGATGACGACGACGATGACGACGACTTCGCCCGGGGCGTCGCGGCGGTGGTGCTGCACTGAGGTGCCCGCCGAGCCGTGCCGGCCGGGTTTGCGTCCGGCCGGCACGGGGCACTGCCGGATGAGCCGTGACGCGTAGGCCGGACGCCGAAGTCCGAAGTGGCCGGCGGCTTCGGCACCCGAGGAGGTAACCACGATGTTCGGAAGCAACCTGCTGGACCGCCGCAGCAAGCCGGAGCGGATCGCGGATCAGGCGTGGGAGCACCTGGTCTCCGCGGTCAGTTCCGCGGGAGACAGCGTGCTGGGCACCGCCCGCTCGGCCCGTCGCAGCAGCAGTGACCTGGCCGACGGGGCGGGCGACCTGGTGGGCTCCGCCGCCGACGAGGCGCGGCGCCGTGCCTCGCTGGCCTTCGACGCGCTCGCCGGCCGCCAGCCGGCTCTGCCGTGGACGCTGCTGATCGGCGCCGCCCTGGTGGGCGCCGCGGTCGGCTGGGCCGTCGGCTCCGCCGCCCGGGCCGCCGGCAGCCGGGACGACCGCGCGGTGGACGACGTCGAGTTCGTCGACGTCGACCGCCCCAACAGCCCCGTCGGCCTGGACGGCTGACCCACTCGCACCCCGTGGGCTTCGCTCGACCGCCGGTCGAGCGGAGCCCATCCTCGTTCCCGAGCCGGGGCCGGCCCGCCGGGGTGCCGGACCCCTCAGGCAGCCCCGGCGGACCGGCGTTTCGAGGCGGTCCGGGCGTCGCCGACCGCGTCCGGACCGCCCCGTGCACGTGACGGTGGGCCGGTGGCGCGCCGATCGGCGGTGGCGTCGCCGCCCGGGGGACGGGCACGACGCCGGAGGGGCATGAGCTGCCCCGCTCCCGCCTCCGACACGACGGCTCCCGCGATCGGGAACACCGATACCGTAACCGATTCCCCGTCACTTTGGAAGCGCTCCCACCATCGACGCGCGTGCCCGTCGGCCGGCCGGCACCCGCACCCCTCACCCGCTCCGGGCGAGGCCGACTCACCCTCCCCGGCGGCAGGCTCGACCGACGGCGGAGACCGGGCCGCGGCCGTGACCTGGTCCGCCACCCACGCACCGGAGGAGGGACAGATGGCCATCGCGACGATCAGCCGCTCCGACCAGGACATCCAGTCCGCCGTACTCGACGAGCTGACCTGGGAGCCACGGGTGCAGCCGCACGAGATCGGCGTGACCGTCGCCGAGGGCGTCGTCACGCTGACCGGGCGGGTGGACAGCTACGCGAAGAAGTGGGCCGCCGAGCGGGCCGCACACCGCGTCGCCCGGGTGCGGGCGGTCGCCAACGACCTGGCCGTGCGGCTGCCCGGCGGCGCCGAGCGCTCCGATCCCGACCTGGCCGCCGCAGCCGGGCACGCGCTGGAATGGGACGCGTTCGTGCCCATCGAGAAACTTCAGGTCACCGTCTCAGCCGGCTGGGTGACGCTGCACGGCGAGGTCGAGTGGGAGTACCAGCGGCGGGCCGCCGAGCGGGCGGTCTGCCGGCTGACCGGCGTACGCGGCGTGAGCAACGGCATCAGCGTCCGCCCGGCCGCCCCGCCGGACGGCCACGACCTGGCCGAACGGATCGTCGACGCGCTCGCCCGGGCCGGCGCCACCGAGGTCGAGCGGATCAGCGTCCGGGTGCACGGGGACACGGCGGTGCTCGGCGGGCTGGTGCACTCGATGCCCGAGCGGGCCGAGGTGGAGCAGGTCGTCTGGTCCGCCCCGGGCATCCGGGAGGTGCAGAACCACATCGCGGTCGCCCCGGTGCTGAGCTGAGCGTGAGAGCGGAACCACCCGGGGTGGGTGAGCCCACCTCACCCACCCCGGTAGCAGGCTGGGGGCATGAGTGATCCGAACGGGCTGATCCAACCGGGGCGCTCCGCGCCCGGCTTCACCCTGGCGGGCACACCGGACGGGCGCCAGATCGGGCCCCAGCAGTTCCGCGGGCGGCCGGTCGTGCTCGTTTTCTATCCCGCCGACTGGAGCCCGGTCTGCGGCGACCAGATGTCGCTCTACCAGGCAGCGGCACCCATGTTCGACCAGTACCAGGCGGTGCTGCTCGGGGTGTCGGTGGACAGCATCTGGTCGCACCGGGCGTTCGCCGAGAGCCGGGGAATCAAGTTCCCGCTGCTGGCCGACTTCGAGCCCAAGGGCGAGGTGGCCCGCCGGTACGGCGCGTACACCCCGCAGGGCGAGGCGGCGCGGGCGCTGGTGGTGCTCGACCCGGCCGGGACGGTGGCCTGGAGCTACCTGTCGCCCCCCGAGGTCAACCCGGGCGCGGACGGCATCATCGAAGCGCTGGACCGGCTCACCGCCGATCGGCGGGTGATGGCCGGATGACCACGCCACTGCAGGTCACCGCCCGACTCCGGGACCCGGTGACCGACCAGGACCATGTCCGGGGGCCGGCCGACGCGGCGGTGACCATCGTCGAGTACGGCGACTTCCAGTGCCAGTTCTGCGGTGCCGCGTACCCCAACCTGCACGAGGTGCTGCGTCAGCGGGCCGACACGGTGCGGATGGTGTACCGCTACTTCCCGATCGCCAACGTGCACCCGTACGCCGAACGCGCCGCCGAGACCGCCGAGGCCGCCGCGGCCCGGGGCAGGTTCTGGGAGATGCACGACTGGCTCTACGAGCACCAGGACCAACTGGACCCGGTGCACCTCTCGCTCGGCGTCGAGCAACTCGGGCTGCCGCCGGACGAGGTGAACGCGGAGGTGGACAACCGGGTGCACGCCGACCGGGTCCGCCGCGACTTCGTCGGCGGGATCCGGAGCGGGGTGAACGGCACCCCCACCCTGTTCGTCAACGGGGTCCGGCACGAGGGCGAGTACGACCTGCCCGACCTGCTGGCCGCCGTGGACGCCGCCGCCAACGCCTGACCACCGAGGGACGGTCGGCTACCGGCCACTCAGATCAGCCGCAGCTCGCGCGCCCGCCGGACGGCCTCACGCCGGCGGGTCGCGTCGAGCTTGCGGTAGATGTTGCGGACGTGGGTCTTCACCGTGTTGACCGAGAGCGACAGTTCGCTGGCGATCTCCACGTTGGACAGGATGCTCTGCAGGTAGCGCAGGATGGTCAACTCGCGCTCGGTGAGCGGCTCGTCGAGCGTGCCCCCCGGCTCGGCCGGCGGCCTGACGCTCGTCTGCTCGGCACCCCGGACCAGATCGCTGACCAGCGAGAAGTGTGCGGTGCCGGCGTCCAGGTGCGCGGCCAGCAGGTCCCGCACCGGCGGTTCGGAGCGGGTGAAGACCCGACGGGCGCCCTGGGGGCCGGCCAGGTCGAGCACCTGCTCCAGGATCCGCCCGGCCCGACGACCGTCCCCGCCGCGCTCGGCCAGCACCGCGTCCAGCAGGCCGGCGTCCAGGCGTACCGGCAGGGGCCAGGCGGCGGCCGGCGGCCCCTGCCAGTCGGGCAGCGTCCTTCCGGCCGCGCCGGCGTCCCCGGCGCGCAGCTCGACCCGGGCCAGCGCCACCGCGAGCGCCGGGGACGCCGTGTCCTCGGTGGCACCGGCCAGCAGCTCACGGGCCGTGTCCACGTCGCCCCGCTCGGCACGGAGGTCCGCCTCGGCGGCCCGTAGCAGGCCGGCCAACTCGGCGGCGGCCGGCCGGTCGGTCAACGACTCCCGGGCGCGGACGAGCAGCCGCTGCCCGGCGGCTGGATCACCGGCGTCGCGGTGCAGATGGGCCCGACACAGCGCGGCCACCGCCGCCGCCACCGGCTCGCCGGGCCACTCCGCCGACCCGTCGTCACCCTCCACCACGGCGGAACTCGCGGGGCCCGACCAGCCTGCGGAGCCGGTCACCGGCACGGCCAGGGCGAGGTTGGCGGCAGCCTCCTCGGGTTGGTCACGATGCAGTGCCACCACGGCCAACGCCAGGTAGGCGTAGGCACAGTCGAGGCGGCACGACCAGCCCCGGGAGGCCGCCACGCCCAGGGCGTCGCGGGCCGCCTGCTCGGCCGCGCGAAGCTCTCCCCGGACGGCGAGCAGCAACGCGGAGCGGCTGGCACCGACCAGCTCCGTACGCGGCCGGCCGGCCTCCCGGGCCGCCGCCCGCGCCCGGACGAACCGCGCGTCGGGCAGCGCGCCGGCGGCCAGCTCGACCAGGCCCAGCGCGGTGCCCGTGAAGGCCCGCAGGTCCGCGTCCTCGGCGGCCCTGCTCCCCCCGACGGCCTGCGTGGGGTTCGGCACGCCGGTCGGCGTCGCCCCGGCCGGGCGGCTCCGCAGCAGACGAGCGGCGGCGGCCCGCACCTCGGCCGGATCCCCGGCGAGGCGGGCCACGGTCAGCTCCAGCGCGGTGGCCAACCGCAGGAACCGGTCCCGACGCGGCACCGGCAGGCCGCCCGCGTATCCGGCGGCGGCGCGCAGGTGAGCGGTGGCGCCCGGCAGGTCACCGGCGTACGCCCGCTCGGCGGCGCAGGCCAACGCCACCTCCGGATCGGCGCGGACCACCTCCGGAGGCGGCGACGCGGGCCTCGGTCCGCTCACCGGCTCCGGGTCGTACCTGGTCAGCTCCGGCCAGTGCGCGACGAACAGGTCACCGGCCCGGTCCCACCGGCCGGCGGCCAACGCGTGCCGCAACCCGTCGGCCGGGCGACCGTCGCCGGCGTACCAGTCGGCCGCCCGCGCGTGCAGCTCACGCAACTCCTCGACGGGCAGCCGGGCCAGCTCGGCGCGGAGCAGGTCGGCCAGCAGGGGGTCACAGCGGTACCAGGGCGGACGGGTGTCCTCCCGGTGCAGCAGACCGCCGGCCCCCGCCAGGTCGGCCAACGACCGGCCGGCGTCGGCGCGGCCGGTCAACGCCTCGGCCAGGTCGGCGCAGACGGTCTCGGCGAGAGCGGTACGGCGCAGCAGATCCCGGTCGGCGGGGTCGACCGACGCGAGCACCTCCTCGTGCAGGTAACCGGCGATCTCCGGGTGGTCACCGCCGAACTGCCCCACCCAGCGCTCCGGGTCGGGGTGCCCGCGCAGGGCAAGCGCGGCGATGCGCAGCGCGGCCGGCCAACCTCCGGTGCGCTCGCGCAACCGTCGTACGGCGGCAGCCGGCAGCGGCGCGCCGTGCGCGATGAGCAGGTCGGCCACCTCGTCGTCGGTGAAGGCCAGCTCGTCGGGGCCGATCTCGGTCAGCTCTCCGGCGAGGCGCAGCCGGTGCAGGGGCAGCGGCAGGCCGGCCCGGGCACCGACCACCAGGTGCAACCGCTGACCGGCGTGCCGGAGCAGGAACTCCAGCCCGGTCAGCGCCGCCGGGTCGCCGACTCGGTGCAGGTCGTCCAGGACCAGCAGCACCGACCGGTCGGCGGCGGCGAGCGCGGCGGCGAGTATTTCCAGCTGGTCGGGGCGGGGTGCCCGGTCGGGAACCGGCGCGGCCGGGCCGTCGTCCGCCGGGCCGGTGGCCGAGCGCAGGGCCGCCGCCAGGTACGCCCAGAGCCGGTCGCCGTCGTCACCGGCCTCCACCGACACCCACGCGGGTCCGGGTCCCGCCTCGGGCGTGTCAGCGGCCAGCCGCACCCAGGAGGCCAGCAGGGTGGTCTTGCCCCAGCCGGCGGGGGCGGCGACCAGGGTGACCGGTCCCGCGCTGCCCTCGTCGAGCCTGCGCAGCAGTCGGGGCCGCGCCACCACCGGCTCGGGCGGCGCCGCCGGGCTCAGCCGGGACGCCAGCAACGGCGGGTCCGCCGGTCGCCCCTGTGCCGTGCCGACGCGCACGCGATCCTGCTGTTCCGGCACCCGGCTCCACCCCCGTCGACGCGTTCCACCCCCCGGTCGGCGAGCGGTTACCCGGCCCGGACGTGTTCACCCCTTCCGGGCGAGCCCGCTTCACCCGGTCCGGGCCGAGGGTCGAGGGACGTGGACCGGGAGAACGGGTGGGGCTGATGGGACGGCTGACGCGGGCGCGATCCGCCCTCGGCGGCACGGCGCTGGCCGGGGCGGCGCGCCTGCTCCGGTGGCGTGGCCGGACCGGCGCGGGCGGTGACCCCGCCGCGCCGGCCCGGTGGGAGGTGGTGACGGTGGGCCGGCCGCCGGAGCAGGTGCTGCCCGGCGGCCGGTGGCCCGAGCCGCTGCGCCGCCTGGACGGCGCGGTCGAGGTGCGGATGCGGCCGGCGCCGGGCGACCGGGGCACCGAGCTGGCGGCCCGTCCGCTGGCCGGCGCCACCCCGACCGTCGGGCTGGCCGCGCACCTGGTCGGCGACGACCCGGGGCTGCTGGTCCGCCGCACGCTGCGCCAGGTGAAGCAGCGCGTCGAGACCGGCGAGGTGCTGCGCCCCGACCGGTCCCCACTGGACGTTCCCCGCGCCGGCTGGTGGTGACGACGGATTCCCCGCGCTCATGATCTACAGGTGGCGGCGGTGGGTGGCAGACTCTGGGGATGGCTGGGGAGCGGACGTATGACGTGGTGCTGTTCGGAGCCACCGGGTTCACCGGAGGGCTGACCGCCGAATACCTGGCCCGGCACGCGCCGTCCGGGCTGCGCTGGGCGCTGGCCGGGCGCAACCCGGATCGCCTGGCCGCCGTACGGGACCGACTCACCGCGATCGACGCGACCCTGGCCGGGTTGCCGCTGCTCACCGCCGACGTCACCGACGCCGACTCGCTGCGCGCGGTGGCCGAGAGCGCCCGGGTGGTGGCGAGCACCGTCGGGCCGTACATCCACCACGGGGAGCCGCTGGTCGCCGCCTGCGCACGAGCCGGCACCGACTACCTGGACATCACGGGTGAGCCGGAGTTCGTCGACCTGATGTACGTCCGCCACCACGCCGAGGCGACCCGCACCGGAGCGCGGCTGGTGCACGCCTGCGGGTTCGACTCCGTCCCTCACGACCTGGGCGTCTGGTTCACCGTCAGGCAGTTGCCCGCCGACGTCCCGATCACCGTCGACGGCTACGTACGCGCCGGCGGCCGGTTCTCCGCCGGCACGTACCACTCCGCGCTGACCGCGTTCTCCCGCACGGGGCAGGCCAGCCGGGCTGCCCGGGACCGCCGGGCGGTCGAGCCGCGCCCCACCGACCGACGGGTCCGGGCGGTGCCCGGCCGGCTGTCCTGCTCGGCGGAGCTGCGCATCTGGACCGTGCCGCTGCCCACCATCGACCCCCAGGTGGTCCGCCGTTCGGCGGCGGCCCGCCCGGAGTACGGCCCGGACTTCCGCTACCGGCACTTCGCCGCCGTGAAGCGGCTGCCGACCGTGCTGGCCGGCGCGGCGGGGCTCGGCGTACTGGTCGGGTTGGTGAGGGTGCCGCCCACCCGGCGCTGGCTGCTCAACCGGCTCGCCTCCGGGCAGGGGCCCACCGCGCAGCAGCGGGCCGCGTCCTGGTTCCGGGTCCGGTTCGTCGGCACCGGAGGCGGACGACGGGTGGTCACCGAGGTCGCCGGCGGCGATCCGGGCTACGACGAGACGGCGAAGATGCTCGCCGAGTCGGCGCTCTGCCTGGCACTGGACGAGCTGCCGACGACCGCCGGCCAGCTCACCCCGGTCGCCGCGATGGGTGACGCGCTGCTCGACCGGCTCGTCCGGGCCGGGCTCACCTTCCGCGTGCTGAAGCAGGAGGCCACGAGCCCGGGGCCGGAGGCGTCGTCGACGCCGGGGGCCGAGGCGGCGACTTGACCCTCGACCGGGTCGAGGGGGCAGGATGCCCGGCGTGGAGAGCGACCTGCACAGCATCGGTGAGCTGGCCCGGGCCAGCGGCCTGACCGTCAGCGCGCTGCGCTTCTACGACTCCGCCGGGGTGCTGGAGCCGGCCCTGGTCGACCCGGTGACGGGCTACCGCTGGTACACCGACGAGCAGATCGCCCCGGCCCGGCTGGTGGCCGGGCTGCGCCGGGTCGGCATGCCGGTGCCGGAGATCGCCACGGCGGTACGCGCCGAGCCGGCGGCGGTGCACCGGCTGCTCGACGCGCACCTGCGCCGGCTGTCGGACGGGCTCGCCGACGCCCGCCGGGAGATCACCCGGCTCCGCGCACTGGTCGACCCGGCGCCGCCGGCGACCACCACGCTGCTGCTCTCCCCCGCCGAGCTGGCCACCGCCCTCGACGCGGTGCGCTTCGCCGTCGGCGCCGATCCGGAGTTGCCGGTGCTCTCCGCCGTGCTCTTCGACGTCGAGCTGGACGGCGTCCGGCTGGTCGCCACCGACCGGCACCGGCTCGCGCTGGCCCGGGCCGGCGCCAGCGTCGACGGGCCGCCGGTGCGGGTGCTCGTCGGGGTGGACCTGGTCGACCGCCTCCGCGCGCTGCTCGACGTCGCTGACGCCCGGCCGGTGCGGCTGACCGTGTCCGGCGCGGACCTGCGGGTCGCGGTGGCGGCCCGGACGCTGACCGGCACCGCCCTGCCGCACGACTTTCCCGACTACCGCAGGCTGCTGCGGGAAACCGTCGGTGAGCGTCCGGCCGCGTACCGGATCCCGGTGGACACCGCGGCGCTGCGCGCGGCGCTGACCGACCCGGCGGCCCCCACGGTCGCCCGCGAGTACGGCGGCGAGTCGCTGGCGGTCACCGTGCTCGGCCTCGACGAGCGAGGTCACCTGCGGCTGCTCCCCGCCGCCGACGAGCTGCCCGCCGCCGGTCCCGCGCCGGACGGGGCGGCCGGCCACGACCCGAGCGGGCTGCGGGTCGGTGTGAACGGTGGCTACCTGCTGGACGCGCTGGACGCGGCCGGCGGATCGCAGCTCGTGCTGGAGCTGGACGGGCCGATCGCGCCGCTGGCCGTCCGCCGCCCCGACGACGCGGACACCTTCTCCGTGCTGATGCCGGTCCGGCTCTGAGCCCTCCGGCGCACACGCGACGGTGGGCTCGCGCTCCCCGTCCCGGCGGGGCGGGGGCGCGACGGTAGCATCTGGTGGTCCACTCGACCCCGGACGGAGGCGTACGGAGCAGCATGCTCGACATGGAGTTGATCCGGAAGGATCGCGAGGCGGTGGCGACCGCGCTGGCGAAGCGACTGGATCCCGCCGAGGTCGATCGGGCCCTGGACGAGATTCAGCGGCTCGACCAGGAGCGGCGCGCCCTCATCACGGAGATCGACGCCGAGCGGCAGCGCCGCAAGGCGGAGGCCCGGGCGTACGCGCAGGCGAAGCGCGCCGGCACAGCGCCGCAGGTCACCGCGCCGGAGGCCGAGCGTAAGCAGCTCGCCGAGCTGGAGTCCCAGTTGGACGAGGTGCAGGGCCGGCTGCGCACCGCGATGAGCGAGCTGCCGAACCTGCCCAGCGACGACGTCCTGCCCGGCGGCAAGGAGGCCAACCGGGTCGTCAAGACCTTCGGTGAGCCGCCGGCCATCGAGAAGGTCCGCGACCACGTCGAGTTGTCCCGCGCTCTGGGCCTCGTCGACTACGAGCGGGGCGTCAAGCTCGGCGGCTCCGGCTTCTGGATGTACACGGGTGTCGGCGCCCGGCTGGAGTGGGCGCTGCTCAACTGGTTCATCGACCGGCACATCGCCGCCGGGTACGAGTTCCTGCTCCCGCCGCACCTGCTGCTGGACTCGGCCGGCTACGCCGCCGGGCAGTTCCCCAAGTTCTACGACGACGTCTACCACCTCGACTCCGAGTCCGCCCCGCGCGGGCAGTTCCTGCTGCCCACGTCGGAGACGGCGATCCTCGGCGCGTACCAGGACGAGATCCTGGAGACCTCGAAGCTGCCGCTGAAGGCGTTCGCCTACACCCCGTGCTACCGGCGGGAATCGGCCGGCTCGCACTCCGACGAGCGTGGCACGGTGCGCGGGCACCAGTTCAACAAGGTGGAGATCTTCCAGTTCACCCTGCCGGAGCAGGCCGACGCCGCGCTGGAGGAGATGCTCGCCCACGCCGAGAGCCTCGTCGAGGGCCTGGGCCTGCACTACCAGCGCACCCTGCTCTCCGCCGGTGACGCCAGCGCGTCGATGAAGAAGACCCTCGACATCGAGGTGTGGATGCCGAGCACCGGCAAGTACAAGGAGGTCTCGTCGGTCTCCTGGGCCGGCGACTACCAGGCCCGGCGGGCGGCCATCCGCTACCGCGAGCCGGGTGGCAAGCAGACCCGCTTCGTGCACACCCTCAACGGCTCGGCGCTGGCCACCAGCCGGCTCTTCCCGGCCATCCTGGAGCAGTACCAGCAGGCCGACGGCTCCGTGCTGGTCCCCGAGGTCCTCCGCGACCGTGTGGGCACCGACCGCCTGACCCCGCTGCGCTAGCTGGAAAACAACGCTCCCCGCACCTGGTCGACGGCGGCGGGACTGATGCCTTCGCACCAGTCCCGCCGCCGTCCACTCGGCCACGATTGTGACACCGTGGTCAGTCCCGACGCTGAGCTGTTCCGGCTCCCGCGCGGACGTGCGGTGCCGGTTCAGGCACCGAACACCTCCGCGTGGGTCAGGCAGGCGTCACCGGGCTGCCAGTCGGCGACCGCGATCGCCACGTACCGCCCGGAGGACCTGGTCGAGATGGTGGTCTCGGGTCGCGGCTTCGGGACCGAGGCGACCGATACGTAGCCGAGCCCGTCGGCAGAGGTGGCTACGGTGATCGGCCGCCGCCGACCGGGAGTCCAGGTCAGGCGGACCGATGCCAGATCCTGGAGCGATCCGAGGTCGATCACCAATCGGCCGGTCGGGCCGGGTTGCCAGGCGGTAACCGGGTCGCCGTCGACGGCGGCCGACGGGTCGGTCATGCCAGCCGGGAGCGGTGACGTCGGGTAGGTCGTCCGAGACCGGGCCAGGTCGCTGGTTGGCGTCACCGTCCCACCCGCGAACGCGACGTCCCGGCTGCGTCCAGCGGGTACCGTCACCCGCCGTCGGGCACCACCGGCCATGGACTCCAGCTGCACCATCACGATGTGCTCGGCGGGTGCGGTGATTCGGAGGTGGTGCGAGTCGGTGACGTCGAACCGGGTACCGGCGGGAATCGACTTCGCCGGTCCTACCGCGGTCGCGGTGAACCGCGGCGGCTCGACGCGTGCGGTGGCGGCGGCAAGGTCGACCTGGTAGCTGGTGGTCCCGGATCCGGTGACCTGGCTTCCGTGGTAAAGCCGCAGCGTGGCGTGCTGCGACAGGGTGACGGCCGCCGTCGTGATGTCGTCGTCGGACAGGTTGAACAGGCTCAGGTATCCGTCCGCGTCACTCACCCGCAACGCCTCCGGACCGCCATTGGGCAGGGTTCGAGACGCCGCGGCGGCCAGGGCCGACCTGCTCGCGCCCGTGTACCCCTCGATGATCAGCCGAGTGCTGCCGGTGGCCGGTCCGCTGGACAGGGTGACGGTGGTGGCGGTCACGGTGATCGGATTCCGGCCGTTGTGGACTACCAGACCCGCTCGTCCGTCGACGTCCAGCCAGGAGCCGGCGATAGTCGGGCTGTCCGGCACGACCGCCGCGTCGCTCCAGTTGATGCCGTCCAGAGAGGTCTGGATGACGTATCGGGTGCCGTACGCGGCCTCCCAGTCCAGGCGTACGCCGCTGATGTCGATGGACTCGCCGAGGTCGACGGCGAGCCAACTGTCCGCGCGGCCGCGTTCCTCCCGGGCGACCGCCCAGCGGGTGCCGGAGTTGCCGTCGGTCGCGTTCGGTGCGGGGTAGGCGGGGTCGGCGGACGAGGCCGTGGTGGGCCGACCGGTGGCGAGGTCGATCCCGCTGGCGCCGAGCACGGCGAAGGCGAACAGCGAGTAGCCGTACTGGTTGACGGGGGATCGGCCGAGCATCCGCACGTACCTGGCTGGACGAGGTGCAAAGCTGATCTGGTCGGTTCCGCCGTCGCCGAGGCCCTGTTGTCCAGCCAGGGTGACGGACCCCTGTTCGCCGGTGAAGGTGCGGGTGCCGGTGAGCCCGGGTACACCGGGCATGTCCAGGTTGAACAGGGTGAGCGCGCCCTCATCGGCACCGATGCCGGTGGTGGCGTACACGACCGTACCGGTGGGCAGCGTGACGTATCCCGCGGTGCCGCCGGCGACGCGTAGAACGGTGGCCGTGGCGTCGAGACCGTCCCGGGCGGTGGTGTACGCAGCGGAGGTGCGGCCGAGGACCGGCGCCGACTGCCTCGGCAGCAGCGAGGCGGCCCGGGTGTCGAACAACCAATTGTCGTGGGCGGGGGCCCACAGGAACGAGACGTACCCGGTCTTGCTGACCGCCGCGGCGAAGGCGGTCGGGGTTTGCTGGGCGGTCAGCCCGGCCTGCTCCCCGAAGTCCCGGGTGCCCGCCGCCGCCGCGAAGAACGTGGTGCTGGCGACCGGCTCGACCACGCCGCCGTTGGCTGCCCGCCAGGAATGGAAGAGATAACTGATGGCGAGTTCGGCCCGGGCCTCGGGCTCGTACTTCGGCTCGCCGCTGAACTTGGTGAGCCGATACTCGGGCGGGTAGTTCAGGTAGGGCATGAGCCGGTCGGCGAGGTCCGCCTCGGCCCGGGCGGCGTGCCGGTCGCCCTGGACCTGCGCGAGGAAGGCGAGTGGCAGGACATCACGGCCGTACAGGTGGTAGCGGTCCGCGACCATCGGCATGAAGGGTTCGCCAGCATCGCTGGCCAGCAGCCGCATGGTCCGCCACAGCTGGGCGGCGCTGGGCTGCCGGGTGAGTGCCTCGGGGAGCGGTTGGCCGGCGGTCAGGAAGTGCGCAGCGGTACGACCCGCAGTGCGCCACAGTTCTTCCTGGTAGTGCGGGCCGAAGGAGCCGTGATTCTCGACGAGGAACGTGTCGTGGATGTTGTGGGCGGTGTTCCAGTCCGCGACCGCCCGCCCGTCGACGACGGCGGGGTTGGCGCGGTCGGCTGCGGGTAGTCCGGTCGCGTTGAGCGTCCACGTCAGGAACCGCTCGCGCCACGCCGCGGCTGCGGGGTCGTCCGTCGCCCAGGCCAGGCCGGGCGCGATCGCCTGGGCGTAAACCCCCATCTCCTCGAGCTTGGTGTCGCCGATCCAGCCACCGGTGAGGCCGTTCGGCGTCCAACTGCCACTCAGCGGGTCGTTACCGGTGCCGAGGGAATGGGCGTACGCGGCCTGCCCGCGGGCGATGCGGTCAACGTTGTTGCGGGTCACCTCGTCCAGTTCGGACCACAGCAGTCGGGCGGCCAGGACGAAGTACAGCTCGAAGGTGCTGTCCCAGAAGAGCTGTCGGCCCCACTCGGTGCCGCCGGCGAGCCGGTTGGTGGCCGCAAATCGGCGGATGGTGGCGACGGTACGGGCGTGGAGCGTGTCCCGGTCGACGCCTGCGGCCGCCGGGTCGTACCCGGGCGAGATGAGCAGGACCGCGTTACCGAGAACGACCGCGAACCTGAAGTCCGCGAGGCGGTATGCGTTGATCGCCGGATCCCATTGCTCCTCGGCCCATCGGGTGTGGGCGAGCAGCAGCGCGTGGTAGGTGTTGGCAACCGGGCCGGTGGCCGCGGCGTATGACGTGGTGGCGGCTGGCGCGGCTTGGGCGGTGGCGGTGGGTCGGGCGATGGCGAGTCCAGCGCCGACGGCGCTGCCAAGGATGAGGAGCCGCCGCCTGCTCAACTCGAATTCGGATATACGCATGGTGGTCCTTCGGTGTGACAACGTTGTCAGACAGACTCCGACGATCGTTTCCGGATGTCAAGACCAACGTCGTTGCCTCAGGGCTTCGGCCGGCGGGGGTTCCGGTACCGCAAGACACCCCCGCCCTTCCGGCCGTCGATCATGAAGCTATTGCCCGTCGCCTCGGCGTGTCGTGGCAATAACTTCATGATCAACGAGGCTGGGTGGGGTGCGGAGGCGGTGGGTGCGGGCCTGCGTCAGGGCTGCCAGGATCAGCAGGGCCGCCAGGGCGGCTACGAGCAGTGCCGGGCCGATGGCGTCCAGGGCGTTGGACAGGGTTCGTTGTAACTGGGACGCCGCCTGGATGACCGGGTCGTGGAGGGCGTCGCGGCGGCCGGCGGCGAGCCGTAGCTCGTACCAGCCGTACCAGGCGACGTAGCCGCCGGCGGCCAGCAGCACCAGGCCACTGAGGCGGGGCACCAGCGCGCCGGCGACGCGCAGCCGGGCCACCAGGCCGTCGCGCAGCAGCGCCACCCCGAGCGCGGCGACCGCGACCACCAGACCCATCCCGAGGGCGTACGCGCCGAACAGCGCCAACCCCTGACCGGTCGAGCCGGTCTGGAGGCTGGTCACCACGATGGCCAGGAACGGCGCGATGGCGCAGCCGAGCGACGCCAGCGCGTACGCCGCGCCGAACAGCGCCATCGACGGCCAGGACCGGGTCAGCCGGGGCGCCCGGGCGGACCAGCCGGGGGCGGGCAGCCGCCGGCCGGCGAGCAACCAGCAGCCGGCCACGACCAGCAGCAGCCCGAGCGCCACGGTCAGCCACGGCAGCCGGGGCCGCAACCAGCCGGCCAGCGGCGCGAGCGCCAGGCCGAAGGCGCCGAACACCAGCACGTACCCCAGGGTCAACCCGGCCGCCGCGGTGAGCGCGCGGCCGACCGCGCCGCGGGTGTCCGACGTCCCTGCGACCAACAGCGAGAGGTACGCGGGCAGCAACGCGAAGCCGCACGGGTTGACCGCGCCGAGCATGCCGGCGGTCAGCGCGAGCAGCAGTGCGGCGGTCACACCCCGGCCAGTGCGGCGACCTTGGCGGTGAGCGCCTCACCGTCCAGGAAGCCGTGGTGGACGACCGCGCCGTTCCGGTCGATGATCACGAAGATGCTCTGCTCGGTCACCGTGAACCGCTTCCAGAGCGCACCCTTGCTGTCCTCGATCTGCGGCGTCGCGCCGAGGTCGAACTCGGTGACGAACTCCTTCATGGCCTTCCGCTCGCCCAGCCCGGCGACGCCGACGATCGGCACGGTGTCCCGGTACCGGGGTTCAATCTCGGCCACCGTCCATGCCTGACTGGCGCAGGTGGCGCACCACGGCGCCCAGAACCACAGCACCACCGGTTTGCCGGCGAGCTGTGCCGCGTCGAACGCGGCGCCGCCGAGGGTGGTCCCGGTGAAGCGCAGCACGTCCGGGATCTGCGCTGGGGCGGCGGGTGGTCCGCCGGTCGCCGCGCCGGTCGGGGTGGGCGGGGCGCCGGTCGAGGCCGGGGCCGATCCGGCGGCGGCGGGCCCACCCGGCGCGGTGCCGGTACAGGCGGCAATGCCGAACAGGGCCACCACGAGCGCTGCGGCCGTGGCGGCACGGCGTAGCTCCCCGGCCCCTGTCCACGCCATGCTGATCCGCATCCGCTCCTCCGTTCCGGTCCGGAAGGGACCCTTGCTGGGCCTGAGGCTTCGCTATTCGGCCTTGGCGAGTCGGAGAGCCAGCTCCGGGCAGACCTTGACCGCCTTCAGCGCGCCCTCCCGCAGCCAGGTCGGCACCGGGGTGGGCGGGAACGCGGGGTATCCGTTGCCGTCGAGTCGGATGAAGTCCGGCACGACGTGCGCGCACAGCCCGTGCCCGTCGCACCGCGACCAGTCCAGGGTGAGCTTCTGCGGGTTCGCGTCGGGTGCGCCCGGCAGCCCCATCACGCCCTTGACCCGGCGGCCGCAGCCGTCGCCGGTGGTGTGCAGCCGCAGATCGTCGGCGAAGACCTCGATGGCGGAGAGTGCGAACCGGGCGGTGCCGTCGGGGTGGCTGCACGCGCCCCGGCCCTTCACCTCGCCGGCGGCGGCCCGCACCACGTCCGCCGGCTGGCTCCCGGCCACCGCCAGGTCCACCGCGCGGGCCAGGTCCGGCAGGCCCATCTTGCACGGTCCGCACTGGCCGGCGGACTCCCCGGCCAGGTAGCGCACCACCTGGGCGGCCTCACCGAGCGGGCAGGTGTCGGTGCCGAGCGGGACGATGATGCCGGCGCCGAGAGTGCCGCCGACCGCGGCCAGGCCCTTGCGGGAGACCTCCGCGCGGTCCGCCGCCTCCGGGGTGATCCACTTGCCGTGGTAGCCGCCCATCAGGATGCCCTGGACGTCTGGCACCTCGCACAGGTCGAGGACGTCGCGCAGCGGCATACCGGCGGTGCACTCCACCACGGCCGGTCGGCCCGCCGCACCCGTCACGGTGAGCAGCACGGTGCCCGGCTCGTCGTCGGTGCCGAGCGCCGCGTACTCGTACGGGCCGAGTCGGGCACCGACGGCGAGCTGGGCGTACGTCTCGGCGTTGGAGAGCAGGGTGGGCAGGCCGCCGACCCCGGAGTCGCTGGAGCGCTTCTTGGTGCCGGGCGGGATGTGCGGCAGCCCGTTGATCCCGTTGACCAGGGCGCCGCCCTCACCGGAGATGAACCGGTGCGGCACGGTGACGATGGTGGCCGGCACCGGCATCCGCCGTTCCGCCAGCGCCTCCATCAGCGAGTCCCGGCCCACCCCGTCGTCGGCCACGCCGATGACGATCTCCTCGGCGTCCAGCGCGTACGCGGCCAGCGCCGCACCGTCCAGGATCAGGTGCGGGGCGCGGGTCAGCAGGACCTTGTCCTTCCAGCTGGCCGGCTCCCCCTCGGTGGCGTTGACCACCACCACGGCGGCGAGGTCCTGCCGTTCACAGGACTCCAGCACCGCGCGCAGCTTGCGGGCGAACGGGAAGCCCGCCCCGCCCTTGCCCTTGAGCTGCATGCCCTCGGCGAGCCGGAGGAGCTGCGCCGGCTCCATCGGGCCGATCGG
Source organism: Micromonospora yongxingensis (assembly GCF_052601155.1). Taxonomy (NCBI): domain Bacteria; kingdom Bacillati; phylum Actinomycetota; class Actinomycetes; order Micromonosporales; family Micromonosporaceae; genus Micromonospora; species Micromonospora yongxingensis. The sequence continues at coordinate 125,429 of NZ_JBQXEO010000012.1, forward strand.
CCCGTGCACCTCCTCGTGCGCGGCCAGGTCCAGCCGGCCGAACTCCGCGAAACCGGCGGTGAGCCGGGGCTCGCCCACGCAGGCGACCGGGGGCACGGTCGTACGCATCACTTCGCCTCACCCCGCAGCCCGGCCCAGTACGCGCCGTCCACCGCGTCCGCGCTGGCCTTGCGCCGCTTGGCGGACCGGCTCTCGCCGGCGGCCCGCCGTGCCCGCCGCGACGCCAGGTCGACCAGGGTGGGGGTGTCGTCGACGGGCGGCGGCACCTCCTCCGGCACGTACCGGGTCGGCGGGCGCCAGTAGTCCGGCTCCTCCGGCAGGTCGTCCTCGGCGCTGTGCCGGCCGCTGCCACTGCGCGGCGCCGCCGAGATCGGACCGGCCGAGATGGGACCAGCCGAGATCGGCTCGGCGGAGACCGGGCCGGCCGAGATCGGCTCGGTGGCCTGCCACCGGCGCGGGCTGTCCCACGGCTCCTCGGGCTCGTCGACCATCCGCTGCGGCGGGGCGGAGTACCTGCTGCCGTCGTCCTCCACCGACCGGGACCGGCGGCTCGAGCGCCGGGCGACCGGCTCCAACTCCTCCTCGTCGCGCCGACGGGTGACCGTCTCCTCCGCGCTCCGCCGACTCGACCGCCGGGTCGACGACTCCCGCTCGTCGCGCCGGCCACGCGTGGCCCGTTCGGTGTCCCGCCGGGCCGCCGGCTCCTCGTCGCGTCGGCGTCGGGTGGGCCGCACCGGCTCGGCGAGCGAGCCCGGCTCGGGCACCACCGGGACGGTGAACCGCTCGGGGTCGCGCCGCCGCGGGCCGGCCGGAGCGGTCCACGAGGCGGTGGTGGTCTCCGCCCAGGCGGGGCGCTTCTCGTCGCTGCTCTCGCGTCGTCGGCCCAGCCCGGCCAGCAGGGAGCGGCCCCGGCTCTCCTCGCCGGCCCGACCGGCCATCGCCGTGTTGCGCACCGCGGCCTGGTGCTGTTCGCGGCTGCGCCGGCCGATGGTGACCGAGAGCCGGACCAGCAGTGCCAGCACGACCAGCAGGACGCAGCCGAGGTAGCTGAGCACCACCCAGGACTGGGCGACGCGGCCGGCGTACAGGCCGTGGAACAGGGCGAACGGCCAGGCGACGTACGCCGTGGAGTGCAGTGCGCGCCACAGCCACTTCGGACCGACGCCGGCGAAGCGGGCCCGGATGATGCCGGTCCAGATGACGCTGACCATCAGCAGGGCGGCAACCGTGCCGAGCCCGACGTAGAGCCCTCCGCCGCCGATGAAGGGCACGAGCGCGTCGGTCGCCGCCGCCCGGCCGGTGGCGATCTTGGTGAGGACGTGGAAGACCAGCCCGGCGACGCCCAGCACACCGGTGGCCCGGTGCGCCGACTGCAACAGGACCCGGTGCGAGATGCGCAGCACCAGCCGGTCCGTGGCGAGCAGGCCGAGCATCACGGTGAGGCTCAGCGACACCAGGGCGATGACGCCGGCGAAGAACTCGGTGAAGAAGAAGCCGTACGCGTACGCCGTCTGCCCGGCGCCGGTCAGCATGGTCGCCGCCCAGAGCGCGGCGAGCACCGACGCGATCAGCATGGCGGTCGCGGACCGCGATCGGGTGCGTACCCCCCGACTGCTGGCACCGGTCCGGACGGTGGCCGCCTTCTGGTTCTGCTTTGCCCGGGCCATCTGCTCCTCGATCGTCTCGCGGCGGCGCACCACCGGCCGACCCCTGCTCCCCCATCCAGTACGGACCGGCGGGGCTCGCGGATCACCCGGCGGCGGAAATTTCTGGGCCGGATCGAACCAACCGGTGCCGGGACGCGTGTAGCGCCCCCACCGCCGCAGCGCGTCCCGACGCACCATCGGCCGACATGGGCAGTGACGGATGTCCATGGATTGACAGCCGCTGCAACACGCTTGTAACCTTTCGGAAAATTTCAGCCTGTGCTGCAAGATTCCGGCAACCAGGCTCTCTTCCCCTGCGGTGCCACCCCCACCCCCCGTCAGGAGTCCCGATGCACCGACGTCGACGCGGCTCGGCGATCCTCGCCCTCGGCCTGGTCGCCAGCCTGCTCGTCCCCGCCACCGTGACGGCTCCCCCGGCCGTCGCCGCCCCGTCCGGGGCCAAGAAGGTCATCGTCCAGCTCTTCGAGTGGAACTGGCCCTCGGTGGCCAGCGAGTGCCAGAGCACGCTCGGCCCCAAGGGCTACGGCTACGTCCAGGTGTCACCCCCGCAGGAACACGTGCGGGGCAACCAGTGGTGGCTGGCGTACCAGCCGGTCAGCTACCGGATCGAGTCCCGCAAGGGCACCCGCGCCCAGTTCCAGTCGATGGTGAACACCTGCCACGCAGCCGGGGTCAAGGTGATCGTCGACGCGGTGATCAACCACATGTCCGGCCAGGACAACGGCGGCACCGGCTGGGCCGGCTCCTCGTACTCCCACTACGACTACCCGGGCATCTACCAGACCCAGGACTTCCACCACTGCGGGCGCAACGGTGGCGACGACATCGCCAACTACAACGACCGGTACGAGGTGCAGAACTGCGAACTGGTCAACCTCTCGGACCTGAAGACCGAGTCGGACTACGTCCGCACGAGGATCGCCTCGTACCTGAACGACCTGCTCTCCCTGGGCGTCGACGGCTTCCGGATGGACGCCAGCAAGCACATGCCGGCCGCCGACATCGCCGCGATCAAGGGCAAGCTCTCCCGCTCGGCGTACATCGTGCAGGAGGTCATCCACGGCGCCGGCGAGCCGGTCCAGCCGACCGAGTACACCGGCAACGGTGACGTGCACGAGTTCCGCTACGGCAAGGACCTGGCCCGCGTGTTCCGCTCGGAGCGGCTGTCCTACCTGCGCAACTTCGGCGAGGGCTGGGGACACCTGCCCACCGGCCCGTCCTCGGTGTTCGTGGACAACCACGACACCCAGCGCGACGCCGGCGGGGTGCTCACGTACAAGGACCGGGGCATCTACGCCCTGGCGAACGCCTTCATGCTGGCCTGGCCGTACGGCTCACCGACGGTCATGTCCAGCTACACCTTCAGCAACCGGGACGCCGGTCCTCCGTCGGACGGAACCAACAAGACGCTGAACACCGCCTGCTACTCCGGCTGGGAGTGCGAACACCGCTGGCCGGTGATCGCCAACATGGTCGGCTTCCGCAACGCCACCGAGGGCGCCGGCGTCGCCAACTGGTACGACAACGGCAACAACCACATCGCGTTCAGCCGCAGCGGCAAGGGCTTCATCACGGTCAACGACGAGGACTCCGCGGTGAACGGTCGCTCGTACCACACCGGGCTTCCCGCCGGCCGCTACTGCGACGTCATCCACGGCACGTACGCGGGCGGCACCTGTAGCGGCCCGGTGATCACGGTGGACGGTAGCGGCTGGTTCGCCGCCAACGTGCCGGCGCACGACGCGGTGGCCATCCACGTCGGCGCCCGCGTCTGACCTGCCGGGAAGGGGCTCCTGTCACCGCTTCTTTGTCGGGTAGGAGCCCCTTCTGGCGGCGCGGGTCCGATAGAGTGCTTTCGTGTCGTTTGACCGAATGACCCCGTACCGTCGCCGTGGCGTGTGGATGGCCGCCGCCGTCGCCGTGGCCGCGATGCTGGTCGCCGCGCTGCTGGTCGGCCAGGCCCTCACGCCCCGCTCGACGACCACCGACCGACCAGTCGCGGCGGCGCCCGACCCGACGCCGAGCAGCATCGAGCAGAGCCCCGAGGAGTCGGTGCCACCGGCCGCGCCGGCCCCGGACGGGCTACCGGTTGTTGACTACGACCCCGCCCCCAGGGGCTTCCCCGCCGATCCGGACACCATGGACACGACGCCGCTGACCGAGGGCGTGCACCCGACGCGGCGGATCGCCGCGTACAACGCGCCCGGCGGGCGTCCGCTGGCCTTCCTCGAACCGACGCTCGCCGGCGTCGAGCTGACGGTGCCGATCGCCCAGCGACGGGCCGGCTGGACGGCGGTCCTGCTGCCCTCGGCCAACCGGCGGCTGGCCTGGCTGCCGCCCGGCGGGTTCGACGTCGTGCCGCTGCGCGACCAGATCGTGGTGGAACGCAAGGTGCACCGGCTCACCTGGTACCGAGCGGGAAAGGCGGTGCGCTCCTGGGAGGTCAGCCTCGGCCTTCCGGGGCAGGACACCCCGCTCGGCCGGACCTTCATCCTGGGCCGCACGCCGCCGCCGCAGGACGTCTACGGCGGAGTGGACATCTACGCCCTCGGCTCGGTGCCCGACGACCCGGACTCCGTGCCGACCGGCCTGCGGGGCGCGCACATCGGCGTGCACACCTGGTACAACGACGACGACCTGGGCAAGAACACCACCAACGGCTGCATCCGGTTGACCCCCAGCGGCCAGCGGGAGCTGCTCGCCGAGGTGCGCCCCGGCAGCAGCCTGGTGGTGGTGGATCAGCTGCCCACCCCGCCGCCCACCGCCTGAGCGGCACCGGTCACTCGCCGAGCAGCCAGCCGTTCTGCTCGGCGATCCGCACCGCCTCGGCCCGGTTGCGGGCACCGGTCTTGCCGATCGCCGCCGACAGGTGGTTGCGCACCGTCCCCTCGGACAGGTGCAGCGCCCCGGCCAGGTCCGCGACCGTGCCGCCGCCCCGGGCCGCCTGCAGCACCTCGGCCTCCCGCTCGGTGAGCGGGCTCGCCCCGGTGGCCAGCGTCTCCGCGGCCAGCGTCGGGTCGACCACCCGCAGGCCGGCGTGCACCCGGCGGACCGCGTCGGCGAGCTGCCGGGCCGGGGTGTCCTTGACGACGAACCCGTTCGCGCCGGCCTCCATGGCCCGGCGCAGGTAACCGGGCCGACCGAAGGTGGTCACCACCAGCACCCGGCAGGCCGGCAGAGCGGCCCGCAGCGCGGCGGCGGCCGCGATCCCGTCCAGACCGGGCATCTCCACGTCCAGCAGGGCCACGTCGGGCCTGGTTCGGCGGGCCTCGGGCACCACCTCGTCACCCCGGCCGACCTCGGCCACCACGGTCAGGTCGGGCTCCAGCGAGAGCAGCGCGGCCAGCGCACCACGAACCAGCGCCTGGTCGTCGGCGAGCAACAGCCGGATCGGCGCGGTGGCGGAGCCGGTCACCGGGCGCCCACCGGCGCGTGCACCCGCAACAGGAAGCCCGTTCCGTCCGGACGGCGACCCACGGTCACCGCCGCGTCCAGCCGCCGCGCCCGCTCGCGCAGACCCACCAGGCCGTGCCCGGCGTCGTCGTCTCCAGTGGACGGGCCCCGACCGTCGTCACTCACCTCCACCCGGTCCCGGCCCACCCGGACCGTGCAGTTCCGCGCCCCGCTGTGCCGGACCACGTTGGTCACCCCTTCCCGTACCGCCCAGCCGAACAACCGGTCCCACTCGCCCGGCAACGCCGGCACCTCGGCCGGCAGCTCCGCCGCGATGCCCGCCGCGGCCAGCGCCGAACGGGCGCCGGCCAGCTCACCGGCGAGGGTCACCTCGCGGTACGCCCCGACGGTCTGCCGCACGTCCGCCAGCGCCGCCCGGGCCAGCCCCTCCACCTCGGCGATCTCAATGGCGGCCCGCTCCCGGTCCACCTCGATGAGGCGCCCGGCCAACTCCGCCTTGATCGCCACCACCGTCAGCGAGTGCCCGAGGATGTCGTGCAGGTCGCGGGCGGTGCGGGCCCGCTCCTCGGCGACCGCGAGCCGGCGGATCTCCTGATGCGCGGCCCGGAGCTCACTGTTGCGCTGGGCCAGCTGGGACACCCCGAACATGGCGAACGAGGCGAGCAGCACCGCGAAGACGATGGTGTTCTCCGGCTCCCACGCCGGCACCAGCCAGGACGCCACCAGCGGGGTCGCCGCGCAGACGGCGACGCTGGCCAACGCCTCCCGCGACGGCAGCAGGAACACCGCGGCCGCGGCTACGTACACCAGGGTGGCCAGCCAGTCCCCGTCGGTGCCCGGGATGCTGGCCAGGCCGACCGCGAGCAGCAGGAGCAGCCCGGCCCGCGCCCGGGACACCGGGATCGGCCGCAGCGACTCGCGCAGCCCACGGGCCCACTGGAACAGCAGCACGTAGCCGACGCTGAAGGCGATCAGGGCGGCCACGCCGAGGACCCGTCGCCAGGGTTGTGGCTGGTGCAGCGCGGTGGCGAGCGGCACGTTGAGGAAGAACAGCCACACCGCGGCCAGCAGCCAGCCGGTGAACCGCCAGTGGCGGCTCACCGGCCGGGGCTGATCCGTCGAGAGGTCCATCGCGTCCACGCTAACGGTCGCCGGTTGTCAGACCCGGGCGGTGTCCCGGCGGAACAGCCGGACCGCGCCGATGCCGAAGACCAGGGCCCAGAAGGCGATGTTGGCCAGCGCCGCCATGCTCACCCCGTCCCCGGTCAGCGGGGCGCGGGACAGCTCACCCACGCCGTAGACGGGGGTGAACCTCGCGACGTGCTGGAGGACGTCCGGCAGCACCTCGACCGGGACGAAGAGCCCGCCGAACATGGCCAGCACGGCCAGGATCGGGCCGATGAACTGCATGACGTTCTCGGCCGGCACCAGGTAGCCGATGAACAGGCCGAACGCGGCGAAGACCAGCGAGCCGAGCCAGGCGGCCAGCCCGGAGAGCAGCCAGACGTACACCGGGATGCGGACGCCGGCGGCGGCCCCCACCAGGAACTCGACGACGACCGCGAGCAGGCCGAGGGTCATCGCGGTGATCAGCTTGGTGGCCACGTACGCGGTCGGGCGCAGCGGGGTGAGCCGCAACTGCCGGCTCCAGCCCAGCGCCCGCTCGGTGGCCACCGCACCGCCGGCGCTGGTGGTCGCCACCATGGCCGCGTACACGGCCAGGCTGATCATGACGTACGCCGTCACCGGGCGGCCGTTGTCCAGCGCCTGACCGCCCTGCGGCAGGCCGAAGATGAGGAAGAAGACGCCCGGCATGATCAGCGTGAAGGCGAGGGTACGGCGGTTGCGCAGCACCCGGCGCAGCTCGATGCGCAGCACCGCCGGGGCGAAGCCGCCCAGGGCGGGCAGCCGGCGGTCGGTACGGGTGGCGGCGCGGGTGGCCGGCAGGGTGGTCATCTCAGGCTCCGGTGTGCTCGGTGGTCAGGGCGAGGAACGCGTCCTCGAGGTTGCGGGAGGTGATCTCCACGTCCCGGGCCGCGGTCCGGGTGAGCAGGTGTCGGGCGACCGCGTCCGAGTCGCCGGTGCGCACCAACACGCTGTCGCCGCGGACCTCCACGGCGTCCACGCCGGGCAGCGCGGCGAGCGCGGCCTGGTCGGCGCCGGGCAGGGTGGCCCGGACGGTACGGCCGGCGGCCAGGTTCTTGATCTCCGCGGTGGTGCCGTCGGCGACGACGCGCCCCTGCCGCACCAGCACGATCCGGTCGGCGTACGCGTCCGCCTCGTCGAGGTAGTGGGTGGCGAAGATGACGGTCCGCCCCGCCCGTGCGTCGCGGCGCAGCGCCTGCCAGAAGTCCCGCCGGCCCTCGACGTCCATGCCGGTGGTCGGCTCGTCGAGCACCATCAGGTCCGGGTCGGGCAGCAGCGCCAGCGCGAACCGCAGCCGCTGCTGCTGGCCGCCGGAGCAGCGCCCCACCACCCGGTCGGCGATGTCGGTGATGCCGGCCCGCTCCAGCACCTCGGCGGCCGGGCGGGTGTGCCGGTAGAAGTGGGCGGTCATCCGGACCGTCTCGCCGACGGTGAGGTCCTTGAGCAGGCCGCCGGTCTGGAGCACGGCGGCGACCCGGCCCCGGGCCACCGCGTCGTCCGGGGTGCCGCCGAGGATGCGAACCGTCCCCGCGTCGGGGCGGGCCAACCCGAGCAGCATGTCGATCGTGGTGGTCTTGCCCGCGCCGTTGGGGCCGAGGAACGCCACCACCTCGCCGGGCTGCACCCGCAGGCTCAGCCCGTCGACCGCGGTGACCGGGCCGAAGGTCTTGGTGAGGCCGTTCAGCTCGACGGCCGGATGCGTACTGGTCATGGCACTCATGCTCCGGCGGCCCGGGGGCCGGTACCCGGAGCGGTCGTCACGTTCCGGCCGTGACATTTGTCAGGGGGCCGTCGCCGGCGCCCGACGTCATCGCCTGGGCGACACGGAGCGGGTGGCGAGGAATTCCGCGCACGGCAGCGGGTAACCGCCGGGCCGGGACGCCGCGACACCGGGAGGACGCGATGGGTGCCACACCGCAGGGCCAGGTCGACACGGTCGTGCTGGTCCACGGCCTCTGGATGACCCCGCGGAGCTGGGAGGGCTGGGCCGACCGGTACGCCGCGCGTGGCCTGCGGATCCTCGCCCCCGCCTGGCCCGGCATGGACCGGGAGGTCGAGCGGCTGCGCGACGATCCGGCCCCGATCGCGCAGCAGAGCATCGCCAGGATCGTCGCGCACTACGACCGGATCATCCGGACGCTGGTCCGGCCGCCGATCATCATGGGGCACTCGTTCGGTGGGCTGATCACCCAACTCCTGGTCGACCGGGGCCTCGGTGCGGCGGCGGTCGGTGTGGCCCCCGCCCCGGTCAAGGGTGTGCTGAAGCTGCCGTTGAGCACGCTCCGCTCGGGCTTCGCGATCCTGCGCAACCCCGCGAACCGCAACCGGGCCGTGCCGTTCACCCCCGAGGACTTCCACTACGCGTTCGGCAACACGATGAGCCGGGCCGACTCCGACCGCGCCTGGCAGCGCTACGCCGTCCCGGGCGCGGGGCGGGTGCTCTTCGAGGGCGCGTTCGCCAACCTCGACCCGACCTCCCCGGCGAGGGTGGACAACGGGCGCAACGATCGCGCCCCGCTGCTGCTGATGGCCGGGGAACTCGACCATGTGGTGCCGCCGTCCGTGGTGCGCTCCAACGCCGGGCTCTACCAGAAGTCCCGGGCGCTCACCGCGTACGAGGAGTTCCGGGGACGATCACACTTCACCGTCGGCCAGGACGGCTGGGAGAAGATCGCCGACTACGCGCTGGACTGGGCGCTGCGCGCAGCGGCCCTGCCCCGGGCGGCGACCATCGCCAGCGAGAGCCCTCGCCGCTGAGCGTCCCCGGTGTGGGCCGCTGCCGGGCGCATGAGCGGGCCGACCACGGGTAACGGGGAGGGATGAGGGCGAGTTTCCGGCTTGGCCGGATCGCGGGGGTGCCGGTCGGCGTCAACTGGAGTGTCCTGGTCATCTTCGCCCTGATCGCGTGGGGACTGGCGGCCAACCAGTTCCCCCGCTCGTACCCCGACCGTTCCCCCGTGGCGTACACCCTCGCCGGGCTGGCCGCGGCGGTGGTCTTCTTCGTCGGCCTGCTGGCCCACGAGGTGTCGCACGCGGTGGTGGCCAAGCGCAACGGGCTGACGGTCGACGGCATCACGCTCTGGCTGTTCGGCGGGGTCGCCGAGTTGAAGGGCGAACCCCGCGACCCGGGCGCGGAGCTGCGGATCTCCGGGGTCGGGCCGCTGGTCAGCCTGCTGATCGGGGCGTTCTTCGGCGTCATCGCCGCGCTGCTCGCGCTGGCCGGGCAGGGTGGGCTGCTGCTCGGGGTGCTGGCCTGGTTGGCCGGCATCAACGTGCTGCTGGCGGTCTTCAACGTGCTGCCGGCCGCGCCGCTGGACGGCGGTCGGCTGCTGCGCGCCGCCGTGTGGAAGGCGACCGGAGACCGGACCCGGGCGTCGGTGGTCGCCGCCCGCGCCGGGTGGGTGCTCGGCGCGCTGCTGATCGGTCTCGGGCTCTGGCAGTTCCTGTCCGGGGTCGGCTTCGGTGGGCTCTGGCTGGCGCTGATCGGCTGGTTCCTGATCGGCGCCGCCGGGATGGAGGAGCGGCAGGCCCGCGCCGGCAGCGCGCTGCGCGGGGTCCGGGTCGGCGACGTGATGACCCCGCAGCCGCAGACCGCCTCGGCGGAGATGACCGTCGCCGACTTCGTCGACCACTACCTGTTCGCGTACCGGCACTCGGCGCTGCCGCTGACCGAGGAGGGCCGGCCGACCGGCCTGGTCACGCTCGACCGGGTACGGGGCGTACCGGCCGACCGGCGGGCGTCGACGACGCTGGCCGAGGTGGCCTGCCGAGCCGACCAGTTGGTCCTCGCCCAACCCGGCGAGGAACTCAACGACCTGCTCCCCCGGCTCCGTGAGTGCGCCGACGGCCGCGCCCTGGTGGTGACCGACGACGGCCGCCTGGTCGGCATCATCTCCCCCAGCGACATCAGCCGCGCCGTCCAGAGAGGCACCCTCCGCACCCCCCAACCCACCGCCACCCCCACCACCACCCCACCACCACCCCGCTGACCCGCGGCGATCATGAAGTTAGCGGCACGACACGCCGACACGTCTGTCGCTAACTTCATGATCACCGGGGAAAGCCGGGGAAAGCCGGGGGTAGAGCGGGGAGGGCTTAGCGGGGGAAGTGGATGTCCAGGTCGGTGGTGCGGAATTTGCCCTTGGGGTCCAGGTGGGTCAGGAGGGCCGTGAAGTCGGTGTGGCGGGGGTAGCGGGTGGACAGCTCGGCCGGGTCGGTGACGAAGACCTTGCCCCAGTGCGGGCGGAACTCGAACGGCGTCAGCCGCTCCTCCACCTCGGCCACCACCGGCAGCACCCTGGCGGCATCGGCGATCCAGGTGAAGTGCAGGACGAAGCTGTCCCGGCGGTGGTTCGGGCTGAGCCACAACTCGTCGGCCGCCACCGTACGCAGCTCGCACACCTGCAGCACCGGGGCGATCAGGTGCGCCACCTCGTCCAGGGCGGCGAGCGCGTCGGCGGCCGAGGCGCGTGGCACGTGGTACTCGGACTGGAGTTCGTCGCCGTTGCTCGGGGTGAACCCGAGCTTGAAGTGCGGCAGCCGGTCCTGCCACGGGCCCGGCACGCCGAGCTGCGGGGTGCAGTTCTCCGCCGGCATCCCGAGCACGGGGTGGCGCGGCCGGTCGGCGGCCGTCGTGCCGAGCCAGTCCGCCGGGGGCGGGGCCTGGTCGGCGACCTGCTTGCGCCACACCTCGCGCAGTCGCGGCGCCCGCCAGTCGGTGAACACGCTGACGCTGTAGGCCGAACCGAGCGCCTCGTCCAGCGCTTCCCGGGGCAGGTCGAGCCGGACGTACTGGCGTACCTCGAAGGCCGGCACCAGGTCGAGGGTGACCCGGGTGACCACGCCGAGTGCGCCGAGCCCGACCACCATGCCGGCGAAGGTGTCGGTGTCCCGGTCGACGTGGAGCAGGTCGCCGTCGGCGGTGACCAGCTCCAGGCCGGCGACCGAGGTCGCGAGGTTGCCGTGGGTCTGACCGGAACCGTGGGTTGCGGTGGCGACGGCACCGGCCACCGAGATGTGCGGCAGCGAGGCGAGGTTGGGCAGCGCGTACCCCTGGGCGTACAGCTGTGGGGCGACGTCGCCGTAGCGCAGCGCGCCGGTGACGGTGACCTGTGCGCGCTCGCGGTCCACGTCGATCGCCGGCGGCAGCCCGGCCAGGATGACCAGGTCACCTTCGGTGTCGCCGAGCCGGTTGAAGGAGTGCCCGGTGCCCACCGCCCGGATCCGGTCGCTGCCGGCGACCAGTCGGCGCAGCTCGTCGACGGAGGTGGGCCGGTGGAACGCGCGGGCGGCGTAGCGCACGTTGCCGGCCCAGTTGCGGCGTGGGACGTCGGCAGCGGCGGCCGACGGGCCGCCCCGCTCAGGCTCGGTCACGTGGCGGTCTCCCGATCGGTCGAGGGGTGGTCGGCCAGCGCGGCGACCAGCGCGTCCAGCGCCGCGTCGGCCTGGAGCCGGCCGTAACCCCGTTGGGCGACCGGCAGGCCGGCCGCGGAGGCGTGTTCGATCTCCACCCGGGCCGCCTGCCGGGTCGGGCCGTCGCCGGACACCAGGGCGTCCTGGCCGCGCCGGATCAACCGGTCGACGGTGTCCATGCGGTAGCCCCGCAGGCCCGCGGGGAGGTCCGGGTCGGCGAAGGCGGCGCGGCGCAGCGCGGGCAGGTCCACGAACCGGTCGCCGGCGTAGCGGGTGAGCGCGGCGGACACCTGTTCCGGCTGCTCCCGGACCTGGTCGAGGACGAGCAGTTCGACGGCGGGCCGGCCGTCGAGCGGGTGGCGGGCGGTCACCGGCGGCCCCAGCGTCACGCCGGGCGTGGGCACCAGCAGCAGTCGCGGCGGCTCCGGACGGCCGTCGCGGCGGGGTGGCTCGTCGAGGATCAACGCGTCGACGTCGGCCCACCGGATCGACCGGCGCAGGCCCGGCCGCCGGATGGTCAGGCCGTCCGCGCCGATCCCGAACCGGAACGGCCGCAGCGCGCTGCCCAGCGCGACGACGCCCAGGGCGACGGCTCCCACCGCGATGATCGTGCGTAGCAGGGCGTCCTCGCGGGGCAGGGCCAGCAGCACCACCCCACCGAGTACGCAGACCAGGGCGAGGACAAGGGTTCCCCGACTCCGGCGTAGTTCCACGCTCGGACCCCCGTTCATGACCGTGGCGTCGGTCCCAGCATCCTCCGACACACCGGGCGCCACGGACACCGGACGATCGGGCACGGTTGTTCTCGCCATCGTCGGGGAACCCTACGCCCATGAGCACTTACCGTGATCCGGCCCTGCGGGGCGACGTGTTCCCCTCGGAGGAGGAGCTGGACCCGACCGGCAGCGGGGTCGAGCCGGCGAGCGCCCCACCGGTCGGGGGGTTGCCGAGCCATCCGTCACCCACGCCCGGTCCCCGACCCACACCGGCACCCGCGCCGGCCCCGACGCCGGTGCCGGCGCCCGGCCCGCCGCCGCGTGCCCCCGGGGCGCGGTCGATCGTGACCCGGCACGTGGACGGCTCGGTGGAGGTGGTCACCGACCTCGACGGGGACGGCGTCGCCGACATCGTGCAGGTCGACCTGAACGGCGACGGCGCAACGGACCTCACCTATGTGGACAGCGATCGGGACGGCCGGCTGGACACCGTGCTGCGCGACCCGGGCATGGTCGGGACGGGCGGTGGAGCGCACCGGGAGATCTGACCGGCCGCCGGATCACGTCGGGCTCAGAGCTTCGCCATCACCTCGCTGGCGACCAGCTCGATGTGCTCCAGGTCGGTGAGGTCCAGCACCTGGAGGTAGATCCGCTGGCTGCCGATCTCCGCGTACCGGCCGATGGCGTCGAGGACCTCGGCGGGCGTGCCGGCCAGGCCGTTCGCCCGTAGTTCGTCCGGTTCGCGGCCGATGGCGGCTGCCCGGCGGTTCACTTCGGCGTCGTCCCGCCCGCAGCAGAGCACCAGGGCATTGGACCAGACCATCTCGGCCGGGTCGCGCCCGATCTCGGTGCACGCCGCACGGACCCGGTCGAACTGCGTGGCCGTGTCGGCGGCCGAGGCGAACGGCAGGTTGAACTCGTCGGCGTAGCGCGCGGCCAGCCGCGGGGTGCGCTTCGGGCCCATTCCGCCGAGCAGGATCGGTGGGCGGGGCTGCTGCACCGGCTTGGGCAGGGCCGGCGAGTCACTGATCGGGTAGTACCGGCCGGCGTGCTGGAACCGCTCCCCCGGCGGGGTGGCCCAGAGCCCGGTGATGACCGCGAGCTGCTCCTCCAGCCGGTCGAACCGCTCACCCAGGGACGGGAACGGGATGCCGTACGCGGTGTGCTCGTCGGCGTACCAGCCGGTGCCGATGCCCAGCTCCACCCGGCCACCGCTCATCTCGTCGACCTGGGCCACGGTGATGGCCAGCGGGCCGGGCAGGCGGAAGGTGGCGGCCGTCATCAGGGTGCCGAGCCGGATCCGGCTGGTGTCCCGGGCCAGGCCCGCCAGCGTGGTCCAGGCGTCGGTGGGACCGGGCTCACCGGTCGCCGAGCCCATCGGGAGGTAGTGGTCGGACCGGAAGAACGCACCGTAGCCGGCGTCCTCGGCGCAGCGGGCCACGGCGAGCAACTGGTCGTAGCTGGCACCCTGCTGGGGTTCGGTGAAGATCCGCAATTCCATTCCCCGAGCATAGGAAGCCGGGCCTGCTGCCGCTCCCGGTACGGTGGGCGCTCCTCGCATGCCTTGACAGTCATATAACGTGTGGGGCATATTGGGCTGGTGTCCACCGACGCCTTCACCGTCCTCGCCGAACCCACGCGGCGCCGGATCCTCGACCAGCTCCGCGACGCGGAGCGCAGCGTCGGCGAGCTGGTGGACAGCCTCGGCGTCAGCCAGCCGGCCGTCTCCAAACACCTGCGCGTGCTTCGCGAGGCCGGCTTCGTCTCCAGCCGGACGGCCGCCCGGCAGCGGATCTACCGCCTCGACCCGGGCCCCCTGCGGGCGGTCGACGGCTGGCTGGACCCGTACCGCCGGCTCTGGGACCGGCACCTGGACGCCCTGGAACGGCACCTCGACAGTCAGGAGCAGTGAATGGACCGCGACGCGTTCCGCCCCAGCCCACCCGCGGACGTCCGCGCCGAACCCGCCGACGGCGGCGCCACCCTGGTCTTCGTCCGCGACCTGCGGCACCCCCCGGCCACCGTCTGGGCGGCGCTGACCGAGCCGGCCCGGCTCGCCGAGTGGGCGCCGTTCCTCGCCGACCGTGACCTCGGCTCCCCCGGCCCCGCCGTGCTCACGCTGATCGACGGCGAGATGGCCGCGCCGACCACCGCGACGGTACGCCGGGCCGAGCCGCCGCACCTGCTCGAGTACACCTGGGGCGACGACCTGCTGCGCTGGGAGCTGAGCCCGCTGGGCAGCGGCACCCGGCTCACCCTGCGGCACACCGTCGCCGACCGGGGCCTGCTGGCGATGGTCGCGGCCGGCTGGCACCTCTGCCTCGACGTCGCCGACCGCCTGCTCGACGATGACCCGGTCGGCCCGATCCGGGGCGCCGAGGCCAAGGAGTTCGGCTGGCCCGAGCTGCGCGACGCGTACGCCGATCGGCTCGGCGAGGGCTGACCCGCCGCATCCCCTGGCCGGCGAACACGCCGCCCGCCTCCCCCGACCGGGCCGTAACCGGCGACGGGCGTCCGGGTCATCCGGTGCCGACGCCCCTTCCGCCCGCGCGCCCGCGACGTCCACGCTGGACGGAGCGTGCCGCGACCGGCGGCTCGGCGGACGCGAGGAGAAGACGATGGATGATCGGCACCTCGACCGGCTGACGGCGGCCGTGGCGGACCTGGTCCCGGAGCTGTCCCGACGGGCCGACGAGATCGAGCAGGCCCGGGAGCTGCCCGCCGACCTGCTCGACGCGCTGCGCGCCGCCGGCTGCTTCCGGATGTTCGTGCCGCGCAGCCACGGCGGGTACGAGGCCGACCTGCGCACCGGGCTGCGGGTGCTGGAGACGCTGGCCCGGGCGGACGGGGCGACCGGGTGGACGGTGATGATCGGCGCCGAGACCCCGCACCTGCTCGCGATGCTGTCCCGGGAGCGGTTCGACAAGCTCTACGCCGA
This sequence comes from Micromonospora yongxingensis, assembly GCF_052601155.1. Taxonomy (NCBI): domain Bacteria; kingdom Bacillati; phylum Actinomycetota; class Actinomycetes; order Micromonosporales; family Micromonosporaceae; genus Micromonospora; species Micromonospora yongxingensis. The sequence goes on from NZ_JBQXEO010000012.1 coordinate 140,722, forward strand.
GGGCCCGGACGTCGTGGTGGCTGGCGGCTTCGCCCCGCAGGGCCGGGCCGAACCGACCGACGGCGGCTACCGGGTCACCGGGCGCTGGGCGTTCGCCAGCGGCAGCCGCCACGCCGACTGGATCTTCGGCAACTGCGTGCTGACCGGCACCGGGCAGCCGGCGGCCGGCGAGCGGCCGCAGCTGCGCTCGATGCTCTTCCCGGCCGACCGGGTCACCGTGCACGACACCTGGCACGCGTTGGGCCTGCGCGGCACCGGCAGCCACGACGTCGAGCTGACCGACGCGTTCTGCCCCGCCGAGGACAGCCTCGACCTGTTCACCGGGGTGCCCTGCGTACCCGGTCCGGGCTTCGTCGCACCGCTGGTGCACTTCGTGCTGCACCTCGGCGCGGTCGCCGTGGGCATCGCGCAGGGCGCCCTCGACGACATGGTCGCGTCGCTGGCCGGCGGCCGGCAGCGGCTCTACGCCCGCCAGTCACTGGCGGACTCGCCGGCCTTCCGGATCCAGCTCGGCCGGGCCGACCTCGACGTCCGAGCCGCCCGGGCGCTCCTGCACGACCTGGCCGACGAACTCTGGGCCGCCTGTGCGACCGACCCGGCGGCGGTGGCCCGGCTGCACCCGCGGATCTCGGCCGCGCTGCCCTGGGTGACCGAGCGGACCGCCGCCGCGGTGGACGCCTGCTACCGGGCCGGTGGCGGCGGGGCGTCCCGGGACGGCACGCCGCTGCAACGCCGTTTCCGGGACATCCACACGTTCAGCCAGCACGCCGCGGCGGCCGAGGGCTGGCTGGGCAACAACGGCACCGAACTGCTCGGCCGCCCGGTCGAGCTGGCGTACTGAGCGCCGGCGGGTCGCCCGCCGGCGGCGCGGTCAGACGTACGGCCGGGTGGCGTAGGCGGTCCGGAGCGCGGCCAACCCGGTCGCCTTCGGCGACAGCGTGCCCCACCCGGAGTTGAAGTAGTTGGTCCGGACGATCCGTGGCCCGCGCTCGGCGTTGAGCTGTGCCACGGCCGCCGGGACGGTCGCGATCCAGGCAGCCTGATTCGGGATCTCAGCGGACCGCACCCCCCACTCCGCGATGATCACCGGCCGGGACAGCGCCACCGGCCCGAGGTCCGCCACCGCCCAGTCCTTCGTGCGGCGAAACCGGGACAGCGCGGTGTCGTTGGCGTTGGTGGCGTAGACGTTCCACTGGAGGAAGTCCAGCCGGGGCATCAGCCACTCCGGGTGGGTGCGCTGGAAGCAGGCCCGGTCGAAGCCGCCGAGGCCGATGGAGAAGGTGGTGCCGGCGGGCATCGTCCGCGACTTGAACCAGGTGAGGATGTAGTTCACCGCCTGCAACGCCCGTGCGTCCGACTCGGCCCACGTGTACGCCTTGCCGGCCTCGGTGGTGCCGAACTCGTGGTCGGTGTCGAACTCCGAGGCGAGCTGGATGTTCGCCGCGAAGCCGAGCGTGCGGTACTGCGCCAGGGCGCGGTGGAACAACCCGTCGCACTGACCGTTGAGCACCTGGGTGTACCCGTACGCCTTCGGCCAGGTGGTACCCGGCCGCTGCTGGATGGTCATCGACGGCGCCGGGACGGTGTAGCTGGTGCCGTCCACGGTGAAGGTCTGCGGCCCGGTGTCCGGGGCACCGTAGTGCTTCAACTCGAGGACCATGTTCATCTGCACGCCGGCCTTGCCCAGGTTGACCAGCCAGGGTCGGTTGTAGCCGGGGAAGGTGTAGCCGTCGGCGAAGCTGCGGTACTGGGTGAGCGAGCGGAAGTTGCCGCCGGCCATGTCGGCGGTCGGATCGGCACCGCCGGAGAGGTAGTAGCCACCGAGCACCGGCTGGCTCAGCGAGTAGTCGGCGGTGGCGGTCGCCGTGTTTCCGGCGGCGTCGCGGACCTGGACGGTGACCCGGGGCATCACGCCACCGCCCGGTACACAGCCACCGCGCCGTTGTCGGAGACCCGGGTCCAGATACGCCCGGAGTTGTCGGTGACGGTCACGGCGAGCGGGTCGATGATCGCGGTGACCCTGACCGGGGCACTGCTGTTGCCCTGCGCGTCGCTGACCACGATGGTGACGGTCAGCGGTTTGGTGTCGGCGTCGGAGTAGGTGACGGTCAGCAGCATCTGGTCACCCGGTGCGTAGACAGATGCGCTCAGGGCGGCAGTCGCGGTGGGAGCGGCCATGGTGGGCCCTCTCTGACTCGGCCGCCGGGCCGGGGCGCGGATGAGCGACGCCGGACCGGGCGGGGTCCACAGTGCGATGAAAGGCCGGCGGGGCACGGGCGCGGCGCGACCGTGGGGCGGCGTCGCGCCCGGCTGTCGGCGGGTGATGACGTCCTTGTCCCGTGGGCGGTGGCACCGCTGCGGGCGCCCGGAGCGGTGTGGACGGCAGCCGCGGGCCGTGCGCGTGGTCGGGCCGGCGGCTGTGCCGTGTCCGCCGCGACCTCAGGGCCGGGCTGGGTGAGGGCGGCGCCGGTACGGACGGTGCTGTCCTCACCGGGCCGGAGGAATGGGATGTGGCCCGACATCCGTCAGCCTCTCCACCTGCCCCAACAGTGCTCTACCAGGGGCTTTGCCGTCTTGTCCGGTTTGCGACAGCACCGGAGGGCCCGCCGACGGTCGCCCGCGTGGGGCTGCCGTCGGTCACGTTACGTCGCTGCTGCCGATGCCGGTCTCGGCTGGTCCGAGTAGCGTTCCAGCGGCGCCGACACCGGCGCGACCGCTTCCCTGCCACGCACTGAATGAGGGCCGATGTTGTTCCGCGCCACCACCGGGGCCGATCTCGCCCGGGTCACCGGCTTCTCCGTCGACGAGCCGGTCAGCACGATCGACGCCGACCGCTATCTCGACGAGTTGGGCAAGGGGATGTACCGGCCGGAGTGGACCTGGATCGCCGAGGTCGACCGACGGGTGGTGGGCCGCGCGCTGTGGTGGGGGCAGGCGTCCAGCGAGCACCCGGTCGCCCTGGACTGCCTGCACGTCGAGGCGTCCGTCGCCGACCGCGCGGCGGTCGCGGCCGGCCTGCTCGACGCCGGGCTGGAGGCCTTCGCGCGGCAGGGCGCGCCGAAGCCACCGCTGTACAACCTGACGCTGCCCAACGGCTGGCGCGACGACGAGGCCGTCTCCGCGGCGGTGGCCTGGCGGCGGAGCGCGGCGCTGGCGGTCGGGCTCACCGAGGAGGTGGAGCGGCTGCGGTTGGAGTGGACGCCCGAGGCCGGGGTGCCCTCGGGCAGCGGCAGGCTCGTCTTCTCCGAGGGCTCCGACGAGGAGTTCCTGGACGTGTTCCGCCGGATCGCGGTGGGCAGCCTGGACCTGGAGACCCGCCGGAACCTGGCGGTCAAGGGCCCCGAGGTCACCGCCCGGGAGGAGATGGACTTCTACCTGGGCTGCCCGGGCGAGCGGGCGTGGTGGCGCCTGGTCCGGACCGCCGACGGGACGCTCGCCGGTCTGGCGATCCCGTCCGCGACCCCCTACAACCGCAACGTCGGCTACCTGGGCGTGGTGCCCGAGCTGCGCGGACGTCGCTACATCGACGACGTGCTCGCCGAGATCACCCGGTTCCACGCCGAGCAGGGGGCCGAGCTGATCACCGCCACGACCGACACGACCAACGTGCCGATGGCAGCGGCGTTCGCACGGGCGGGTTACCGCACCGCGCAGATCCGACTGCTCTACTCGGCCCCGGGCTCATGAGGCGAGCAGCGTGGCGAGGTCGGTGCGGCCCCGGCCGGCCGCTACCGGGCGGGCGTCACGCGGGCGCGGCGCCCCGGACGGCCCAGGCGCGCGCGGTGAGCCGGATCGAGCCGTCCGGCTCGACCGGCAGCCGGGCGGCCAGCAGCTCCCGCAGCGCGGTCCGTTCCGGCTCGGCCAGGGTCGTGACGTACGCCGGGGCGGCGCCCTGGCCGCCGAGGAACGGCGTCCAGTAGTCGGCGAAGTCGGTGAAGACCGTCGACACCTCGACGGCCCGGACCGACACCTCCCCCAGCCCGGCGTCCACCCACAGCGCCCGCAGGGCGTCCGGCTGGCACACCGGAAAGCGGCTTCCCTCGTCCAGTTCGGCGGCGACCGGATCGAGCTGCGCGGCGGCCGCCCAGAAGTGCCGCATCATCGCCATGCCCTCGGCGTAGTCCCAGACGTACGCGGCCACCGCCCCCGCCGGCCGGACCACCCGGGCGAACTCGGCCACCGCCCGCGCCGGCTCGGGGACGAAGTTGAGCGCCAACCCGCTGACCACCGCGTCCACGGCGTTGTCGGGCAACGGCAAGGCGCGGGCGTCACCGACCTGGAAGGTCGCCCGAGCGTCGGTGACGCGGGCTCGCGCGTTGCCGACGAAGCCCACGGAACGATCGATGCCGGTCACCCGGGCAGGATCGGTGTCGGCGAGGACCGTCGAGGTCAACGCGCCGGTGCCGCAGCCCACGTCCAGCCAGTGCCGCCCGGGCGGCACGTACAGCCCGTCCAGGAAATCGGCCGCGATCAGGCGGCTCCACCGACCCACATACGTCTCGTACGCGTCACCGTCCGCCCACACCGGGTGCGCCATGCCGGAACGATACGACAGACCTGGGTTTCCCATGACCCGCCGAACCGTCGGTGGCCGTGACCCGTCGGCCCCGACACTCGACCACCTGGCCGATCGGTGCGCGCTGCCCCTGGTCGACGAGACGGGCGGCTCGACGAGGGGCACCGCCGGCGGCGGCTTCAGTCGTCGCGCCCGGCACCGCGATCGGGTGCGCTCATGTCCCCCGTCCCGGGCGTGCCACCGGCGAGCCCGTAGCGCAGGTACACGGTGCCCTTCGGGCTGGCCACCGGCGGTTCGAGGAGCGTGACGTTCGTGGGCACGACGCCACCGTCGAACACCTTCTTGCCGACGCCGAGCACGACCGGGTACACCCAGAGGTCGAGACGGTCGAAGAGCTTCTCGCGCAGGAGGGTCTGCACCAGGTTCAGGCTCCCGACGACCTTCACGTGCTCGTGCCGGTCACGGATCTCGCGGACCGCGCCGGCCAGATCCGGGCCGAGCTGGCTGGACCCGGCCCACGAGAGGTCGGGTCTGCCGCGGGAGGCCACGTACTTCGGGACGCTGTTGAAGAGCGTGGCGATCTCGCTGTCCTCGCCGCCCTCCTGGTGGGGCCAGTAGCCGGCGAAGATGTCGTACGTCCGCCGGCCGAGCAGGAGGGCGTCCGTGCCCTCGTACGCGGCACCGATCTGCGCTCCGGTGGCCTCGTCCAGCAGGGGCGCCTGCCAGCCGCCGAACGGGAACCCCGCCGGGTCCTCGTCGGGGCCACCGGGCGACTGCCCGACGAGGTCGAGGGTCGCGAACAGCTCGATGTGGATGAGGCCCATGCCTGACTCCCGATGAGTTGGTTGTCTCGGCGCGCTGCCCTGCGTACGTCACCAGGCCGGGACCCCGCACCAGCACTCACCGCTCACGATAGATCACAGACCGCGTCCACCCTGGTAGCTGCCATCCAGCGTCACCGCAGGTGTTGGTCGGCGCCGTGGATATTCGCCAGTTCCGCGGCGAACTCGGCGTCGGTGAGCGCGCCACGCTGGTGACGGGCGGTGTCCAGCCCGCGCGGCTCAGCCGCCGACCCGGTCGACCAGGGCAGCGGTGACCTCGCGGGTGGTGGCGGTGCCGCCGAGATCGCGGGTACGGGTGCCGGGGTCCCGCAGCGTCGACTCCATCGCCGCCAGCACGTCCTGCGCCGCCGCCGGGTGGCCGAGGTGGTCGAGCATCATCGCCGCCGACCACACCGCGCCGACCGGGTTCGCCACCCCCTTGCCGGCGATGTCCGGCGCGGACCCGTGGACCGGCTCGAACATGGACGGGCAGGTGCGCGTCGGATCGAGATTGCCCGACGGGGCGATGCCGATCGAGCCGGCCACCGCCGCCGCGAGGTCGCTGAGGATGTCGCCGAACAGGTTGGACGCCACCACCACGTCGAAACTGCCCGGTTGCAGCACGAACTTCGCGGCCAACGCGTCGATGTGCTCGCTGCGCCACTCGACGTCCGGGAAGCCCGCCGCCCGTTCGGTCACCACCTCGTCCCAGAAGGGCATGGTGTGCACGATGCCGTTCGACTTGGTCGCCGAGGTGACGTGTCGACGGCGGGTGCGGGCCAACTCGAAGGCGTAGTCGGCGATCCGGCTCACCCCGGCCCGGGTGAACACCGACTCCTGCACGGCCATCTCCTCGGGCTGGCCGCGACCGAGCCGGCCGCCGATCTCGCTGTACTCGCCCTCGACGTTCTCCCGCACGACGACGAAGTCGACCGCACCGGCCCGAGCGCCCCGCACCGGGCTGTCGACACCGTCGAACACCCGCACCGGTCGCAGGTTGACGTACTGCCGGAAGGCCCGTCGGATCGGAATCAGCAGGCCCCACAGGGAGACATGGTCGGGCACGCCGGGCGCGCCGACCGCACCGAGCAGGATCGCGTCGTACGGCCGCAGCACGTCCAACCCGTCGGCCGGCATCATCGCGCCCTCGCGCAGGTAACGCTCGCACGACCAGTCGTACTCGTCGTAGCTGAACTCGATGCCGTGCTGGCGGCAGACGGCGTCGAGCACGGCGCGCGCGGCGGCGGTGACCTCGGTGCCGATGCCGTCGCCGGGGATGACGGCGATGCGCTGGCTCATCGGCCGACTCCGGTGACGGCGAGCATCAGCGGCAGGAGGAGAAGGATGACGATCGCACCGATGACGTCGAACGACGCGCCGGACCGGATCATCCGTGTGATGGGTACGGTGCCGGAGCCGTAGACCACCGCGTTCTGCGGGGTCGACACGGGCAGCATGAAGCCGAAGGACGCCGCGAAGGTGGCCGCGAGGGCGGGCACGAACGGATCCACGCCGGCGGCCACGGCGACCGGAATGATGATCGGTACGACGACGGCGGCGGAGGCGGTGTTGCTGGTCGTCTCGGAGATGATGATCGCCAGCACGACGGCGAAGGCGGTGATCGCGAAGACGTTGGTCAGGCCGAGCCAGTCGGAGCTGGCGTTGCCGATGGTCTTGGCCAGGCCGGTGTCGTCGAGCAGCGCCCCGAAGATGATGCCGGTGCCGAAGAGGAGGATGGTGCCCCAGTCGATGCGGGCGGCGTCGCTCCAGTTGAGCGTGTACTCCCGGTTGCGCCAGTCGGTGGGCAACAGGAAGAGCAGGGACGCGCCGAGCACGGCGACGATGCCCTCGTTGAGTCGGCCGCTGACCGTCTCGTAGACGCTGGACTCGGTGCCGGCGACAAGGGCGACGATGCCGGGAAGGATCCACAGTGTCACCGTCACCGCGAAGGCGACGAGGGTGTTCTTCTCGGCCCGGGACAGCTTGCCCAGCCGGGCCCGCTCGGCGGCGACGTACTCTTCCACGCCCTCGATCCGGCGGATCTCCGGCTTGTTGAGCAGCAGCAGGATCGTGGCCAACGCGAGGAACATGACCAGGCAGATCGGGAACGCCGTGGCCATCCACCCGGCGAACGAGATCCGCTCGCCGGTGGCCTCCTCGATGAGGGCGCGCCCGATCAGGTTGGGGGGCGTACCCACGGGGGTGAGCAGACCGCCGACGCTGGCGCCGTACGCGAGCATGAGCATCAGCGCGAAGCCGACCCGCAGCCGGGTCGGGTCCCAGCCCGGCTTGGTCAGGCCGCGGCTCTGGAGCAGCTTGGCGATGACGGCGAGGATGCCCAGCGCGGTGGGCAGCAGCATCGCCACCGTGGCGGTGTTGGACACGAACGCCGACAGCAGAGCGGTGATCACGCCGAAGGCGACGATCACCCGGCCCGTCGTCCTGCCGACGCCGGGCAGCGACAGGATGCGGAACGCGAAGCGTTGCGCCAGGCCGTGTTTGAGCATCGCCTGGGCGAGGATGAACGCCCCGATGAAGGTGAACACCGTCGACGAGCCGAACGGCTGCAGGACGTCACCGGCCGGGGCGACACCCATCAGCACGATCACGCCGACCCCGATGAGACCGCCGACCGGGATCGGCACCGCCTCGGTGATCCACAGGGCGATCACGCCGATCAGGATCCCGGCCAGGGTCTGCTGGCTGGGTGGCATGTCCAGCGGCAGGGCAAGGAAGATCAGCGCCAGGGCGGGCGCGAGGATCAGCCCGACCGTGCGGCGCCGCTTCTCGAACCGCTCTTCGGTCTCGGAGAGCCGCTGCTCGGCGAGGCCGCGATAGGTGGCACCACCGAGCAGCGCCTTGTCGACGTCCAGCCGGGCCGGGTCGTCCGGCCGGTCGCCCCGTTGCTCCGGTATCGTCGCCCGTGGCTCGCTGTGACCCGCGTCGATGTCAGCCATCCATCGATGGTCCAACTGTGCCGTACGTCACGCAAGGCGCGATCGAACTTCTCTCGCCGTGCGGCATCGACCACCGTCGGCACCACGGGGGCCGGACGGGGCGGTGGCCCCTCTTTCTGTCCTCGCACCGGCACCACCACGGCGGGCGTCGATGCCCGGTTGGTCTGGCAACGTCGTACCACTGAGGAATGTTGACATCGGGAGCAACGGGCGATGCTTGTTGAATGACAACCAGCCATCCCGGGGGTGCGTCTTCGGTGCGGAATCGGATCTGGCGCGACTTCATGGCCGCCGCCGTGGAGGCGGTGCGGGGCCGCACGAGCGAGCAGGAGGAGGCGCTACGGGCAGAGCGCGCCCGCGGTGTGGACCGGCTCGGCCAGCAGGTGGTACGCCAGAAGCGGGCACGACGCAGGACGGCTTCCCGCCGCGCGCTCCGCTGGCTGTCACGCCGCAACGCCGCCTGAGTCGGCGCTCTACCCGTTGCCTCGCTCCACCCGGATCTGTGGGGCCGTGTCGATCGGCGGGCCGCTCGTTCGACGTGTGGGAGCGAGGGCCGAGGGGCGGCCCCGCCGGACGAGGAGAACGCGATGTCGAAGTACCTGCTGATCATGCGGGGCACCGATGAGACGAACGCGGCCATGATGGCTGACCTCGACGAGATGATGGCCAGGACCCGCCGTTTCATCGAGGACATGATGAAGGCCGACGTGCTCGTCGCGGCAGAAGGGCTCGACGATCCGGGCCAGGGTGTCGTGGTCGACTTCAGCGGCGAGGCGCCGGTGGTCACGGACGGGCCGTACGGCGAGACCAGGGAACTGTTCGGTGGCTACTTCCTGCTCGATGTCGCCACGAAACAGGAGGCGGTCGAGTGGGCCAAGCGGGTCCCGGCGGTCCGCGGTTCCACGATCGAGGTCCGGCGGGTGGCCGAGGCCGACGAGGTCCCGCACGGCGGCGAGAGCAACGGCCCGATCTGATGGGTACGGCCGACGTCGAGACCGTCTGGCGGATCGAGTCGGCCCGGATCGTCGCCGCGCTGACCCGGTTCACCGGCGATTTCGGGCTGGCCGAGGACGCGGCCCAGGAGGCGGTGGCCGAGGCGCTGGTGTCGTGGCCACGTGCCTCTCCGGCCAATCCGGCCGGCTGGCTGATGGCCGCGGCCCGGCGGCGGGCGATCGACGCGATCCGCCGCCGGACCGCCCTACGGGACCGGTACGCCCTGCTGGCGGTCGACCTGACGGTCGACTCGGCGGTCGACGAGGACGTCGACCCCGACAAGGTCGACGACGACGTCCTGGCGCTGATGTTCGTCAGCTGCAACCCGGTGCTCTCCCCGGAGGCCCGGGTGGCGCTGACCCTGCGCGTGGTCGGCGGCCTGTCCAGCGAGGAGATCGCCCGCGCGTTCCTCGTACCCGTGCCGACCGTGCAGGCCCGCATCACCCGGGGCAAGAAGACGATCGCGGCGGCCGGGGTGCCGTTCGAACTGCCGCCGGCCCGCGAGCGCCGGGAACGGCTGGGCGGCGTGCTCAGCGTCCTCTATGTGATCTTCACCGAGGGGTCGACGGCCACGTCGGGCGACCGGCTGCTGCGCCCCGACCTCGCGTACGAGGCGATCCGGCTGGCCCGCACACTGGCCGCGCTGCAACCCGACGAGCCGGAGGTGCACGGCCTGCTCGCGCTCTGCGAGCTGACGGCCGCGCGCTTCCCGGCCCGGACCGGCCCGGACGGTTCGCCGATCCTGCTCGAGGACCAGGACCGGCGGCTCTGGGACCTCTCGGCGATCCGCCGTGGGCTGGCCGCGCTGTCCACGGCATCGACTCGCGGCCTCGGCCCGTACGGCCTGCAGGCCGCGATCGCCGCCACCCACGCGTCGGCACCCTCGGTGGAGGAGACCGACTGGGACCGGGTCGTGCTGCTCTACGAGGCGCTCGGCCGGGTCGCGCCCTCGCCGGTGGTCGCACTCAACCGGGCGGTCGCCTTGGCCATGGCCTCGGGTCCGGCGCAAGCCCTGGCCATCGTGGACGAGCTGATCGCCGCGGATCGGCTCCCCGGCTCCCACCTGGTGCCGACCGTACGCGGGGAACTGCTGGCCCGCCTCGGCCGGCAACCGGAGGCGCGCGCCGAGCTGGAACTGGCGGCTCGGCTGTGCGCCAACCAGCGCGAACGCTCTGTACTGCTGCGCAAGGCGGCCGCGCTGGACTGACCTTCTCGACCTCGGGCCGCCCGGATTCGCGTGCGGCCCGGATGCCGTCGATCGTGTCGGCCCCGACGGCCAGGCGCGGCGAGGGCGCCGCCATACCGGCGATCACGCAGCGGATGCTCGCGCACGGCGATGAACTGGCCGCCGACCACGCCCGCGAGATGATCGCCCGTCGCGCCGGCCAGGCCCGTCTTACCGAACTGCCCGCCGGTCACGTGGTGCACCACGACGCCCCGACGCAGTTCGCCGCCGCTGTCAGCGCCCTTCTGTCCGAACTCGACTGAGGCAGGATGCGGACAGCGGGCCTCCGTCCCGCGCCCTAACGTGGCAGCGTGGCTGCACCTCGCACGGCCCAGCCAGGGGTGATGAGCCGCCGGCTGACCTTCCTGTTCGCGGTGGCGGCGGGAGCGGCCATCGGCAACCTGTACTGGGCGCAGCCGATACTCGGCCTCATCGCGGACGATCTGGGCGCCGCGACCGCGACGGTCGGTTGGCTCGTCACCGCGACCCAGATCGGGTACGCCGTCGGCGTGCTGCTGCTCGTACCGCTCGGCGACGTCCTCGACCGCCGCCGGTTCGTCCCGGTGCTGCTGCTGACCTCGGCCGCCGCGCTGCTGCTGTGCGCGCTGGCGCCGTCGACAGGCATGCTCCTGCTCGCACTGGGGGTTCTCGGCGTGACGACGGTTTCCGGGCAGGTCCTGACACCGCTGGCGGGGGACCTTGCCGGCGACGCCCACCGTGGTCAGGTCGTCGGCGTCGTCGGGTCCGGGACCCTCACCGGCATCCTCGCCTCCCGTACGATCAGCGGTTTCGTCGCCGACGCCGCCGAGTGGCGTGCGATCTTCGCCCTCGCCGCGGTCGTCGCCGTCCTGCTCGCCGTCCTGCTCTACCGCGCGATCCCACCGCTCGCACCGCGAACGCGCATGCCGTACCCCGCTCTCATCGCGTCGGTCGGCGCGGTGGTCATGCGCGACCGGGCGGTCCGATGGACGCTTCTTCTCGCCGCCACCGGATTCGCCGTGTTCTCGTTGCTCTGGACGGCGCTGACGTTCCTGCTCAGCGGTCCCCCGTTCGAGTACCCCGTACCGGTGATCGGGTTGTTCGGGTTGGCCGGCCTCGCCGGCGCTGTCGCCGTCCAGCACGCCGGTCGGCTGCACGACCGCGGGTGGTCGCTCCCGGCCACCGGCGCGGCATGGGTACTGGCCGTCGGCGCCTTCGTCGGCGCGGCGTTCGCCGGCCGGTCCGCCCTGCTCCTCGTCATCGTGATCGTCGTGGTCGATGTCGTCCTCCAGGCACAGGCCCTGCTCAACCGGGCACGGTTGTTCGCCCTCTCGGACGAGGCTCGCAGCCGGCTCAACACGGCGCTGGGCACCGCCAACTTCGTCGGCGGCGCGGTCGGCTCGGCCGCCGCGACCACGCTCTGGTCCGCGGGTGGCTGGACAGCGGTGACGATGGCGGGGACGGCGCTCTGCTGCTTCGCGCTCACCGTGTGGGCGCTGGGACGTCGGGGCCCGCTCGTGATCCGCCACGGCTTGGCTGACCGCCCTGAAGCCTCCGCGTGACCGCGCGGCATTTGGACCGGGTGCTGGGTCGTCGAACCCGCGAACGAGGGGTTATGAGACCACATTGCCCGCCATGACGACCTGGTGGATGAGGACTAGCGGCGAAAACCCTCTCGAATCTCAGACCACTCCCGGGCCATCCGCTGACCTCTTGCGGACTAAATGCGGACCGCAGGTGCCGGCGGCTGGAAACGCCGCCAGATCGAACTGGACTTCAGCACGCCGTGGGCGACGCCGACGTAGATCGCAGTAGGGCCAAGCACGGCGACCACGCCGCCCAGGCATGCCAACAATGTGCCGACGAGTGGTACGTCGGTTGCAACTGCGACGACAGCCACGTAGACCGTGGCCAGCGCTGCGGCGACGGCGAGCGCGAACAGTAACTTCAGGGGAAGGCGTCCATTTTTCGCGACAACCTCGCCGACCAAACCGGCTGGCACGAACAGCAGCGGCACCAGCGCGACGCCCAGCACGCCGGCAAGCAGCACCAGCAGCGGCCCCGCGAGCGGACCACCCGTATCCGCATCGGCCACCAGCGCGTACACGAGCAGTCCCACGTAGACGACGACGCCCTGCACGACGAACAGCAACCAGGATGCAGCAGCACCCGCAAGGTGCCGGGCAATCTTCCCGATCATGATGCCTCCTCGTATGACGGCTCCAGGAGGCTATGCCACGCCGCCACCTTCCTGTTGCGCGGCGGGCAAAGGAACATGAATGCGCGGCCGGCCGATCACCCGGCCTGGACACGTGCCTGCGACACTGCTCGATGACCAAGACCAGACGGCCCGCAGGGGTGCTGATGGCCTGCTCGGCCAATTGGGCAGTACAAGCTAGGCCGACGACGCAGAGGACCTGCGGGACTGGAGGCACGGTCAGATGAGGTCGAGGCTACGCAAGCTGCATATCGGCGGTCGAGAGTTCACCTGGAAGGCCGATATGCGCGATGCGTCTGGACCTGATGGTCCCATCCATCGCTGCATCCGAATCCGCGTCTGGGGAGCGGGAAAGAATGGCCGCGCCCTGCAGGCCGACCTTACTGACCGCCCCCAGCCGGCACCTGGGGAGGAAACGTATCCGTACCCCACGGCTGAGAACGTGCGGGCACTTGCCCAGTACGCCATGAGCGTTGGCTGGACGCCTGAGGCGGTGGGCGGAACGTTCCGAATCACTTCCGCCGCTGACGTTGACTTGCCCAGGTTTGCCATCACTGATCTTTTGTGGATCGCAGAACCCGCCCACTAGCTCTGGTACGTCCTGAGCCGCCTGCCGACTCGGCCACGGTGGCTTCTGACAGGTAGCCGCGTCGGTCCAGATCATGACGCGGGTCGTCCGGTCTAGCAGCGGAAACGCCTCTCGACTTTTCCCACCACTCCCCCACCATCCATCGACCTCTTGCGGACTGGATGCGGACTGTACGGCCAGGCGACGGCCTTGGCGGGCTAAGCCGGGAAAACAGCGCCGTGGGCACCAAGGTACGGGGCCGGTTCCATCTGGCCGCCCAGCGCGGCAGCTACCGCACGAGCAGCAGCGAGCTTGACGTCGCCGTCGCACGTGTCGGCCGGGGAGTCCCCGATAATCGTCAGCGTCACTCGACTGGAGCGGTTGCGGCCCTGTACGTGGGCGAGCGCATATCGCGCGCCCTCTATCGCCTCGGTGATGAACTGCTGGTTGACCGGTCTGTTGACGACAGCATGCGGTCCGTACAGATCCCGCAACCAGTCAAACGCGTGGGGAGAAACGACCACCTCGTCCTGGTCGGCCGGCTCAGCCTCAACCGCAACCTTCGCTATGTGAGCCAGCCCGGCGACTATCTGACGGAGCACGAAGACTGCTTCCACGGGGACAACCTAATCAGAACGGGTTCTCCCAAAGATGGAGCATGGCTGGCCGGCTGGAGTCGGCATGGACCTCGACGCGGTTCGCCCGGGTCGACGGCAGCATGGCTGACCAGGGGTTTGCTTGGTGGGGCGGGCGGGACTCGAACCCGCGACCGAGGGATTATGAGTCCCCTGCTCTAACCGGCTGAGCTACCGCCCCTGACACCGCGCCGGATCTTATCCCGCCCGGTGGATCACGGGCCAGCAGTGACCCGGCCCCACCTCATCACCGCCGTCGTCGCTTCAACAGCACGATGGGCAACGCGAGGATAACAGTGAGCAGCCAGCCCACCGCGATGATGCCCCAGAACCACGTGTCGTCCGGGTCGCTGTCGGCGGCGAACATGCCGATGGTCAGCAGCAGGCAGAAGCCACCCATCAGCAGGGTGCCGAGCCCGCTCAGCACCATCACCGGGATCTCCCACCAGGAGCGTTTGGCGGGCTCGTCCTGTCGGACGATGGGCTTCGGCTGCGGGATCTGGTCCGGTGTGCGGGCGGGCATGGTGACGTGCCGGTCGGCGGGCACCTGGGCGTCGATGGCCTGGATCGTTCCCGGCGGCAACTGGAACATGGTCGGCTCGATGTGCAGCACGATGGCGTCCGCGCCGATCAGTTGTCGTGCTCCGTCGGGCCAGGCGAGCATGGCGGAGCAGTCGTCGTAGCGGACGGTCAGCGGCCCTTCGGCCCTCAGGGAGGTCACACCGTCGGTGCCGACGCGGATCCCGCCGGCACCCTGCCTCGCCCGGAACGTGGTGCCGTCGACGGTGTCGGCGGAGTGGGTGGGCGCGGCGACGAAGCCCGCCCAGTCGGCGGTGTGCCCACCGGGCACCATCAGCAGCGCCGACGCGGTCATCTCCCCGGCCACCTCGTGCAGGTCGGCGAGGTTGACGGCCTTCAGCTCGGCCCGGTGCTCGTCGATGCTGATGTTCGGCTGCCCGGTCAGCACGTTCAGGGCGTACGACGGCAGCCGCCCGGCGTCCACCTCCGCGGTGCCGAGGACGTCCTCCCGCTTGCCGACGGTGGCGTCGAGGTCCGCCTGCTCGATCCGCCCGACCCGCATCTTGGCGAGCACGTCGATGAAGCCGCCGAGCACGGCGTCCTGCTTCTCCGACAGCGAGTCGGCGAGTGCCCGCAGCGTGGCGTACCCGTCGCCGCGCGGCTCGTACCCCGTGGTGGTGGTGTAGGACAGGCCGGCGTCCTGGCGCAGCGAGCGGTACAGCTCGCGCTCCAGCACGCCGGCGAAGATGTTGGCGGCGGTGCTGCGTCGCACCACCGAGTCGAGCACCACGGCGCGGGCGCCGCTGACGAAGTACGCCGGCGTCCGCGGCAGCGCCGACGACGCCACCGGCACCGGCTGCCGGACTCCGCGGGGCAGTGGGAGCCGCAGCCCGGCGGGCACCCGGTCGCCGGTGATCCAGAGCACCGCGTTCTCCCGGGTGAACCACCGGGCAGTCCATTCGCGCAGGTCGTCGGCGGTGAGCGCGCCCAGCCCCCACTCCGGGTAGCTGCTCAGCCCGAAGTCCCGGGCACCGTATCGCCACAGCGGGATCTCGTCGACCGCGGCGGCGCCCCGGCTGCTCCACTCGGTGCGCAGGATCTCCTTCTCGACGTCCAGCCGCGCCGTCGGCAGGTCGGAGAGGTGCCCGCAGACAGCGGTGAGGAACGCCGCGATGTCCGCCTCGGAGCCCTGGGTGTGGAACATGGTGAACGCGGGGGCGGTCATGCCGTTGACGTGGTAGTCGGCCAGACCGAGCGGCGCCAGCGCGAGGTGCTCGATGAGGTGGGTGATGCCCGCGCGGCCGAGCGTCTCGTCGGCGGTGCCGACCCGGAAGGTCAGGCCGGCGTGCATCGGCCCGCCGGTGGGGGCGAGCAGCGTGGGCACCCCGTCCACGTCCAGGTGCTGGATCACGACTGGCCACCCTTCGCGTACGCCTTGGCGCGGTATTTCGTGAAGCCTTCGACCCCGTCGACGTAGGCCCAGGGGTAGTCGGTGCCCAGGTTGCCGAGGGCCGCGAACTGGCTGGCGGCGGCGGACCACTGCTCGGTCAGGCTGAACATCAGGGCGAACGTCGAGCGGACCCAGACCCAGCCGGGCCGGTTGACGAAGTCCGGGTGCAGCACGGATCGCTGCGCGGCCTGCATGACCTCGTCGGCCACCGGGTTGTCGCGCCGGTACGCCGCCCACTCCCGGTCGGTGTCGAACTCGAGCCAGCGTTCCAGGTGCGCCTCGGCGACCAGCACGGCGTTGGGTGCCCCGTCGGGCGCGGCCTGGGCGCACTCGCGGGCGAACGCGAAGGCCCGGTCCCAGTCGCCGCTCCACTTCGGGCAGAGCTGCTGAAGCATGCCCGCCTGCGCCGGCGCGTGGTGGGGGTGGTGGTGGGCGAGCCGGTCGTAGCGGCGGCGCGCCTCGTTCTGGCCCAGTTGCAGACCCCGGGCGAGGGTGATCCGTTGGGTCCACGCGGCCGCGTCGTCCGGGTACCGGGCGGTGACGTCGATGAGCACCTGCTCGGCGCGACGCAGGTGCTCGTGGAACTGGTCGAACTGCGACCGGCTGACGTACTGGGCTCGGGCGGCGCTGCGGATCCGCCAGCCGGCGCGGATGAGGCTGGTGCCGAGCAGCGTGCCGGCGAGGGGATCGGTGGGGTCGGCGTCGTACACGCGGCGCAGGAACGGCTCGGCCCCTTCCTGGTCGCCAGCCTCCCCGACCAGAAGTGTCCGGCCGTCCGGGTCGCGGTCGGCGAAGACCGCCTGGACGGCGGGCCAGTCGGCGGCGTCGAGCGCCTTGCGCAGGTCGTTGACCTCGGGGTACGCGGCACCGGCGTCGAAGGTGGGGGCCGGTAGAGGGGCGGGCATGGCGGCGATCATAGGTGATCAACTACGGCGGCGATGTCCCGCTTCGTCTGGTCACCCACCGGCGGGCTACGTCGCGCGCAACTCCTCCAGCACCGCGCCGGCGGCGCGCCAGCCGCTGGCGAGAGCGCCCTGGATCGATGGGCTGTCGCGGTGGTCACCGGCCACGAACAGGCCCTGCCCCAACGACACGGGTTTGCGCAGCCGCCCCTGCGGTGGAGGCGCGGCGGGCAGCGCGTGCGGGACGGCCACGGTGGTGAGATGCGTCCAGTCGGCCGTGGACCGTCCGTACAGCCGGGTCAACTCGGCCCGTACGGTCGGCTCGGGTGGGGCGGTCGGGCCGACCACGGAGGTGGCCACCAGGTGCCGGCCGGCCGGGGCGTACGTTCCGGCGGCGTTGCTGAGCACCACGGTGTTGGCGACGATCTCGCGCCGATCACCGTCGACGAGCAGGATCGGCTCGGTCAGCGGTGGCTCGGGAGCGCTGTGGTAGTAGGTGGTGTAGCTGTGCATCCGTACCGTCGGGAGGGTCGGCAGCAGCGCGGACGCGGCGGGCGGGTCGACCGCGACGACGACGGCCCGGCAGCGGATGTCGCCGGCCTGGGTCCGGACGCGGCCGGGGGCGACCTCGGCGACCGGGGTGTCCAGCGCGACGAGGTCGGCCGGCAGCGGGTCGGCGATGGCCCGGGGCAGGGCGGCCATCCCCTCGGCGGGCACGCCGATCCTGCCGCGGGCGAAGGAGCGCAGCACCATGGCCAGCACGCGGCTGGAGGTGGCGAGTTCCCGGTCGATGAACACACCGGACAGGAACGGTCGCAGCAGTTCCTCGATGATCGCGTCGGAGAGGCCGGCACGGCGCAGCGCCACCTCGGCGCTGGTCTCCGGCGCGGCGAGCAGCCGGGAGGTGGGCAGGGTGGCGCAGCCGGCGGCGAGCGCGGCGAAGCGCACCCGGTCGCGCAGCGAGCCGACCCCGGCGAGGGCGGTACGCGGCCCGCCGGTCGGCTCGCGCAGCGGGTTGACCAGCCGCAACAGGTCGTCACCCCTGCGCACCAGCACCCCGGACGTGAAGTACCCGAGGTGGAGCCGGCCGGTGTCGAGCAGCGTGCCGAGCCGCGGGTAGGCGGTGTTGAGCACCTGGAAACCCCGGTCGATCAGGTAACCGTCCACGACGTCGGTGGCGACCCGGCCGCCGAGGCGGCCGCCGGCCTCCAGGAGCCGCCATGGCACGCCGGCGCGGTGCAACCGGCGGGCGGCGGCGAGACCGGCCAGGCCGCCGCCGACGATGACGACGTCGGTCTCAGCCAGCATCGCGCGCCTCCCGCCCGCCGTTGGCCCGGGCCAACCGGCCCGGCCACCAGATCTTCGGCCCGATGTCGTACGCGAGCGCGGGCACCAGCAGCGACCGGACGATGATGGTGTCGATGAGCACCCCGACCGCGACCGCGGTGCCCAGCTCGACCAGCACCACCAGCGGCAGGACAGCGAGGGCGGAGAAGGTCGCGGCGAGCACGATTCCGGCGGAGGTGATGACCCCGCCGGTGACGGCGAGGCCGGCCAGCACCCCGGCCCGGGTGCCGCGTCTGACCGACTCCTCGCGGACCCGGCTCATCAGGAAGATGTTGTAGTCGATGCCGAGTGCGACCAGGAACACGAACGCGAACAGCGGGAACGACGTGTCCACACCGGGGAAGCCGAAGGCGTGGCGGAACAGCAGCGCGCAGAGGCCGAGGGTGGCCGCGAAGCTGAGCAGCACGGTGGCGATCAGCAGCAGTGGGGCCAGCAGTGCGCGCAGCAGCAGGGCCAGGATGATCGCGATGACCACCAGCACGACCGGGATGATGACGTTCTGGTCGCGCCGGGCGGCGTCGGAGGTGTCCACGTTGATCGCGGTGAAGCCGCCGACCACCGCGTCCGCGCCGGGCACCTGGTGCACGGCCACCCGCAGCTCGCGGATCGTCCGCTCGGCGCCGTCGCTGTCGGGCGGGTCGGCCAGCGTCGCCTCCAGTTGGACCCGCCCGTCGACGACCTTCGGTGCGGCGGCCGGGTCGGGCGGGCCGGCCTGCTGGCCCGCGCTGACCGCCGGGCGGACGGCGGCGACGCCGGGCACGCCCTGCGCCACCCGGGCCACCTGCCGGGCGGTCTGTTCGGTGGCGAAGATGGTGGCCGGGCTGCCGGTGCCGGCCGGGTAGTGCCGGGAGATCACCTCCTGGCCGTCCACCGAGTCGGTGCGCTGGGTGAACAGGTCGGACTGGCCGAGGGTGGTGGCCCCGAGCTGGGTGAGGCCGAGCGTGAGGACGGCCAGTACGACGGCGGTGGTCAGCCAGATAGGTCGGGCGTGCCGCGCGACGAAACCGGCGATGCGGCTCCAGATGCCGTGCTCGGCCCTCGGGTCGGCCTGGTCGGAGCGTGGCCGCCGGGGCCAGAACGCCCACCGGCCGCCGAGCACCAGCAGCGCGGGCAGGAAGGTGAGCATCACCAGCAGGGTGGCGGCGATGCCGATGGCGGCGACCGGGCCGAGCGCCCGGTTGGAGTTGAGGCTGGACAGCAGCAGGCAGAGCAGGCTGACGATGACCGTCCCGCCGGAGGCGATGATGGCCGGCGCGGCGCCCTTCCACGCCGTACGCATGGCGTCCCAGGGCCGGTCGTGCCGGTGCAGTTCCTCCCGGTAGCGGGCGATCAGCAGCAGCGCGTAGTCGGTGCCGGCGCCGAAGACCAGCACGGTGAGGATGCCCTGGGCCTGCCCGTTGAGCTTGAGCACGTCGGCGTCGGCGAGCAGGTAGACGAAGACCGAGGCCAGCGCGTACGACATGCCGGCGGCCAGCAACGGGAAGATCCAGAGCACCGGGCTCCGGTAGACGATCAGCAGGATGACCAGCACCACGACGAGGGTGACCAGCAGCAGCGGCCCGTCGATGGCGGAGAACACCTCGATCAGGTCGGCGAGCAGGCCGGCCGGCCCGGCGACGTCCACGGTGAGCCCGTCCCGGTCGCCGTCGGCGATGTCGCGCAGCTGCTCGACGACGGCACCGATCTCCTCCCCCTCGGCGTCGTCGACCGGCACGACGACCTGGAGCGCCTGGCCGTCCTCGCTGGGGATCGGCGGGGGCAGCGGGGTGACCACGCCGGGCACCTGGGCGAAGCGGGCGGCGTCGGCGCCGACCCGTTGCCGGTCGGCGTCGGTGATCCCGGAGGTGCGCTCGTAGACGACCAGCGCCGGAACGGTCTCCCGGTCGACGAACTCGCCGGCGAGGTTCTGGGCGCGCGTCGCCTCGGCGTCGGTGGGCAGGAAGGCGGCGTTGTCGTTGGTGGCGACCTCGCTGAGGCGCCCGGAGTACGGCCCGGCCACGGCGCCGATCACCAGCCAGGCCAGCACGACCGCCACCGCGATCAGCGTGGCCCGGCCGAAGCCTCCTCGTCCGGACATCCGCGAACCACCCCATGAATCGACGCATCAATCGACGCAGCGGGAGTCTAAGTCGACATCGACCATCCTGCCGGGCGACGCCGTCGCTGGAGGGCGAAACCGGGACGAGAGGGGCGCGACCCGCTGGGCTGCGGCAGGGAGGACGCATACGAAAACGCCCGTCGGCGTGGTGCCGACGGGCGCTGGGTGGAGAAGCTCCCCCGATTGGACTCGAACCAATAACCTGCCGGTTAACAGCCGGCTGCTCTGCCAATTGAGCTACAGGGGACCGTGCACCGCCCGACTCCGGGATCTCCCCGACGCCGTGCGACGGGACAAGAGTACAGGACATCCCCCGGTGGTGGTCCAGTGGGTTGCACCCCCGGCCACCCCGTGATCGAGGTGTCCAGGTCAGCTCGCGAGCAATCGACAATTCGGGTAAATCGTCATCCCGGCACAAGCAGGCATGAGCGGAGAGCAGGATGGGTAGTTAGCTGCGGACAGAGGACGCAGGCGCGAGTTGGTCGCTGCCGACGGGGCAAGCCGCCGGGGCGACGGCGCGTCAGGTACGGAAGGAGCCGCCATGCGCGGAAAGATCATGTTCCTTGGCGGGCTGGCTGCGGGATTCGTCCTGGGTGCTCGTGCCGGCCGGGAGAAGTACGAAGAGCTGGTGGTCCGGGGCCGTAAGGTGCTCGACCACCCGACCGTCCAGGAGGCGGCCGGGGTCGCGCAGGCCCAGGCCAACCGCCTCTACAGCGAGGGCAAGGACAAGCTCGGCCAGACGAAGCTGGGCGAGAAGCTGGGCACGGGCAACGGCAGCACCGGCACGCAGGAGCTGACCGCCGCCGACGACGCGTTCGCCGGCACGCCCGCCACCATGGGCGCCAAGGCGGGCTCCGGCTCGTCGGGCAGCAGCTCGGTCGGCACGACCTCCGGGTCGCCGTCGGCCACCCCCCGCCCCAAGTCGTCCGGCTCGGGCACCAACGCCAGCACGCTCTGACCAACCCGCACGTCAACGGGCCGGTCGCCGCAGGGCGACCGGCCCGTGGTCCGTCCCGGTACGGGTCAGTCCTTGCTGCTGAACGCCGCGTCGAAGGCGGCGCTCGGAGCGTCGAAGGCGAGCCGGCGGACGAACTGCAACGCCTCCGGCGCACCGACCAGCCGGTCCATGCCGGCGTCCTCCCACTCGATGGAGATCGGGCCGGTGTAGCCGATCGCGTTCAACGCCCGGAAGCAGTCCTCCCAGGGCACGTCGCCGTGCCCCGTCGAGACGAAGTCCCAGCCGCGCCGCAGGTCAGCCCAGGGCAGGTGGGAGGCGAGCCGGCCGCGCCGGCCGTCCCCGGTGCGCACCTTGGCGTCCTTGCAGTCGACGTGGTAGATCCGGTCGGCGAAGTCGAAGATGAAGTTCACCGGGTCCAGCTCCTGCCAGACGAAGTGCGACGGGTCCCAGTTCAACCCGAACGCGGGCCGGTTGCCGATCGCCTCCAGCGTCCGCTTCGTCGTCCAGTAGTCGTACGCGATCTCGCTGGGGTGCACCTCGTGCGCGAACCGCACCCCCACCTCGTCGAACACGTCGAGGATCGGGTTCCACCGGTCGGCGAAGTCCTGGTAGCCGCGCTCGATCATGGACGGCGGCACCGGCGGGAACATCGCGAGGGTGTGCCAGATCGACGAGCCGGTGAAGCCGACGACCGTCTTCACCCCGAGCTTCGCCGCCGCCCGCGCGGTGTCCTTGATCTCCTCGGCGGCCCGCTGCCGGACGCCCTCGGGCTCCCCGTCACCCCAGATCCGGCCGGGCAGGATGTCCTGGTGCCGCTCGTCGATCGGGTGGTCGCAGACCGCCTGACCGACGAGGTGGTTGGAGATCGTGAAGACCTCGAGGTTGTGCTTGGCGAGGGTCTCCCGCTTGCGGTCGACGTACGAGTCGTCGGCGAGCGCCTTGTCGACCTCGAAGTGGTCGCCCCAGCAGGCGATCTCCAGACCGTCGTAGCCCCACTCGGAGGCGAGCCGACAGACCTCCTCGAAAGGCAGGTCGGCCCACTGGCCGGTGAAGAGCGTGATGGGTCGCGCCATTGTCCTTCTCCCCTGTTGTGATGGGGATTCCTTGTGCGGACCGGGGCGAGGTGACCGGTCGGGCCGGTACGCGGCGGCGGAACGGAGCACCGGTGGATGCGGTACGCACCTGAGCCCGGCGGGTTGCGCCTCCCACCGGGTCACCGGCCACCGTCACGGTCGCCGTCCCCACCCTATTTCCGCCGCCCCCGTCGCGAAAGCCCACGGCCCCGGGTAGTTCGGACGGTTGGCGCGGGAGCACGCGGCCCGACCGTCAGTCGGTCACCTCTTCGGGCGCGGGCAGGACGGCCCGGACGGTGAGGCCACCCCCGGGGCGCGGGCCGGCGGAGAAGGTGCCGCCGATCCGCTCGGCGCGCCGGCGTACGCCGGGCAGGCCGCCGCCAGGTCCCGGGGTGCCGCCGCCCGCCGGCCCCTCGTCGCGTACCTCGATGGTGATGCCCTCGGGGTCGTAGCGCAGCCGGACCGCGACCGGCGCGCCCGGGGCGTGCCGTCGCGCGTTGGTCAGCGCCTCCTCGATGATCCGGTACGCCGCCACGTCGACCGCGCCGGGAAGCGGCCGGGGCGGTCCCGACAGGCTCCAGCGCACCGGCTGGCCCGCGGCGAAACCGTCCACCAGCGCGTCGAGGCGGTTCAGGCTGGGCGGCGGCCCGCCGGACGTGTCGAGTTCCTCGGCCCGGCCCAGCGCCTCGCGCAGCCGGTGCCCCTGCACCCGCGCCATCCGGCGCCACCGCCCGAAACTCCCCATGCCGGTCAAGGTACGGCAGCCGGCTGTGAACCCGGCCGTGGACTCGTGGTCACGCCCGGCGTGGCGCGGCGTCCGACGGCACCCCCGTCAGGGCTCGCCGGTCGGTGTCGCAGGCCGGGCGACCACCCGCACGGCGGCGACCGGCCCGCCGGGCGGGGCACGCCCGGCGGGCCGGATCAGCGGGTCGGATCAGCGAGGGGTCAGGGCAGGGTCCACTTCTGGTTGGCCGCGCCGTTGCAGGTCCAGAGGTGCACGATCGTGCCGTCGGCGGAGTTGTTGCCGGAGACGTCGAGGCACTTGTTCGACGACGCGTTGCGCAGGCTGCCGTCGGCCTGGGCCGCCCAGTTCTGCGCGCCCGTGCCGTTGCAGGTCCAGAGCTGGATCTTGGTGCCGTCGGCGGTGCCGCTGCCGGACACGTCGAGGCACTTGCCGAGCGCCTTGATCGTCGAGTTCGGCGTCACGGTCCAGGTCTGCGCCGTACTGCCGTTGCAGGTGTAGATCTGGATCTGGGTGCCGTCGGCGGTGCCGCTGTTGCGCACGTCCAGGCACTTGCCGCCCAGTCCCTTGACCGCGCCGACCCCCGGGGTGCCGCCACCGCCGCCCTTGACCAGGGTGAAGTCGTCCACGTCGAAGAGCCCCGTGCCGCTACCGGTGAAGGTGAGGTAGAGGTTCTGCGTGCTGGACGGGACGTTGGACAGGGAGGTGGTGACGTTGGCGAAGGTCGTCCAGCTGCCGGTGTTCGGCACCGCGACCGAGCCGAGGACCGGGCCGGTGGCCGAACCGGTGCGCACCTGGATGGTGCCGCCCGCGCCGCCGGAGACGACCCGGGACGTGAACGAGGTGACCCCGGTGAGGTTCACACCGTTGTACGCGGCCCAGTCGCCCGGGTCGATGTAGCCGATGGTCTGGCCGCCGTTGGCGCCCGCCTTGGTGAACGGGGTGACCCCGTTGGCCGAGCTGAACGCCTCGGCCTGGATGGTGGTGTTACCGGTCGGCGGCGGCGTGGTGCCCAGCTCCTTGATCCGGATGTTGCGGAACGAGGCGTCGTCACCGGTGCCGTGGTTCTGGATACCGATGTGGCCGGCCAGCGAACGGACCGGGTTGGTGTTGGTGAAGTCGTTGATCTTCACGCCGTTGAGGAAGATCTGCAGCCGCTCGCCCTCGACCAGCAGCTCGTAGGTGTTCCACTCCCCCGGCGCGTTCAGCGCGGCGTCGCGCGCGGCGATGTCGGCGGACTTGAACGTGTAGACCGCCCCGGTGGTGCGGTCCACCGCGTCGGTGGCGTCGATCTGGATCTCGTAACCGTTGTCCACCGCCGACCACGGGTCACTGGACGGCGGGAAGCCGATGAAGATGCCGGAGTTGTCGTCACCGGCCAGCTTCCAGTCCAGCTTCAGCGAGTAGTTGGTGAACTGCTTCGCGTTGTACCAGAACAACCCCATGCCACCGGTCGAGGTGAGGGTGGCGTCGGAGTTGGTGAAGCTGCCCGGGCCGGCCTGCGACCAGCCGGCGGTCGAGCCGTTGTAGATCGGGGAGTAGCCGGTCTCGGGCCGGCAGTCGGCCTTGCTGCGGCCGGCCGCGTAGCGGATGCCGCCCAGCAGGTGGGCCCGGAACGCGGGCTCGGCGTACGACGCCTGGGTGTGCCCCGCGCCGGTGTAGAAGGACCGGCCACCGCCGTAGCCCTTGCACCAGCTCAGCGGATGGTCGGCGCCCATCCCGCCACCGGAGTACGACGACTCGTCGAGGGTGGTCAGCACGTGGGCGGTCGACCGGGCGTTGGTCCGGTAGTTGTACCACTCGTCGGTGCGGGTCCAGGTCTGCGGCAGGTGCGCGGTGGCCGCGTGCCCCCGGTCCTCCACCTTCGTGTTGGCCTGCTGGATGGCCGGGTGCGAGGCGAACCACGCGCCGACGAGGTTGCCGTAGAACGGCCAGTCGTACTCGGTGTCGGCGGCGGCGTGCACGCCCACGTACCCGCGACCCGAGCCGATGTACGACTCGAAGGCCGTCTGCTGGCTGGCGTTGAGCACGTCGCCGGTGGTGTTGAGGAAGACCACCGCCTCGTACTGGTTGAGGTTGGCGGTGGTGAACGCCGCGGCGTCCTCGGTGGCGGTGACGGTGAAGCTGTTCGCCGCGCCCAGGTCGCGGATGGTCTGGATGCCGACCGGGATGGCGTCGTGGCGGAAGCCGGCGGTCTTGGAGAAGACCAGCACGTCGTAGGGGGCGTCGGCGGCGCTGGCCGGGGTGGCCGGGGTGGTGCAGGCGAGAACGGCGAGGGCGGCGGTGGCCGCGCCGAGGACGGGACGCAGGAGTCTGCGCATATCGCTCTCCTAAGAACGGTTAGGAGGGGCCCCTTGTCCAACACTAGGCGTCACACAAGGGGCCCTTCCGCTCAACTCAGGGCAGGATCCACTTCTGGTTCGCGGCGGCGGTGCAGGTCCAGAGGTGCACGACGGTGCTGTCCGCCGAGTTGTTTCCCGAGACGTCGAGGCACTTGCTCGACGCCGCGTTGCGCACCGTGCCGTCGGCCTGCGCGGCCCAGTTCTGCGCCCCGGTGCCGTTGCAGGTCCAGAGCTGGATCTTGGTGCCGTCGGCCGAACCGCCACCGGAGACGTCGAGGCACTTGCCCAACGCCCTGATGGTCGAGCCCGGCGTGACCGTCCAGGTCTGCGCCGCACTGCCGTTGCAGGTGTAGATCTGGATCTGCGTGCCGTCGGCCGTGGCGGCGTTGCGCACGTCCAGGCATTTCCCACCCAGGCCCTTGATCGGACCTGCCCCACCGGTGGGGGGCGCACCGGTGACGAAGGTGAACGCGTCCAGGTCGTAGAGGGCACCGGTGCCCGACCCGGCGAACGTCAGGTAGAGCGTGGTGGTGCCGGTGGGCGGGTTGGTGATCGTCCCCGTCACGGTGGTGAAGGTTTCCCAGCCGCCGGTGACCGGGACCGTGGCCGAGCCGAGCACCGTGCCGGTGGCCGAGCCGGCCCGCACCTGGAGAGTGCCACCGGCACCCGCCGAGGAGACGCGGGCGGTGAACGAGGTGACGTTGCCCAGCCGGTACGGCTGGAACGCGATCCAGTCGCCGTTGTTGATGTCGCCGACGGTCTTGCCGCCCTCGGCCGGGGTCTTGCTGAACACGTTGACCCCCGACGAGGTGCCGAAGAACTCGGCCTGCCGGTGCCGCGGCGGCAGCGTGTGCTGGGTGTGCGTGGTCAGCCCACCGGCGTCGGTGTACTCGGCGTCAAAGATGGCGAAGATGTTCGCCGCGTCGTCGTGCTCACCGTCGACCGGGATGGTGATCGAGCCGGAGCAGCCGGTCTTCGAGGTGATCTGGTGGCCGTGCTGGTCGTGGCCGAGCACGTAGGTCATCTTGACCTTCGTGCAGTCGATCGTGCCGTCCTCCGGGTCGGTGACCGTGATGCTGAAGGGCACCGTGTCGCCGAAGCTGAACAGCTGCCCGTTGCCGGGGCTGTTGATGGTCACCGTCGGCGCGGTGTTGCCGACGTTGATCACCACGCTGGCGGTGCCGGTGGCGCCCTGCGGGTCCCGCACGGTCAGCGTCGCGGTGTAGGTGCCGTTGGTGGTGTACGTCTTCGTCGGGTTGGCCGCCGTGGAGGTGGTCCCGTCACCGAAGTTCCACGAGTACGTCAGCGCGCCGCCCTCGGGGTCGGACGAGCCGGCCGAGGAGAACGTCACCGCCAGCGGGGCGGCGCCGGAGGTCCGGTTGGCGCTGGCCGAGGCGTTGGGCGCCCGGTTGCCGCCGGCGACGTAGTCGAAGCGGTAGAGCGCCGAGTTGGCGTCACCGTTGAAGTAGCCGGTGCCGTAGTCGAGCACGTAGTAGGCGCCGTCCGGCCCGAACGCCGAGTCCATCACCTGCTTGCCGACCCAGGGGAAGGTGTCGATGACGCCCCGGGAGCCGTCGGCGTTGACGTGGATCGGCTTGATCCAGCCGCGGCCGAACTCGGTGGCGAAGAACTGGCCGTCGAACGACTGCGGGAACTTCGTCGTCGAGGTCGACGAGGCGTTGTACCGGTAGACCGGGCCGCCCATCGGCGACTCGGAGCCGCCGCCGAACTCCGTCGGGGTGCCGGCGTCGCCGGCGTACCGGATCCAGGCCGGCTTCGCGGCCGGCAGGGTGGGCAGGCCGGTGTTGCGGAACGAGTTGTTGGTCGGCCCGCCGGTGCAGTTGTACTTCGCCCCGCCGGTGTTGGCGGCGAAGTCCCACTCGTTGTACGTCTCGGTGGTGGTGTTGGTGCCGGTGCAGTACGGCCAGCCGTAGTTGCCCGGCGCGGCGACCCGGTTGAACTCCACCTGGCCGGACGGACCGCGGGTGGCGCTGGTGGAGCCGGCGTCCGGCCCGTAGTCACCGACGTAGACGACGCCGGTGGCCTTGTCCACGCTGATCCGGAACGGGTTGCGGAACCCCATCGCGTAGATCTCCGGCCGGGTCCTGGCCGTGCCGGGCGCGAACAGGTTGCCCGCCGGGACGGAGTACGTGCCGTTGGCGTTCACCTTGATCCGCAGGATCTTGCCGCGCAGGTCGTTGGTGTTGCCGGCGCTGCGCTGCGCGTCGTACGCGGGGTTGCGGTTGGTCCGCTCGTCCAGGGGGGCGTAGCCGGCGGACTCGAAGGGGTTGGTGTCGTCGCCGGTGGACAGGTAGAGGTTGCCGGCGGCGTCGAAGTCGATGTCACCGCCGACGTGGCAGCACAGGCCGCGATCGGCCGGCACGTCGAGCACGTCGACCTTGCTGGCCTGGTTGACCGTGAAGTCGGCGTTGAGGGTGAACCGGGAGAGCCGGTTGACGCCCTGCCAGGCCGAGAAGTCGGTGCCGGTGGCGGGCGCGTCGCCGCCGGGGGTGGACAGCGGCGGGGCGTAGTAGAGGAAGATCTGCCGGTTGCTGGCGAAGTTCGGGTCGACCCCGACGCCCTGCAGGCCCTCCTCGTCGTGCGTGTAGACCGGCAGGGTGCCGATCACGGCGGTGTTGCCGTTGGCGTCGGTGCGGCGCAGCGTGCCGTTGCGGGCGGTGTGCAGGACCGAGCGGTCGGGCAGCACGGCCAGCGACATCGGTTCGCCCATGTCGGCCACACCTCGGGCGAGCTCGACCTGCTGGAAGTCGGTGGCGTTGATCGGGTGCGCCTGGGCGGGGGTCGGGCCGCCGAGTGCGGCCGGGCCGGCGCCGAGTGCGACCGTGCCGGCCGCGGCCACCAGCAGCAGTGCCGATCCCGCGGAGAACCACCGTCGGGACCGGTGTGGGGGAGCGTCCTTCATGGACATGTGTGCTGTCCCTTCCTGACGATTGACTGCCAGGCCGGGCGCGCGCCGTCGCGCCAGATGCCGTAGCGGTGGTGGGGATGCGGTCGGCCCGCCGGGATGCCGTCCCGGCCGGCCGTGACCACCGAGGCGGTGGGGGGTCACATGCTCGGAGGTCACCAGTCGATGGGTTACCGCGCCGCCGGTTCACCTCGACGAAACAATGTCGTGTTGGCCACGACACTAAATTGCGAGTGTCGATGTGTCCATACCTTCCGGCGGATCGCCGTGAACTTTCGTCGATTCGACTGAAAGTCGCAAGGCAGCGCCGTTCCCCGGACACCGCAGACGATGCCCGGGGAACCGTGTTCCGGCGACCGCCGGCGGATCAGGCGTGGCGGTCGATCGCCTGCGCGGCCAGCGCGACCAGTGCGGCGCGGGCCTCCGCGTCCACGGTCGCGCGCTCCAGCGCGGCCAGAGCGGCCTCGGTGCGGACCCGGATCATCTGCTCGATCCGCTCCCGGGCCCCGGTCGCCTCGATGATCCCGCGCAGCTCGGCCGCGCCGTCCGCGTCCAGCGCGGGATTGCCGAACAACTCCCGCAGCCGGGCGGTCTGCGGTCGGTCGGCGGCGCTGCGGGCCAGCGCCATCATCACCGTCGGCTTGCCCTCACGCAGGTCGTCCAGGACCGACTTGCCGGTGACCGCCGGGTCCCCGAAGACGCCCAGCACGTCGTCGCGGAGCTGGAACGCGTCGCCCAGCGGGTCACCGAACTCCCCCAGCGCGGCGATCAGCTCCGGCCCCGCACCGGCCAGGGCCGCGCCGATCTGCAACGGCCGGGTCACCGTGTACCGGGCCGCCTTCATCCGTATCACGGTGAGTGCACTGGCCACCGAGCCGTCACCCACCCCGGACACCAGGTCCAGGTACTCCCCCGCGATGACCTCGGTGCGCATCAACGCGAACACCCCGTACCCCCGGTGCACCTGCTCGGTGCTCAGGCCGCACTCGTGGAACATCTGGTCCGACCAGGCCGCGCAGAGATCCCCGCAGAGCAGCGCGGTGTTGCGTCCGTACGTCTCGGGGTCGCCCCGCCACGACGAGCGGGCGTGCAGATCGGCGAAGAGCCGGTGCACCGACGGCTCACCCCGGCGGCGGTCGCTGCCGTCCAGGATGTCGTCGTGGATCAGCGCGAACGCGTGGAACAGCTCCAGCGCCGCCGCGGCCACCACGATCGGGGTGCCGTCGGCCGCCCCGGCACCACGCCAACCCCAGTAGCAGAAGAGCGGTCGCAGCCGCTTGCCACCGGCCAGCACGAACCGGTACAGCGCGGTGAACACGCCACGCGGCGCGCCGTCCGGCCAGTCCGGGCCCTGCCGGTCGAGGAAGCCGGCCAGCTCCGCGTCGAAACGCGCCCGCAGCCCGCTGGTGTCGGTGGGCGCGACGGTGACCGTCATGACCCCTCCCCCGGCCCGCCCGCCTCCGCACCGTCGACGGTCAACCCGGCCAGTTCCAGCAGCAACCCCTTGACCTCGGTGGCCGCGATGCGGTCGCGGGCTGCGGCCGGATCGGAGCAGAGCAGCACCGGGGCGTCCGCCGGGTCGTCCGGCAGCCGACCGTGCGAGCCGCGCACCGCCCGCGCCCCGGCGTCCAGGCCGACCGCGCTCATCAGGTAGCGCATGCCCAGTTTCTTGCGGGCCAGCGCCACCCCGGCGCGGCGCTTGGCCGCACCCGGCGCGGCCGGGTCGAAGAACAGCTCGGCCGGGTCGTAACCCGGCTTGCGATGGATCTCCACCAGCCGGGCGAAGTCCGGCGCGCGGGCGTCGTCCAGCCAGTAGTAGTAGGTGAACCAGGCATCCGGCTCGGCCACCAGCACCAGCTCACCCGCGCGCGGGTGATCGAGCCCGTGCACGGCCTTGCCCTCGGCGTCGAGCACCTCGGCCACCCCGGGCAGCCCGGCGCAGAGCTTCGCCACCGCCGGCACGTCGGCCGGGTCCTTGACGTAGACGTGCGCGACCTGGTGGTCGGCGACCGCGAACGCCCGCGACGTCCACGGGTCGAGGTACTCCATGCCGGCCTGGGTGTGCACCCGCAGCAGCCCTTCGGCGCGCAGCAAGCGGTTGACGTCCACCGGCCGGGACACGTCGGTGATGCCGTACTCCGAGAGCACCACCACGGTGGCGTCGCGCGCCCGGGCGGCGTCCAGCAGCGGCCCGAGCACCGCGTCCAACTCGGCGGCCGCGGCCGCGGCCTGCGCCGAGGACGGGCCGAACCGTTGCAGGTCGTAGTCCAGGTGCGGGACGTAGACCAGGGTCAGGTCGGGTGACACGTCGGCCAGGATCTGCTCGGCCGCCTGGCAGATCCACCGTGACGAGGGCAGCCCGGCCGTCGGCCCCCAGTAGGTGAACAGCGGGAAGGTGCCCAGCCGCCCGGTGAGCGCGTCGTGCAGCTCCGGCGGGTCGGTGTAGCAGTCCGGCTCCTTGCGCCCGTCGGCGTAGTACACCGGGCGCGGGGTGACCGTCCAGTCGACGTCGGCGCCCATCGCGTACCACCAGCAGACGTTGGCGACGGTGTAGCCGGGCTCAGCCCGGCGGGCGGCCTGCCAGAGCTTCTCCCCGCCGACCAGCGCGTTGTGCTGCCGCCACAGCAGCACCTCGCCCAGCTCCCGGAAATACCAGCCGTTGCCGACGATCCCGTGCCCGCTGGGCGGTTCGCCGGTGAGGAAGGTGGACTGCACCGAGCAGGTCACCGCGGGCAGCACCGTGCCCAGCTCGGCCCGGAAGCCGCCGTCGGCGACCCCCCGCAGTCGCGGCATGTGCGCCAGTAGTCGCGGGGTCAGCCCGACCACGTCGAGCACCACCAGTCGCCGGCTCATCGTGACACCCCCATGCTTACGGTTCGCTCTGCGGTCAGGCCGAGGCCGACCAGTTCGTCCCGGGCGAAGGCCAGCTCCGCGGCGATGCCGGCGGCCAGCTCCGCGTCGGTGCCGGGCCGTCGTGCGGCCGGCAGCACCCCCCAGGTGTACGTCTCGACGTCGAGGTGGTCGCAGCCGGCGGTCGGGCCGTCGAAGAGCGCTCTCAGGGCCGCGCGGAGCACCGGCAGGGTCGAGCCGAGCGGTTCCTCGGGTGGGGCGTGCAGGGGCACGTGGTAGTGCACCCGCCACGACCCGGGTAGCGCCCGGTCCAGCGCCTCGTCCAGGTCGTCGGCCGCGTACGCCGGGTCGGCCGGGTCGGCCAGGCCGGCGCAACCGGCGCCCCGGGTCTGGTGCAGGAAGCGTGGCTCCACCCAGCGGCGCAACGCGTCGGCCCCGCCCTCCGGATCGGCGGCCTCGACGGCGGCGGAGACCTGCACCTTCACCACGGGCAGCCCGGCCGCCCGCAGTCGTTCCAGTGCCTCGGCCGGCTCCTCCCAGGCGCAGGCCAGGTGGGCCAGGTCGAGGCAGACGCCCAACCGCTCGGTGTCCATCCCGGACAGCAGCGCGGCGGCCTGGCCGGTGCTCTCCACCACGCAGCCGGGCTCCGGCTCGAAGGCGACCCGCACCTCGCGGCCGGTGTCCCGCTGCACGGCGGCCAGGCCGGCGGCGAGCTGGTCCAGCCGCCGTCGGGCGGCGTCGGCCTGGTCGGCGCCCCAGGGCTCCCGCCATGCCAGCGGCAGGGTGGAGATCGAGCCGCGGGCGGCGTCGTCGGGCAGCAGATCGGCGAGCACCCGGGCCAGATCCAGGGTGTACGTCAACCGCTGCTCTGTGGTCCAGTCGGGCCGGTAGACGTCGTGCTTCACCACCGGCGCCTGGAAGGCCGCGTACGGGAAGCCGTTGAGGGTCACCACCTCCAGACCGCGTGCGTCCAGTTCGGCGCGTAGCCGGCGACGCAGCGCCGGGTCGGCGGCCAGCTCGGCGGCGACCGGGGCGGCCAGCCACAGGCCGAGGCCGAGCAGGTCACTGCCGAGCGCCTCCCGGACCGGTACGGCGTAGGTGTCCAGTTGGGCGAGGATGCCGGCGAGGTCCTCGGCGGGGTGCACGTTGGTGCAGTAGCCGAGGTGGACGGTGTCGCCGCCGGCGTGCCGCAGCCGCATCAGCTGCCGCCGCGCAGGATCGAGTTGCCGGTCTG
The DNA here is from genome assembly GCF_052601155.1 of Micromonospora yongxingensis. Taxonomy (NCBI): domain Bacteria; kingdom Bacillati; phylum Actinomycetota; class Actinomycetes; order Micromonosporales; family Micromonosporaceae; genus Micromonospora; species Micromonospora yongxingensis. Next base: position 173,075 of record NZ_JBQXEO010000012.1, read on the forward strand.
CGGGTCCACGGCGGTGACCTCCAGGTCGGTCAGGTCGAGGCGACCGGACTGCCCGTAGAACTCCACCGGGTTGCGCCACAGCACCCGGTCGACGTCGTCGTCGGTGAACCCGGCCAGCAGCATCGCCTCGCCGGTGGCCCGCGTCAGCAGCGGGTCGGAGCGCCCCCAGTCGGCCGCGGAGTTGACCAGCATCCGCTCGGTCCCGTACTCCCGCAGCAGCTCCACCATCCGCGGCGGCGTCATCTTGGTGTCCGGGTAGATGGAGAAGCCCAGCCAGCAGTCGCTGTCGCGGACCAGCTTGACGGTCACCTCGTTGAGGTGGTCGACCACGACCCGGCCCGGGTCGATGCCGGACTCGTTGACCACGGCGAGGGTGCGCTCGACGCCCCGCGCCTTGTCCCGGTGCGGGGTGTGCACCAGCGCCGGCAGGTCGTGCGCGACGGCCAGGGCGAGCTGCGCGGCGAACGCCTCGTCCTCCTCCGGGGTCATCGAGTCGTACCCGATCTCGCCGACCGCCACGACGGCGTCCTTGTCGAGGTAGCGCGGCAGCAGGTCGAGCACCGGGCGGCAGCGGGGGTCGTTGGCCTCCTTGGGGTTCAGCGCCACGGTGGCGTGGTGCCGCACCCCGAACTGCCCGGCGCGGAACGGCTCCCAGCCGATCAGCGAGTCGAAGTAGTCGGCGAAGGAGGCGGCGCTGGTGCGCGGTTGACCCAGCCAGAACGCCGGCTCCACCACCGCTCGGACGCCGGCGGCGGCCATCCGTTCATAGTCGTCGGTGGTGCGTGAGGTCATGTGGATGTGCGGGTCGAAGATGCGCATCACGCCTCCGTGGGGGTGGTCCGGTCGACGGTGCCGGTCCCGCCGCTGTGCGCGGTGAGCCGGTGGAGCAGGTCGGTGGCGTCGGCGGGCAGCTCCCGGCCGGCGGCGTGCCGCTCGGCGGCCAGCGCGGCCAGCATCGCGGCCAACTCACCGTCGGCCCGGGTGTCCAGGTCGGCCACCGCGACCAGCGGCACGCCGGAGAACACGCACTTGAGCACCGCCTGCCGCCAGGCCGCCGGGTCGAGGTGCCGGGCGTACGGGCCGAGCGCGGCGGCGACCAGCCGGGTGTCGTTGGTCCGGATCGCGTCGTGCAGCAGCGGGACCCCGGCGGCGCCGATCGGCAGCAGCGGGAGGGCGCGCAGCACGGCCCGCCGCTCGGCGGCGTCGCCGTGCCGGTAGAGGGCGTCGGCGTACGCGACGTGCTCGGCGGGCAGTGCGGTGAGCAGCAGCACGCGGGCCGCGTCGTCGGCGGTCCAGTCGGGGGCGTCGGGCAGTGCCGCCCGGCCGCAGCGCCGGCCGGCGGCCGGGAAGAGCCGGGTGATCGCGGTGGGCTCGGCCGCGACCCGCCGCAGCGCCGTGTCCAGCCAGTCAGGATCGGGTACGCCCCGCAGTGCGGCCCGTAGTGAATCCGGTGTCATCCCGTCTCCTCCCCTTGTGCTGCTCCGCAGGCACCCCAGGCGCGCCCTTTGCTCTGCTTCAATCCACGCGACGGCCACTGTCCGGGTATCGGACGGCCGCTGTTGCGTCCGTTGAAGCAGAGCAAAGGGCCCGTGCGGGCACCTCGTCCTCGGTGGGCCGGCCATCCGCCGCCGTGCTCGCGGTGCTCCGGGCCGCCGCCGTCGCGGCCGCGGCGCGCAGGAACTCGATCGACCGGGCGGCCACGGCCGGCGCGGCGTGCGAGGCCCGGGGCAGTTCGACGGCGACCAGCCCGCGGTAGCCGGCCTGCGCGAGGGCCGCCAGCACCGGCGGGAAGTCGATCTCGCCGGTGCCGAACTCCAGGTGCTCGTGCACGCCCCGGCGCATGTCGTCGATCTGCACGTTGACCAGGTGGTCGGCCACCTCGGCGACGCAGTGCGGCACCGGCCACGGCTCCAGACAGCGGCAGTGTCCGATGTCGAGGGTGATGCCGAAGGATGCGGGGTCGCCGAGCGCGGCGCGCAGCCGGCGCCAGTCGGCGATGTCCTCGACCAGCATCCCCGGCTCCGGTTCGAAGCCGAGGGTGACACCGGCGGTGTCGGCGGCGTCCACCACGGCGGAGCAGCCGGCCACCAGCCGGTCCCAGGCGCTCTGCGCCGGCACCGTGTCGGGGCGGACGCCGGCCCAGAAGGAGACCGCCTCCGCGCCGAGGTCGGCGCCGATCCGGACGGCCCGGCGCAGGAACTCGATCCGCCGCGTCGGGTCGTCGTGCAGCAGCGTCGGGGCGTGCTTGTGCCACGGGTCGAGCAGGTAGCGGGCACCCGTCTCGATCACCACGGCCAGGCCCAGCTCGTCCAGCCGGCGGCTGACGGCGGCGATCCGGCGGGTGAGCCCGGGCGCGAACGGGTCGAGGTGGTCGTGGTCCAGGGTCAGCGCCACCCCGGCGTATCCGAGGTCGGCGATGACGGCCAGCGCGTCGTCGAGCCGGTGGTTGGCGAAGCCGTTGGTCCCGTACCCGAAGCGCAGCGTCGAGGCGTCGGCCGGTGGCGCGGAGCGGGGCTGTGGGGCGGTCATGTCGGGGAGACCTTCCGGGCCAGTCGCCGACCCAACGGCGCCGCCGCCGCGACGGCCAACCCGAGCAGGCCGGCACCGCCGCGCGCGGTGAGCGCCCCCTGCAGGGCGGGCAGTCCCGTGATCCCGGCGCCGACCGCGGCGCGTACCCGACCGGCCGACGGGTCCCGGACCACCTGGGCCTGGGCGGCGCCGTAGCGGGCGGCGTACCAGGCGGCCAGCACCGCGGGCAGCGCGGCGGCCAGCCCGACTCCCGGCCGGGCCGGGCGGTCACCCGCGCCGGATCGGCCGTCGGTCGGGATCGGCCCGGTGCTCCGGGCGGCGGCGCCGGGCGCGGCCACGGCGGCGCTGGCAGCGACCAGGGCGGTGCCGGCCAGCGTGCGCAGCGGCAGGGCCGCGTCGGCGCCGGTGACCTCCCGGCGGGACAGCGCGGTGACCGTCCAGGTGTGCGCGGCGACGGTCGCCGCCGCCGGCAGCGCCCGGGTCAGCCGGCCGCCGGACGCGCCGAGCAGCACGTCCAGCCCCCGGCAGGCGGCCATCACGGCCGGCCCGGCTGCGGTGTTCTTGGCCAGCAGGTCGTACCCCCAGATGGTGGCCGCCAGTGGCACGGCGAGCGCGGCGGCGCCGCGGCCGCCCACGGCGGCGGCCAGGCCCACGCCGGCGGCGGTGAGACCGGCGGCGAGGCCGACCGCGGCGGCCGGTGCCACCCGGCCGCTGGGGATCGGCCGCTCGGGCCGCTCGACGGCGTCCAGCCGCCGGTCGGCCCAGTCGTTGGCGGCCATGCCGGCCCAGTAGAGCAGCACCGAGGCGCCGGCCAGGGCGGGCGTACGCCGGCTCAGCGCGCCGGCCGCCGCCGCGCCGGCGACCACGTCACCGGGCACCGAGAGCGCGGCCGGCGCCCGGACCAGCTCGGCGAGGTCAGCCAACGTTGTCATGGGAACCGTCCCGGCCGGCGTGCAGCCCACGCGTGAAGTCGGCCAGCCGGGCCCACTGGTCGGCCAGCGAGTGGGTCGGCGTGCCCAGCGGATCCTTGAAGAAGAAGCCCAGCTCGGTCAGCGGCCCGACGTGACCCGCGTCGTGCGCGGCGGCGGTGAGCCGGGCCAGGTCGAGCACCAGCGGCGCGGCCAGCGCGGAGTCGCAGCCGTGCCAGGTGAACTCCATCCGCATCCCGGTGCCGAGGAAACCGGCGAACGTGATCAGATCCCAGGCGGTCTTGAAGTCGCCCAACTCCTCGACGTACTCGATCCGGGTGCCGCCCTGCGGCACGTAGCCCAGCGTCTCGCCGAGCACCCGCTGCTTGCTCTGCACCTTTGCCGCGTTGGCGGCCGGATCGGCGAGGGTCGCGCCGTCACCGCCGCCGAGCAGGTTGACCCCGGACCAGGACCGCACGGCCAGGTTCCGCATCGCGAACATCGGCGCGAGCACCGACTTGACCAGGGTCTCCCCCGTCTTGCCGTCGTGCCCGGCGTACGGCAGCCGGACCTGTTCGGCCAGCGCGGTCAGCGCCGGCAGCCGCAGCCCGGTGGACGGGGTGAAGTCGACGTACGGGCAGCCGGCCAGCAGCGCCGCGTACCCGTACAGGGAGCTGGGTGGCAGCACCTCGTCCGGGCCGGTGAGGGCGGCGCGCAGGGCGTCGGGGTCGGCGTGCCCGGGGTGCGGCGCGGGGGCCGGTTCGGTGGCGGAGACGTTGACCACCACCACCCGGTCGAGCTTGTGCCGATCGCGGAAGGCGGTGAGGTCACGGACCACGGCGGCGGCCCGGTCGGCCTGGGTGGCGCCGACCGGCGCCGGGAACAGTTCCTGCTCGACGGCGGCCAGCTCGTCGGGGAGCGCCGCGACCAGCCGCCAGGGGATGACCCCGGTGTCGGCCAACGCCTCGGCCCGCTTGCACAGCGGAGTGGTGGCCAGGTCGTGCCCGCCGAAGACCAGGTCGGTGAAGGACGGCAGGGCGGGGCCGCGCAGCTCCGGCAGCTCGGTGACGCAGCCGGTCGGCCCGGCCAGACCGGCCCGCAGGGCGAGCCCTCCGACGATGCTGGTGGTCGCGACGGAACCGCGCGCTCCTACCAGCCAGACACCCGTTCGCATGGTGCTCCTTCCCGTCCAGGAGGAACCGTCGGTGAAACTAAATATAGGAATATCAGAATATTTCTTGAAAAGATACGGCCTTGCTGGATGGGCCCCGTCCGCCCGCCCCGCACCGGGACGGCACCGGGTTCCGACGTCGGCGTCGGCGGCGACGACGCCGGACCGGCTCCCGGTACGGGTGCGGGCAGACGGGGCTGGTAGGCAGGGTCGGTCGGCGTCTCGACCCTGCCTCCCCCGCATCCGGCCGACCGGGGCGTTGGCGTGCCCCGGCCGGACGTCTCAGGCCGCCGTGCCCACCGGATCGCCGACCGGTGTGCGGCACGCCGAACGTCGGCGGGCGGTAGCGGTACGGGTGGGAACAGCGGCGGGCGGTGCCATGGGGTCCTCCGGGTCGCCGGGGGTGGTGGCGGTCCTCCGGTGCGGCCGGGGAATCCCGGTCCGGTCGCACCGGACGACCGTCCTGCTCGTGCGCCACCGGGCCTCAGGGCCCGGCTGCACGCCCTCCGGTGCCGACCTCGTCCCGGCCGCGGGGCGCAACCGCGGCCGGTCCCTCGCCGGTCGGCTCCGGAAAGCCGGTCGGGCGACGGCGGCGCGAACACCGCCATCGCGGATGGACAAGTTGTCAGACGGCCACGGCGGCCAGCGCCGGTGCCACCTCGGTCCAGGAGGAGCCGACCTCCGCCGAACGGGTCACCGCGTCCAGCACCAGCTGGACCTGCAACGCGTCGGCGAACGACGGAGCCGGGTCGACCCCGGTGGCGATCGCCTCGATGAAGTCACGCATCTGGTGGGTGAAGGAGTGCTCGTAGCCGATGATGTGGCCGGGTGGCCACCACGCCGACATGTACGGGTGCTCACCCTCGGTCACCAGGATGCGGCTGAAACCCTGTTCCACGCTGGGCCGGGTGGCGTCGTAGAACTCCAGCTCGTTGAGGCGTTCCAGGTCGAAGACCACACTGCCCAGCGAGCCGTTGATCTCGACTCGCAGGGCGTTCTTGCGGCCGGTGGCGAACCGGCTCGCCTCGTACGTGGCCAGGGCGCCACCGTCGAGCCGGGCCACGAAGACCGCGGCGTCGTCGACGGTGACCGTCCCGGTGGGCGACCCGTTCCCGTCGACCGAACCAGCGCCGTCCAGGGTGGCCGCCAACCCGCTCGACCCGGCCGGCAACGGCCGTTCCTTGACGAAGGTCTCGGTCACCGCGCTGACGCCGGTGATCCGCTGGCCGGTGACGAACTGGGTCAGGTCGATGATGTGCGCGCCGATGTCGCCGAGCGCACCGGAGCCCGCCCTGTCCTTCTGCAACCGCCAGACCAGCGGGAACTGCGGGTCCACGATCCAGTCCTGCAGGTACGTCGCCCGGACGTGCCGGATCACCCCGAGTCGCCCGTCGGCGATCATCTGGCGCATCATCGTGACCGCAGGGACGCGCCGGTAGTTGAAACCGCACATCGACCGCGCCCCGGCGGCCCGGGCTGTCTCCGCCGCGGCGGTCATCGCCCGTGCCTCGGCCACCGTGTTGGCCAACGGCTTCTCGCACAGCACGTGCTTGCCGGCGGCCAACGCGGCGAGAGCGATCTCGGCATGGCTGTCGCCCGGGGTGCAGACGTCGACCACGTCGATGTCGTCCCGGTTGATGAGGTCACGCCAGTCCGTCGTGTACGCGTCCCAACCGAGCCGGTCGGCGGCGTCGGCCACCTTCCCGGTGTCCCGGCCGCAGATCAGTGCCATCCGGGCCCGCGCCGGCAGGTCGTACACGCGGTTCACGGTGCGCCACGCCTGTGAGTGCGCGGCGCCCATGAACGCGTAGCCGACCATGCCGACCCGCAGTTCTTTGTCTGTCGTGGACAAGGTGGGTCTCCCCCCGTGTGTCAGAACCCGAGCTTCTCGTAGCTGCTCGCGTTCTCCTTGGTGATCGTCTCGGAGGCGAGGGTCACTTCCTTGGGCACCTGCAGCTCCGTGAGGTCGCCCAGGCCCCGGCCCTGCGCGATGAGCCGGGCGAGTGAGATCGCCGACGAGGCCATCGACGGGTTGTAGGTGACCGTCGCCTTGAGCACCGTGTTGTCGGCCTTGATGGCGTCGATCGCGACCTTCGCGCCCGCGCCGCCGACCATGAAGAACTCCTTGCGGCCAGCCTGGTTGATGGCGGCGAGCACGCCGATGCCCTGGTCGTCGTCGTGGTTCCAGATAGCGTCGATCTTGGGCAGCGCCTGGAGCAGCTGGGCCGCCTCGCGCTGGCCGCTGTCGGAGGTGAACTCGGCCGAGCGGCGGTTGCTCACCTTGAACCCGTACGTCGCCAGGGCCGCCGCGAAGCCGGCGCTGCGCTCGACGGTCAGCGGGATCTCCAGACCGGCGATCTCACCGATCACCGGGTTGCTGACACCCTTGTCCTTGAGCTGCTTACCGATGAAGTGCCCGGCCGAGACGCCCATGCCGTAGTTGTCGCCCTTGATGACCAGCCGCGAGGCCAGCGCGTCGGGGAAGGCCCGGTCGAGGTTCACGATCGGGATGCCCGCCTGCATCGCCTGGAGGGCAACGGCGTTGACCTCCTTGCCGTCGTGCGGCAGCACGACGATGATGTCCGGCTTCTGGGCGATCAGGGTGCCGAGAGTCGAGCGCTGGGCCTCGGAGTTCGACCCACCGTCGACCTCCTTGAACTCCACGTCGGAGTAGGCGGCCGCCTGCGCCTTGGCGTTGGCGTGGATCGCGCCCATCCAGCCGTGGTCGGCGGCGGGGGCGGAGAAGCCGATGACCACCTTCTTGCCGGGAGCGTTGTTGCCGGCGCCGTCTCCGGCGGCCTTGGTCTGGGTGCTGGCCGCCGGGGTCTCGTTGCTGGTGCAGGCGGTGAGCAGGGTGGCGGCACCGACGGCGGCACCGCCGAACAGCAACCGACGGCGCGACACGTCGCGACTGTGCTGGGTCATGACGACCTCCTGGGAGCGGGTTTCAGTTGGTGAGGGTGTGCGAGGTCCGGCCACTGTCGAATGTCTCGACGTCGCCAGGAACAACGTGCGGTGCATCAGGGTGTGGTGGTGAGCCTGTTCCGCGCGAGGAGCCGAGTGAAGGACTTGAACTGGAACTGCTGGACCAGGACGGCGGCGACGATAATGCCGCCCTTGACCATGTTCTGCGCCTCGATGGAGAGGCCGTTGATGGCGAAGAGGTTGGTGATCGTGGCGAAGATGATCACGCCGAGCAGTGAGCCGACGATCGTGCCCCGGCCGCCGCTGAGCAGAGTGCCGCCGATGATCGCCGCGGCGATCGCGTCCAGCTCGTAGAGGTTGGCCATCGCCGCCTGCGCCGAGGTGGCCTGGGAGGTCAGCATGATGGCGGCGATACCGCAGCAGAGACCGGAGAGCGCGTACAGCAGCATGGTGTGCCGGCGGACGTTGATGCCGGCCAGCCGCGCGGCCTCCGGGTTACCGCCGACGGCGATGGTCCGCCGACCGAAGGTCGTCCGGTTGAGCAGGACCCACCCGGCCAGGACCACCGCGCCGAGGATGTAGACGAGGATCGGAATCCCCAGCACCTTGCGCGCCGCGATGTCGTTGATGACCGTGCTGGTCGACACCTGGGTCTGCTTGTTGGAGATCTGCGCCGCCAGGCCACGCGCGGCCACCAGCATCGCCAGCGTCGCGATGAACGGCACCAGTCGCCCGTACGAGATGAGCACCCCGTTGACCAGGCCGACGCAGATGCCGACCGCGATCGCCGCGAAGATCATGCCGCCGGCGCCGTAGCTCTGGGTGGCCACCGTGGTGCACCAGACGCCCGCCAACGCGACGATCGCTCCGACCGACAGGTCGATCCCGCCGCCGATGATCACGAAGGTCATGCCCACGGTGACCACGCCGACGACGGAGGCGAGCTGCAGGATGGCCAGGACGTTGTTCCAGACCCAGGTGGGGTCGCCGTAGAGATCGGGCTTGGTGATCGCACCCACCGCGATGAGTGCGGCGAGCACCCCGATCAGACCGAGGTTGCGCTTGGCGCCCTCGCCGCCGTCACCCCGCCACCAGGACAGCTTTCCGGTGGAGGCCGCCTTGTCGCCGGCCACCGCCGTCTCGGCCGGGTCCACCGGCGGGGACTGCGCCGGCAACTGCGGGCGCTCCGGTGTCGCGGTGGGAGTGGGAGTCGCGTCGCTCATGCCGGTGCGCCTTCCATCAGGGACCCCGCCATCACGAGGTCGAGCACGGTGTTCTCGTCGAGTTCGCCGGCGGGGGCCTCGCGGATGACCCGCCCCTCCCGCATCACCAGCACCCGGTCGGCCAGGCCGAGCACCTCGGGCACCTCGCTGGAGACCAGCAGCACCCCGACACCGCGGGCGGCCAGCCCGCGGATGACCTGGTACAGCTCGGCCCGGGCGCCGATGTCCACGCCCCGGGTCGGCTCGTCCAGCAACAGCAGCTTGGTGTCGCCGAGCAGCCAGCGCCCGACCACCACCTTCTGCTGGTTACCGCCGGAGAGGGTGCGTACCGGCCGGCGGACGTCGCGGGGCCGCAGCTCCAGGCTCTCGGCGATCCGGTCCGCCTCGGCCTCCTCGGCGCCGGCGTTGGTGAAGCCGAACCGGGCGTACCGGCCGAAGGTCGCCAGCGTGACGTTGCGGTAGATCGGTTCGCCGAGCAGCAGCGCCTGGCTCTTGCGCTCCTCGGGCGCCATGCCCATCCCGGCCCGGACCGCCGCGCCCACGCTGCCGGCCCGCAGCGCCTTACCGGCCATCCGGACCGTGCCGGCCTCGGCCGGCCGCGCGCCGTAGATGGTCTCCAGCAGCTCGGAGCGGCCGGAGCCGACCAGCCCGGCGATGCCGACGATCTCGCCGGCCCGGACGTCGAGTGACACGTCGGCGAACTCGCCCGACCGGGTCAGCCCGTCGACCTGGAGCAGCTCCGCACCGGCCGGGCCGGCCGCCGGGCGCTCCGGGAAGACGTACTCGATGCTCCGGCCGGTCATCCGGCTGACCAGGTCGCGGGTGGGAGTGTCCCGGGCCGGCAGGTTCGCCGCCGTCGTCCGGCCGTCCTTGAGGACGGTGACCCGGTCGCCGATCTCGCGGATCTCCTCCAGCCGGTGGGAGATGTAGATGACGGCGATGCCCTGGGCGGTCAGCTCCCGGATGATCCGGAACAGGTTGCCCACCTCGTCGTGTGCCAGCACGGCGCTCGGCTCGTCCATGATGATCAGTCGTGCCTCGTGCGACAGGGCACGGGCCATGCTGACGATCTGCTTGCCCGCCGCCGGCAGCGCCCGGACCATCCGGCCCGGTGGGATCTCGCCGTGGCCGAGCCGGCCGAGGATCTGCCGGGTCCGCCGGGCCATGTGCCCACGCCGGACGAAGCCCAGCCGGCGCGGCTCGTGACCGAGGAAGGCGTTCTCCCCCACCGACAGGTCGTCGACCAGGTCCAGTTCCTGGTAGATGGTGGCGATGCCGGCGCGCATGGCGGCCTGCGGGTTGGCGAACGTGATCGGCTCGCCCCGCCACTCGACCTGCCCGGAATCCGGCTGGTGGACGCCGGCCAGTACCTTGATCAGGGTGGACTTGCCCGCGCCGTTCTGCCCGAGCAGGCAGTGCACCTCGCCGGCGCGCACCTCCAGCTGAACGCCGTCGAGGGCGCGTACCCCGGGGAAGGTCTTGACCAGATCGGTGAGGCGCAGGACCACCTCGCCAGCGACGGTGTCGGCGGGAGCCTCGACCAACGGCGCCTGCGTGCCGGCGTCCGCCGGACCGGTGGCGGCGATCTCCTCGGGCTGGGCCACAGTCTCCTCCTCGCTCACGACGGTTCTTCGGTTGGCGACTGCGGGATCGCGGACGGCGTCTCTGCTCGCGGTTGCGGGGTCATGAGGCCTCCCCGAAGGCGACGTCGCTGGCGAGCACGGCCGCACCGGCGACGCCGGCACGGCCGCCCAGCTCGGACAGCACGACGGGCAGGTTGCCGGTGGCCAGCGGCAGCGACCGGCGGTAGACCACGCTGCGGATCTCGGCGAGCAGGATGTGCCCGAGCTGGGCGAGCCCGCCGCCGATCACGATCATCGACGGGTTGGTGAAGCTGACCAGGCCGGCGAGCACCCCGCCGACGCGCCGTCCGCCGTCGCGGATCAGCTGGATGCAGGACACGTCCCCCTCGACGGCGCCCTCGGCGACGTCCAGCGCGGTCACCGCGCCGCGCAGGGCCAACCGCTCGGCCAGCGCCGGCGACGCCCCGCTGCGGGCGGCGGCGATGGCGTCCTTGGCCAACGCGGCACCACTGAACAGCGCCTCCAGGCAGCCGACGTTGCCGCAGGAGCACATCGGACCGTGCGAGTCGACCTGGATGTGGCCGATGTCCCCGGCGCAGCCGTCGGTGCCCCGGTAGACCTCGCCGGTGAGGTAGATGCCGCACCCTATTCCGGTGCCGATCTTCACGAAGAGGAAGTCGTCCACCGAGTGGGCGACGCCTCCGTGGCGCTCGCCGATCGCCATGATGTTGACGTCGTTGTCGACCACCGCCGGGCAGCCGTGCTCCCGGCTGAGCAGCTCGCGCACCGGGAACCTGTCCCAGCCGGGCATGATCGGCGGCGAGACCGGAACGCCGTCGCGGAAGCTGACCGGCCCGGGCACCCCGATGCCCACCGCGTCCAGCCGCTCGTACGCGCCGTCGACCCGGGCCTTGTGCAGCAGCTCGTTGACCCGCTGCAGGGTCACCTTCGGCCCGTTGCGGATGTCGGCGGCTTCGGCGTAGTGGGCCACCGGTTCGAGTCGGCCGTTGACCACCTCGACGTCCATCGAGCTGGCGCCCAGGTCGACGGCCGCGAACCGTAGCTTCGGGTTCAGCTCGACCAACGTGGAGCGGCGTCCGCCCCGGGACGCGGCGAGCCCCGCCTCTGCGACGTAGCCCAACGCGACCAGCCGGTCCAACTCGGCCAGAAGGCGCGGGCGCGGCATCTGGAGCCGGTCACCCAGCTCGGCCCGGGACACGGCCCCCTCGTCGCGGAGCAACCGCAACAGCCGGACGTGCAGGGGGTCGACGGTCCGCACCGGGGACTCACCTCTTCACCGGACTCGTTCACATCGACGCAATGCCGATGTGTTGTGTCCGACACAGTAGGAGCGTTCCGTACCGCCTGTCCAGAGCTTCAACCGTTCTGATCCCAACTTTTGTCCGAAAGAACAAAAGCTACTAGTCGATCAAGAAAAGGATCACGCGATGCCCACGTTCGCTCGCGAGCCGTGCGACCACCGGACAGGCAACCGCCCCGCCACCCGTTCTCCGGTGGCGGGGCGGTCACGGACCGCAGGTCAGCGGGGGCCGGCGGAGTTCCGCTTCTTCCTGAGCTTGCGGTCGTCGCGCAGCTCGACGTACGGCTCGTCGTCCACCGGGTGGCCGGCCGAGATGGCCCGGCTGCGCTCCAGCTCGGCGTCGAACTCGGCACCCAGCAGGATCGCGATGTTGCTCAGCCACAGCCAGACCAGGAAGATGATCACCCCGGCCAGAGCCCCGTAGGTCTTGTTGTACGAGCCGAAGTTGCTCACGTAGAAGGCGAACAGGCCGGAGATCACCAGCCAGATCACCACGGCCAGCACACCGCCCGGGCTGACCCAGCGGAACCCGCCGTGCCGCGCGTTCGGCGACGCCCAGTAGAGGATCGCGAACATCAGGCTGACCAGGAGCAGCAGCACCGGCCACTTGGCGATGTTCCAGACCGTGACCGCCGTGCCGCCCACCCCGATCGCGTCACCGACGATCTCGGCGAGACGACCGGTGAAGACCACGATGACGGCGCAGACCAGCAGCAGCACGCCGATCACCGCGGTCACGCCCACCCGGATCGGCAGCGTCTTCCAGATCGGCCGCCCCTCCGGCACGTCGTAGATGGTGTTCGAGGCGCGCATGAACGCCGCGATGTACCCGGAGGCCGACCAGAACGCGGCCAGCAGACCGATGATCGCCGCGATGCTGGCCAGCCCGCCGTTCTGATCCGCCTGGTTGATCGCGTCAGTGATGATCTTCTGGATGTTGCCCTCCGGCACCGCCTGGCTGACGGTGTCCTTGACGCCCTCGGTGGCGCCGGAGCCGAGCAGGCCGAGGAGGGAGATCAGAACCAGCAGCCCGGGGAAGATGGACAGCACCCCGTAGTAGGTCAGTGCCGCCGCCCAGTCGGTCAGGCTGTCGTCCTGGAATTCGGCGACCGTCCGGCGCAGAGCCGCCTTCCAGCCACTGCCGGGCAGGTCGGCGGGGCTGTCCGGCCCCTCGTCCGGGCCGACGGGGCCACGGGCCGAGTCACGGTCACGCCCGCTGCCAACGGAAGACTGCTCGGAGGCCATCGCCCCTCCTCATCGTCGTGGTGTCACCTCCGACATGCCCCGAGGAGGGCGGCGGGTAACCCCTACCGGTAGAGCAACCTGCCCATCCGGCGGGAGGCGACCAGCAGGCCGAGGGCCATCATCGCCAGCAGGTAGAGGACGTCGAGCAGCCACGACCAACCGTCGACACCCAGCGCGACACCGCGGATCAGGTGCACCGACCGGTAGAGCGGGGTGACCTCGACCAGCCAGTGCAGCAGGGTCGGATAGGCCTGCGCCGGCACGAACGTGCCGGAGAAGAGGAAGAGCGTGAACTGGGCCGAGCCCATCAGGTCGAAGTCCTGCCAACTGCGCATGAAGGTGGAGAGCGCCATGCCGAGCGCGCCGAACGCGAAGCCGACCAGCACGGCGGCCGGGAGGGCCGTCAGCGCCCGGGTGACGGTGGTCAGGTCCAGCGCGATCATCACCCCGAGGAACGCCGCCGAGTAGGCGCTGCCGCGCAGCATCGCCCAGCCCAGCTCGCCGAGGGCGATCTCGAACGGCCGTACCGGGGTGGCGATCACCCCGTCGTACAGCTTCATGTACTTCATCTTGCCGAAGAAGTTGAAAGTGGTCTCCGCGAGCGCGCCGGTCATCGCCGAGGAGGCGAGCATCGCCGGGGCCACGAACGCGGCGTACGACACCAGCCGCCCGTCGGGCAGCGGCAGGTCGCCGACCAGCGTGCCGACGCCCACCCCGATGGAGAACAGGTAGAGCAGCGGCTCCACGAACCCGGAGAGCAGCAGCAGCCAGTAGACGGACTTCAGCGCCGCGACGTTGCGCTCGACCACCGACGCCGACCGCCGGGACGCGGCGGAGACGTCGACCAGTCGAGGCAGGATCAGCGTGACCACGACATCCTCCCTAGACGACGAGCCTGCGACGGAACGCGCGCAACGCCAGCAGCCAGCCCGCGAGAGCCCAGGCCGCCAGGTAGAGCAGGTGCCCCACGATCGACCACTGTGGGGCGACGCCGAGCGTCGCCGCCCGGCAGACGTCGACGGCGTGCCAGAGCGGCGTCGCGTAGGCCAGCCAGCGCAGCGCGTCGGGCAGCGACTCGACCGGGAAGAACACCCCGGCGAACAGCGTCATCGGGATGACCGCGAACCGGAACAGCATCGCCAGCCAACTGTCGCTGGACACCGACGCCGCGTACGCGAAGGTCGGCGCGGCGACAGCCAGCCCGAGCAGCGTCACCACCGGCAGGGTGGCCAGCGCCCACGGTGAGCGCAGAGCCCCGAACAACCCGGTGACCAGCAGGAACGCGGCGATCGTGCCGAGCACCCGGAACATCACGAAGGCCAGGTGCCCCGCCAGGATGTCGGCGACCCGCAGCGGCGCCGCGCTCTGCGCGAAATACGTCTTGATCCACTGGAAGTTGCTGAACACCGGCCAGGTCGAGTCGCCGATGGCCACCTGGAGGGCGGTCGAGGCGATCAGCCCGGGGACCAGCCAGTCGAGGTAGCGCACCCCGCCGACGCCCTGGTCGATGTACGCGCCGACGCCGAGCCCGAAGCCGAGCACGGTCAGCACCGGCAGCAGGAACGAGGAGAACACCCCGGCCCGCCAGGTGCGTCGGTAACCCACCAGGAAGTAGTTGAACACGGCGAGCGCCGGCACCCGTGGCAACGCCGGGCGGCCCTGCTCCCGCGCCGATCCCGCCACGCTCACCCCGACCACCCCCGCCACACCGTGCCAGCCACGTCGACCTTCCTACCCCCGGGGTACGACAGGCCGCCGGTCACCCTACGGCGACCGCCACCGACCTGTCCCCCGGTTTCCTCCGGCCCCGCCACCCGGGATCGAGCGCGCGGGCGGAGGCGGGCGCGGCGTTGACCGTGATACCTCCTGGGCATTTTTATGACTCAGAGGTATCAGGCTCGCAGCAGCAGCTCCGCCCCAAGGACGCCGTTCCGGGCGCTGCCAGTCGGGGCGTGCGTCAGCCCGAACGGTGGGTGCGAACCAGCGCCTGTACGGCGTAGCCGAGCAGCAGCAGCCCCGCGCCGGTGCCGACCACCAGGCCGGCGGACACCGCCGAGGCGAGCGCGACGCCGAGCCCCACCGCCGCCACCACGCACAATGCGACGCCGAGCGGCCGGAGCAGCGGGTCCCGCAGCAGCGGCGCGAGTGGGAAGAAGTGCAGCCCGACCACCGCGCAGACCAGCACCGGGATGTACCCGGACCAGCCGGCGGCGGCCAGCACGGCGGCACCCAACCCGGCTGCGGCGAACTCGGCGACGACGATGAGCAGGTACCGCCGGTCGGTCGCCCGGTCCCGCACAGCGCCGCCGGCACCCCGGGTGTGAGCGGCCAGCACGCCACCCGCCACGGCGGTGAGCAGGGCGGCGAGGCTGCCCACCACGAGCAGGGCGCGCAACGGCTGCTCGGCCGCCGGGACGCTGAACCACACCGTGGCGAAGATGCCCAGGTACAGGGCGGTCAGCCCGGCCTGATGCCGGCTTGTCGTCCGGACGTCGGACATGAAACCCCCGTGGTCGACCCGCGGTCGAGCGGACATGCCGACCGGGCCGCCGATGCTACGCAAGATCAGCCCGGCGGCGCACCCCCGGCCGACGCGCCGCGTCACCGACCCGGTCAGCGCGGTCAGTCGACCAGGGTGCGGCCGGTCAGGTGCAGGAAGACGTCCTCCAGGCCGCTGCGCCGCACCAGCACGTTGGCCGGATTGAGCCCCAGCTTGGCGACCTCGGCGACCGCCGCGTCGCCGTCGGCGACGTACAGGAGGATGCGGTCGGGCAGCACCTCGACCCGCTCCCCCAGCCCGTCGAGCTTGCCGGCGAACGGCTCCTGCGACTCGGCGGCGAAGCGCAGCTCGACGACCTCGCGGGTGGAGTGCCGCTCGATCAGCGCCCGGGGCGAGCCCTCGGCGACGATCCGCCCGCCGTCCATCACCACCAGGCGGTCGCACAGCTGCTCGGCCTCGTCCATGTAGTGCGTGGTCAGCACCAGGGTGACGCCCTGCTGCTTGAGCCGGAACAGCCGCTCCCACACCAGGTGCCGGGCCTGCGGGTCGAGCCCGGTGGTCGGCTCGTCGAGCAGCACGATCTCCGGCTCGTTGACCAGCGCGCGGGCGATGGTCAGCCGGCGCTTCATCCCACCGGACAGTGGCTCGACCTTGCTGTCGGCCCGCTGGGTGAGCTGGACGAAGTCGAGCAGCTCGGCGGCCCGCTCCCGGGCGGTGCGGCGCGAGATGCCGAAGTAGCGGGCGTAGACGGTCAAGTTTTCCCGGACCGTCAGCTCCGGGTCGAGATTGTCCAACTGTGGGCAGACGCCGAGCCGCGCCCGGATGGCCGGCCCGTCGCGGACCGGGTCCAGGTCGAGGATGCGCAGCTCACCCCCGCTCGGCGGAGAGATGCAGCCGACCATCCGCATGGTGGAGGACTTGCCGGCACCGTTGGGCCCGAGGAAGCCGAACGCCTCGCCCGAGCGCACCTCGACGTCGATGCCGTCCACGGCGGTGAAGTCGCCGAACCGCTTCACCAGCCCACGAGCCTGAATCAGTGGTCGCCCCGAAGTCACCGCCCGACCCTAGCGGCCAGGTCCGACAGCCCTCCAGGCAAATTCCCGCGACGGCCCGCGCGGCGTGGCCGACACCCGATCCCGCCGCGACGAAACGCCCGTCGATGCCCCACTCGCTGGTCGATCGACGTGTATCGTCCCCTCGTGTCGCCCATCCGTTCGCCCGACGGTTCGCCGCCACCCGCCCGACCAGCCAACTCCCCCGCCGGTCAGCCCACTGCGGGCAGCGGCGGCGCACCACCACGGCAGTCCGCGCCGGCCGTGGCCGAGGACACCGTCGCGGAGCGGGCCGGCGGCGCCGACCAGGCCGCGCGGATCGACGACGGCGACACCCGCACCGCCGCCGAACGGGCGACCCGGGATCTGGCCGCCCAGTTCGAGGACGAGAAGCCGGGCCGCGTGTTGTCCGGGCCGGCCAGCCTGCTCCTCACGGCGGCGGCGCTGGCGGTCAGCGCCCTGGCCCTCTGGCAGGTGTTCCGCCCGCTGGCGCAGGGCAGCAAGTATTACCTGATCATCTTTCTGGCGGGCGTACTGCCGCTGGTCTTTCTGGCCTACCCGGCCGACCTGCGGTTGCGGTCCTGGCTGCGGGGCCGGCGGGGCCGCGCCGGTCAGTCGCTCGACCCGAGCCTGCCGGATCCGGTCCGGACGGGACCCACCATCGTGGACTGGGCACTGGTCGCCCTGGCGGTGGTCGGCTGCCTCTACCCCGTGCTGCCGGTCGCCATCGGTACGGGTGGTGGCGGCTACAACGCGTTCCTCGACCGCCAGGGTCTGCTCGTGCCGCTGGATCTGCTGATGGGCACCCTGCTGCTGCTTCTGCTGCTGGAGGCGTGCCGGCGGACCACCGGATGGATCCTGCCCACGGTCTGTCTGCTGTTCCTCGGCTACGGCTACTACGGTGGCCTGCTGCCGCAGTCGTGGCCGGTCGCCCACTCCGGGCTCGACTTCGGCCAGTTGGTCGACGCGTTCTACAACTCCGACAGCGGCTTCTACGGCACCCCGCTGGACGTGGCCGCCTCGTACATCGTGCTGTTCACCATCTACGGCGCGGTGCTGGAGCTCTCCGGGGCGGGACGGTTCTTCGTCGACCTGTCGGCCGCGGCGTTCCGCCGCTCCCGCACCGCCGCCGGCCGGACGGCGGTGGCCTCCGGCTTCCTGCTCGGCACCGTGTCCGGGTCCGGGGCCGCGACGACCGTGAGCATCGGTGCGGTCACCTGGCCTCTGCTGCGCCGCGCCGGCTATCCGCCGGAACGGGCCGGCGGCATGCTGGCCGCGGCCGGGGTGGGCGCGATCCTCTCCCCACCCACGCTGGGTGCGGCGGCGTTCATCATCGCCGAGTACCTGGGCGTCTCGTACCTGCAGGTGCTCGGCTGGGCCACCGTGCCGACGGTGCTCTACTACCTCGGCATCCTGCTCGCGGTGGAGATCGACGCCCGGCGCTCCGGCGTACGCCCGGTAGTGATCGACGTCGCCTCGCCGTGGCGCCTGCTGGGCCGGTTCGGCTACCACTTCGCGTCACTGATCGCCATCATCGCGCTCCTCGCCGTCGGCGTTTCCGCGACGCGAGCGGTCGTCTTCGCCACCATCCTGGCGGTCGCGCTCTCCTTCCTGGACCGCACACACCGGCTCACCCCCGCCCGGCTGGTGGCCGCCCTGGTCACCGGCGTACGCGGCGTGCTGGCGGTGACCGCCGTCTGCGCCGCCGCCGGCATCATCACGGCGACCACGACGAAGACGGGCCTCGGGCCGCAGGCGGCGGCGCTGCTGGTCGGTGGGGCGGAGGCGGCCACCTCGGACCCGACCCTCGTGCTGGTGCTCACGGCGCTGCTCGCGGCCGTGGCTCTCACGCTGCTGGGCCTGGCCGTGCCGGTCACCGCGTCGTTCGTGATCGGTTGGGTGATCGTCGGGCCGGCGCTGCTGGACCTGGGCGTGACCCAGCCGGCCGCCGCGATGTTCGTCTTCTACTTCGCGGTCCTGTCCGAGGTGTCCCCACCGACCGCGCTCGCGGCGGTGGCCGCCGCGGCGGTCACCGGCGGTCGGCTGGTGCCGACCATGTGGCAGACGCTGCGCTACGCGCTGCCGGCCTACCTGACACCGATCGCCTTCGTGATCACGCCGGCCGGGCTCGGCCTGCTCGGCATCGGCGGCCCGGGGCGGATCGTCTTCGCGGGCCTGGTCACCGCGCTCAGCGTGGCGGTGCTCGCCGTCGCCGCCGGTGGCTGGCTGCCCGGCGTCGGTCCCGCGGGTGCCCCGGAGCGCGTGCTCGGCGCGCTCGCCGGCGTCACCCTGCTCTGGCTCGAACCCGTACCGGTCACGGTCGGCGCCGCGTTGGCCGTCCTGGCGGTGGCGGGGGTGCTCGTACGACGTGGATCCGCCGGCCGGACCGGCGGGCGGTCAGCCGGATCACCAGCGAACCTCCGGGAGGAGACACTGTGAGACGCATCGATGTACGGCTCGTGGCGAGCCTGGGCGTGGTCGCCCTCGTCGCGGTCGGCGCCGCCGGTTGCGGGGGTCAGCAGGGCGGCGCGGCCAAGGACGACGCGGCCAGCGAGGTCACCTGCGAGGTGACCCGGGAGACCCGGGTCGGCATCGCCACCGGCAACGCGACCGGCGTCTACTTCGGGGTCGGCAACGCCCTCGCCGGGCAACTGTCCGGTGCGACCGGTGGCAAGCTCACCGGCACCGCGGCGGAGACCGGCGCCTCGGTGCAGAACGTCGAGCAGCTGGTGGGCGGCCAGTACGACGTGGCGTTCTCGCTCTTCGACACGGCGGTCAACGCGGTGCAGGGCAAGGGCAGCTTCACGGCGCCGCAGCCGGTCGAGGCACTCGCGCGTATCTACGACAACTACACCCAGGTCGTCGTCCGCAACGACTCCGGGATCACGTCGGTGGCCGACATGCGGGGCAAGCGGATCTCCACCGGTTCGCCGAAGTCCGGCACCGAGGTGATCGCCAACCGGCTGCTGGAGGCCGCCGGCCTCGACCCGGCCAAGGACATCCGGGCGCAGCGGCTGGATCTGACCAAGACGGTCGAGGGGATCAAGGACGGCAGCGTCGACGGCTTCTTCTGGTCCGGCGGGCTGCCCACCGGGGGCCTGACCGACCTGTTCACCACCGCCGGCGACACCGTGAGGTTCGTCGACATCGCGCCCCTGCTGCCGAAGATGAACGAGTTGAGCCCCGCGTACCAGGCCGGGACGATCGGCCGGGACGCGTACCGGACGGCGACGGACACGCCGACGATCGTCGTGCCGAACGTGCTGCTGGTCCGCAAGGACCTGGACGCCAACGTGGCCTGTGCGATCACCCGGACGGTCTTCGACAAGCGGGACGCCCTCGCCCAGGCGAACCCGGCGGCCCGGGGCATCTCCCTGGAGACGGCCCGGAAGACCGAGCCGGTTCCGCTGCACCGCGGTGCCGCCAAGGCGCTGGAGGATCTCGGCGCCAGGTGACCGGGGCGGCGGTGGGCCGCTCGTCGGGCTATCCGTCGACGGGTGCGGTGGCGGCTCGGGCCGCGCTGACCAGGCGGTCGGTCTCGGCGAGCAGGTCCTCCCCGTCCGGCGGGGTGCCGGGGTCGAGACGGACCGTCCAGGTCAGACCGTCCACCCCGGGCGCGCGCCGGGCCGCGACCCGGGCCCCGCCGCCGGGCACCGGGTGGTGTTCGGTGTGCGCAACCGAGCGGGTCACCCGGGCGCGCACCTGGTGCGGCAGCTCGCCCGGGTCGAGCAGCAGGTACGTCTCGGTCGGGCAGTCGGCGACCACCGTGTAGCCGTCGCGCTCGACGAGGGTCTCGGCGGGCGTGACGGTCAGCTCACGGCCGGACCAGACAGCCTTGAGGATGTCGTGCCAGCCGAGCCGGTGCCCCCGGCCGGGCAGCCACAACCCGAGGTTGCTGGCGACCACCACCCCGTCGCCCTCGCCGTTGCCCACCGCCGCCCAGGCCAGCACCCGCTCGTCGGGTGCGAGCGGCGGCCGATCGGCCGGGGGGAGCTTCGGCTTGCGGCTGAACAGTCCCATCTAGAGGCCTCCCGCGGCCTGCTCGCGCAGCGCCCGGGCGTGCTGCTCCAGTGACAGCAGCTCGCCGAAGGCGGCGAAGTACTCGTCCTTGTTGTTGACCGGGTTGATCCGCTGGATCCGTGACTTGAGGTCCCGGACCCGGGCCGTCACCGACCCGAACTGCACCCGCGCCATGGTGATCGACACGTAGCGCGGGTCCGGCTCGCCGTCGATCCGCAGCGGCTCCACCGCCAACTCGCCGACCAGCGCCGCCGACGCCAGGTCGTCGCAGGCGTCGCGGACCGACTCGATCCAGACGGCGCCACCGGTCGCCGAGGCGGCCCCACCGGCCGCCGCGATGGCCGCGCGGACCGCGACGTGCACCGGGTGTCGGTACTCCGTGGCCTCGACGGCGTCGAACATCGGCCCCGCCAGCACCGGCTGTTGCAGGGCGAGCTTCAACGACTCCCGCTCGACCATCGACTGCGGGCTGTCCACCGCGGGTTCGGGGCGGGCCGGCGCGGGCCGGGCGGCGGGTGCGGCGTCGCGGGTGCCGGACGGCGGGGTGTTGGCGGCGGCGAGCACCGCCCGCTGCACCGGCTCGATCTCCATCCCGAGGTCCATGGCGAGCTTGCGGACGTACTCGGGGCGCTTCTCCCGGTCCTTCAGTCGCGAGACCAGCGGCGCGGCGTGGCGCATCGCCTCGACCCGGCCGTCGACGGTGTCCAGGTCGAAGCGGCTGATCACGTGGCGCAGCGCGAAATCGACCAGCGGTTCGCGGCGGGCGACGAGGTCACGCACCGCCAGGTCGCCCTTGGCCAGCCGCAGATCGCACGGGTCCATGTTGTCCGGGCTGACCGCGATGAACGTGCGCCCGACGAAGCGCTGATCATCTTCGAAGGCGCGCAGTGCGGCCTTCTGGCCGGCGGCATCACCGTCGAACGTGAAGATGATCTCGCCGGCCACCTCGTCGCTGTCGAACAGGAGCCGACGCAGAACGGAGATGTGGTCCGCGGCGAAGGCGGTGCCGCAGGTCGCCACCGCCGTGGTCACCCCGGCGAGGTGGCAGGCCATCACGTCGGTGTAACCCTCGACGATCACGGCCCGGCCCTGCTTGGCGATCTCCCGCTTGGCCTGGTCGATGCCGTAGAGCACGTGCGACTTCTTGTAGATCGGCGTCTCGGGGGTGTTCAGGTACTTCGGGCCGTCGTCGTCGTCGAAGAGCTTGCGCGCGCCGAACCCGATCACGTCGCCGGCGAGGTCACGGATCGGCCAGAGCAGCCGGCGGCGGAACCGGTCGATCAGGGAACCGGAACGGGACTCCCGGGACAACCCGGCGGTGACCAGCTCCTGGTGGGTGAAGCCCTGCTGGCGCAGGTGCTTGGTGAGCAGGTCCCAGCCCTCCGGCGCGAAGCCGCAGCCGTAGCGCTCGGCGGCGGCCCGGTCGAAGCCACGCCGGGCGAGGAACTCCCGGGCCGGGCGGGCACCGGCGGTGCTGAGCTGCGCGCGGTAGAACTCGACCGCGGCGGCGTGCGCGGCGACCAGGCGCTGCCGCTGGCCCTGCTGCGGGCGCGGGCGCGGGGTGCCCCTGTCGTCCTCGATGTAGCGCAGCTGGATGCCGGCACGGCCGGCCAGCCGCTCGACGGACTCGACGAAACTGAGGTGCTCGGCGTCCATCAGGAACTTGATCGCGTCGCCGCCCGCCCCGCAGCCGAAGCAGTACCAGACGTTGCGGGCCGGAGAGACGTTGAACGACGGGCTCTTCTCGTCGTGGAACGGGCACAGACCCTTGAGGTTGCCGCCTCCGGCGGACTTCAGGGTGACCGTCTCGGAGATCACGTCCCCGATCGAGGTGCGTTCCCGGACCAGTGCGATGTCCTCGTCCCGGATCCGCCCAGCCATGCGCCACCCCCTCGCCGTACATCCTGCCCTGCGGGACCGACGGCACGCCGGCCGGGGCACGCGCGTGTGGCGACCGCCGCTGCCGGCTCGCCGGTTCCCACCCGGGAGCCGGGGCCGCGCGGGGACCATGACCAGATGCGGAGGGTACGGACCGTGGGCGCCAGCCTGCCGGGATGGCTGGCCGGTCGGCTGGGTGTGCGCGGGCCGGCACCGCTGGAGGACGAGGCCGGGCACCGCCACGCCACCTGGTTGGAACTCTTCCTGGACGTCATCTTCGTGTACGCCCTGGCGGCGGTGGCGGCCCGGCTGGGCACCGAGCCGACCCCGTCACCGTCGGCCATACTGGCCGTGATCGGGCTGTTCCTGGTGATCCAGTGGGCGTGGATGGGGCAGGTCTACTACGACACCCGGTTCGACCCGGACGACCTGCCGCACCGGCTGCTGGTGCTGATCGCTCTGGTCGGCGCCGGTGCCATGACGCTCGGTGTCGACGAGGTGCCGGAGAGCCCGTTGCTCCCGATCGGGTACCTGATCGTGCGGGGCGTGCTGCTCCTGCTCTACCTGCGGGCCCGGCCGACCAGCCCGAGGGCGCGTACGGTGACCTCGGTCTACCTGGTCGGCTTCGGGCTGGGCTGGCTGATCTGGTTGGTCTCGCTGACCGTGCCGACCGCGCTGCGCCCGGCGCTGTGGATCGTCGCGATGACCATCGAGCTGGCCACGCCGTGGATCGGCCGACGTCGGCTCGAACAGTGGCCGGTGGACAGCCGGCACCTGCCGGAACGGGTCGGGCAGTTCACCATCATCGTGCTGGGCAGCGCGCTGGCCAACCTGCTCTTCGCGGTGCCCGACCACCCCCGGCCGCACATGATCCTCACCGCCGGGTTGGCCTTCGTGGTGCCGGCGGCCGTCTGGTGGGTCTACACCACCTTCGTCACCACCAACCTCGTGACGAGCCGCCTCCGTGCCGGGCAGGCGTACACCTATCTGCACATCCCGCTCGGCGGCGCGCTGCTGCTGCTCGGCTGGTCGCTCGGGCAGGCGGTCCGGCTGGTCGACGCCGGCGCGAACCGGCTGCCGCTGGAGCTGCGGCTGCTGCTGGCCGCCTCGGTGGTGGTCTGGGTGCTCTGCGGGCTGGGCCTGTACGCACTCGCCGCCCGGCCGGGCGCGGCCCGGCTGGCGATCACCGCCTACGGGGTGATCTCGGTCAGCCTCATCGGCGCGACGGTGGGCGAGGCGCGGCTGCTGTTGTTCCTGGTCGCCGCGGCGATCGTCGGGTACGCCGTGCTGCTCAACCGGCGGCTCGCCGCGGTCAGGAAAGAATGGGACCGGCAGCGCGACGAGCGCTGAACCGTGCTCAGGCGGCCGCGGGCTCCTCGGCCGCCACCTGCCGATTCCAGTCGGCCTTGGTGGAGCGCCAGCCCTCGTCGTCCATGCCGCGCCGCCAGTAGCCGGAGATGGAGAGCTGTTGGGCGGGTACGCCCCGCTCGGCGCGCAGCAGCCGGCGCAGGTCCCGGACGAAGGTCGCCTCGCCGTGGACGAAGGCGTGCACCTGCCCCGGTGGGAACTCCAGCTCCCGCACCGCCGCCACCAGCGCGGCGCCCACCGGACGCTCACCACGGTGCAGCCAGGTGAGCTGGACCGCGCCGGGGCTCAGCAGCTTCTGCTCCTCGGCCGGGTCGGAGATCTCCACGAAGACGTGGGCCGGAGCGCCCAGCGGCAGCCGCTCCAGGGCCGCCCCGATCGCCGGCAGCGCGCTCTCGTCGCCGACGAGTAGGTGCCAGTCGGCGTCCGGGCTCGGGGCGTACGCCCCGCCGGGGCCGACGAAGTGCACCGGGTCGCCCGGGCGCAGCGCGGCGGCCCACGGACCGGCCAGCCCCTCGTCGCCGTGGTGCACCACGTCGACGGTCAACTCCTCGGCCAGCGGGTCCCACCGTCGCACGGTGTACGCGCGCAGCCGGGGCCACTGCTCCCGGGGCAGGTCCCGCCGGATCGCGGCGAGGTCCAGCGGCTGCGGGTAGACCACGCCGGGCTGCGGGAAGACCAGCTTGATGTAGTGGTCGGTGAACTCGCCCACCGGCAGGTCGGCCAGCTCCTCCCCACCGAGGACGAGCCGGATGAGGTGCGGGGTGGGCCGCTCGGTGCGCAGCACCCGGACCGAGGTGACGTTCCTGGGGCGTTCCGTCATGTCACTTAGGCTAGCCTAATCTGCGCCGTCGGCGACCGGCGGTGCACCGCCACCGACCAGGCGGGTGTGCCAGGTCACCGCCGCCGGGTCGGTGAGCGAGGCGACCTGGTCGATCACCACCCGCAGCCGGGCGGCGTCGTCCGGGGCCGCCCGCCAGAGCGGGGCGAAGACCGGATCGAGCCCGTCGGGCGCCCGCCGGACCAGCGCGGCCACCAGCTCGGCCAGCATCACCCTCTGCCGCTCGTAGCGGCCCCGGAAGCCGGAGCGACGCATCACGTAGCGCAGCGCGATGCCCTTGAGCAGGGCGCACTGCGCCCGAACCCGGCGCGGCACCACCAGGTCGGCCCCGTAGCGACGATGCGGGCCGGCGCCGAACCGCTCCTCGGTGGCGGCCACCGCCGCCGAGACGAACCGGCCGGTCAACCCGCTCGTGGTGGCCTTCAGCGCGGCCTGGGCACGGTGGCTGCCGTCGTACCCGACGAGTGGGGCGAGCAGCGGGTCGGCCAGCACCTCGACCAGCACCTCCCCCAGGTCGTCCGGAGACTCGCCGGAGTAGGCGGCGGCCACGTCGGCGCAGAGGGCCGCCCGCTCGTCGGCGTCGTCGAGCAGCGGGCGCAGCGTGACGTACCCGCCGTGGATGCCGTCCTCGACGTCGTGCACCGAGTACGCGACGTCGTCGGCCCAGTCCATCACCTGGGCCTCCAGGCAGCGCCGATCGCCGGGCGCGCCGGCCCGGATCCAGTCGAAGACGGCCGCGTCGTCGGCGTACACCCCGAACTTGCGCTGCCCGGGACGGCGCTGCCAGGGGTACTTGCCGATCGCGTCGAGCGAGGCTCGGGTCAGGTTGAGCCCGGCGGACGAGCCGTCCGGGGCGAGCACCTTCGCCTCGAGGCGGGTCAGCACCCGCAGCGTCTGCGCGTTGCCCTCGAAGCCGCCGCAGGGCGTGGCGAGCAGGTCCAGCGCCGCCTCGCCGTTGTGCCCGAACGGCGGGTGCCCGAGGTCGTGGGCGAGCCCGGCGACGTCCACCACGTCCGGGTCGCAGCCCAGCCGGGCACCCATCTCCCGGGCGATCTGGGCGACCTCCAGCGAGTGGGTCAGCCGGGTGCGCAGGAAGTCGTCGGTGCCGGCGGTGTGCACCTGGGTCTTGGTGGCCAGCCGGCGGAACGCCGCGGAGTGCAGCACCCGGGCGCGGTCGCGCTCGTACGGTGACCGCCGGTGGCCGGTGTCCTTGGGCGGCTCCTCGACCAGCCGGGCGTCCGCCGCGACGGACGGCGGTGGGGTCAACCGGTCACCGGCCCAGCCCCGCCGCTGCCACGGCCGCGGGGCTCGCGAGCCGGGCTCACCCCTTGCGCTCGCGGAGCACGCAGAACTCGTTGCCCTCCGGGTCGGCCAGCACCGTCCACTCCACGTCACCCTGGCCGATGTCGACGTGCCGGGCGCCCATGTCGACCAGCCGTTCGACCTCGGCCTCCTGGTCGGCGGGGCGCAGGTCGAGGTGCAGCCGGTTCTTGCGCTCCTTGCCCTCGGCCACCGGCACGAAGACCAGGCCGGGGAGCCGGTCGGGGGCTTGGCGGATCTCCACCTCGTCGAGCTTCTCGGTGATGATCTGATAGCCGAGCGCCTCGGCCCACCAGCGGGCCAGTCGGCCCGGATCGCGGGCGTCGACGGTCAGGCTCTCCCAGACGCTGGTCATGCAGTCACCCTTCCCCCTCGACGGCGTGCGCAATCGGCGGTGTGCGAGCGAGCCAAGATTACGCCCGCCGGAGTCACCCGGCCTGCCCGCGACGCCTCGCCCAGGGGTGCACAACCGCCGATTGGCCGGCAGTTGCCAGCCGATCGCCGAGGGTTACGGCGCCGGCGGCGGGCCGGAGCCCACCGCCGGCGTACGCCGGTTCGTCAGCGGCTGTCCGACCCGCCGGTCTCCACGACCGCCCGGCCGGCCTCCAGCCGGGCGACCGGCACGCGGAACGGCGAGCAGGAGACGTAGTCCAGGCCGACCTCGTGGAAGAAGTGCACCGAGTCGGGGTCGCCGCCGTGCTCACCGCAGACACCGAGCTTCAGCCCGGGCCGGGCCGCCCGGCCCTCCTCGGCGGCGATCCGCACCAGCCGGCCGACACCGTCGCGGTCGATCGACTCGAACGGCGAGATGCCGAAGATGCCCAGCTCCAGGTAGCGCCAGAAGAACGCGCCCTCGACGTCGTCCCGGGAGAAGCCCCAGCCCATCTGGGTGAGGTCGTTGGTGCCGAAGGAGAAGAACTCGGCGGCCTCGGCGATCTGCCCGGCGGTCAGCGCCGCCCGGGGCACTTCGATCATGGTGCCGATCAGCACCTCGACCCCGCTGTCGCCGACCACCTCGGCGATGATCTTCTCGGCCTCGGCGCGGACCGTCTCCAGCTCCTGCACGGCGCCGACCAACGGCACCATGATCTCCGGCTTGGCCACCCGGCCCCCGCGGGCGCAGGTCACGGCCGCCTCGGCGATGGCGCGGACCTGCATGGCGAACAGGCCGGGGATGACCAGGCCGAGGCGTACGCCCCGCAGCCCGAGCATCGGGTTCTCCTCGTGCATCCGCCGGACGGCGGCGAGCAGCGCCTCCTCCTTGGCCACGTCCTCGCCGCGCTCCTGCGCGACCGCCACGTTGACCGCGAGCTGCTCCAGCGGCGGCAGGAACTCGTGCAGCGGCGGGTCGATCAGCCGGACGGTCACCGGCAGGCCGTCCATCTCGCGGAAGATCTCCTCGAAGTCGGCCCGCTGCAACGGCAGCAGCGCCGCCAGCGCCGCCTCGCGCTCACCCTCGGCCCGGGCCAGGATGAGGCGCTCGACCAGCTCGCGCCGGTCGCCGAGGAACATGTGTTCGGTGCGGCAGAGGCCGATGCCCTCGGCGCCGAAGCGCCGCGCGCGGGCGGCGTCCGCGCCGGTGTCGGCGTTCGTGCGGACCGCGAGCCGCCGCTTGCCGTCGGCGTGCGTCATGATCCGGTGTACGGCCCGGACCAGCGCGTTGTCGATGTGCGCGGGGTCGAGACTGCCCTCGAAGTACTGCACCACCTCCGACGGCATGACCGGCACCTCGCCCAGGTAGACCTTGCCGGTGGTGCCGTCGATGGAGACGACGTCGCCCTCGGTCACGGTCTGCCCGGCCACGGTGAACCGCTTCGCCGGCACGTTCACGTCGATCTCGTCGGCGCCGGAGACGCAGGTCTTGCCCATCCCCCGGGCCACCACGGCGGCGTGGCTGGTCTTACCGCCACGCGAGGTGAGGATGCCCTGGGCGGCGATCATGCCGTTCAGGTCGTCCGGGTTGGTCTCCCGGCGTACCAGGATCACCGACTCGCCCTCGGCGGCCAGCTCGACGGCCCGGGCGGAGGTGAAGACCACCTTGCCCGACGCCGCGCCGGGTGAGGCGCCGATGCCCTTGGCGACCGGCTGGAAGTCGTGGTCGAGCTGGAAGCGGGGGAACATCAGCTGGGCGAGCTGGGCGCCGTTGACACGGTGCAGCGCCTCGTCCAGGTCGATGAGACCCTCGTCGACGAGCTGCCCGGCGATGACGAACGCGGCGGCGGCGGTGCGCTTACCGACCCGCGTCTGCAACATCCAGAGCTTGCCGCGTTCGATGGTGAACTCGATGTCGCAGAGATCCTTGTAGTGCTCCTCCAGCCGGGCCATGATGCCGAGCAGCTCGTCGTAGGAGGACTTGTCGAGCTGCTCCAGCTCCTGCAGCGGGACGGTGTTGCGGATGCCGGCGACGACGTCCTCGCCCTGGGCGTTGGCCAGGTAGTCGCCGTAGATGCCCTGCGCTCCGCTCGCGGGGTCGCGGGTGAACGCGACGCCGGTGCCGGAGTCCGGGCCGAGGTTGCCGAAGACCATGGTCACCACGTTGACCGCGGTGCCGAGGTCGGCCGGGATGCGCTCCTGGCGACGGTAGAGCACCGCGCGCTCGGCGTTCCACGACTCGAAGACCGCCCGGATGGCCAGGTCGAGCTGTTCGCGCGGCTGCTGCGGGAACTCCCGACCGGTGTGCTTGACGAAGATCTTCTTGTACGCGTCGACCAGCCCCCGCAGGTCGTCGGCGTCCAGGTCCAGGTCGTTGTGGGTGCCCTTGGCCCGCTTGATGTCGTCGAGGGCGTGCTCGAACTCCTCGCCCGGCACCTCGCAGACGGTCTTGCCGAACATCTGGATGAGTCGGCGGTAGGAGTCCCAGGCGAATCGGTCGTTACCGCCCGCCTGGGCGGAGAGGCCGACCACGCTCTGGTCGTTGAGGCCGACGTTGAGGACGGTCTCCATCATGCCCGGCATGGAGAACTTGGCGCCGGAACGCACGGAGACCAGCAGGGGGTCCTGCGGGTCGCCGAGACGCTTGCCCATCGCGCGCTCCAGCGACTCCAGGTGCGCCTCGATCTGACCGGCGAGCCCGTCGGGCTCCCGGCCGGTCGCGAGGTACGCCTTGCATGCCTCGGTGGTGATGGTGAAGCCGGGGGGCACCGGCAGTCCGAGGTTGGTCATCTCGGCGAGGTTCGCGCCCTTGCCGCCGAGCAGGTCCTTGAGGTCCTTGTTGCCCTCGGAGAAGTCGTAGACGTACTTGTGATCGACGGTCTCTTGCGCTGCCACCAGAGCCTCCCACGCGCGCCGGATTGACACTTAACGAAGGTTCAGTTTCCTCATACCCCGGGACGGACCACCGGTAATCCCGGGGTCGACGTCGCTCGGTGGGCGAAGGTTAAGCGAACATCGGGTGGCCTGGGACCGTTCGGTGACAATAGGCACAGCCATCACGACTATCCGCGTTCGTACCGGTTTTTGGGAACGCTTCCACGCGCACGATCACGCATCCCGACCTGTCGCCGTACCCTTGACGGCAACGCGGTCGTGAACCTCGCTTTTGCCATAACCGACGCGAATACACCCCCCGGAGCTGCCGCCGTGCCGACCATCCCCTCCCCCGGACCCGCCGTCTCCCCCGACGCCGCGGGATCCACCGGCCCGATCCCCCTGTCGGCCCACGAACCGGACGCCGCCACGCTGGCCCGGACGGCCGAACTGGCCGCCGCCGAGCTGCTCACCCCGCCGGCCCCGGCTCGTCTGGCGGACGTGGTGCCCGCTCCGCAGCGGGTCGTGCCGGACCCGGCCGAGGACTGGCTGCTCCCGGCCGACGCGGTCATCGTGGCCAGCGCAGACCCCGCCGCGCAGGCGGTCGCCGACCAGCTCGCCGAGCTGCTGCGACCGGCCACCGGATACCCGCTGCCGGTGACCGACGCCGCCCGGCCGACACCGGCGGGCGGCATCGCGCTGGCGCTGACCGACGACGAGGGCCTGGGCACCGAGGGGTACCGGCTCGTCGTGACCCGGGCCGGGGTCAGCATCACCGCGTTCACCGCCACCGGCCTCTTCCACGGCGCGCAGACCCTGCGTCAGCTGCTGCCCCCGGCGATCGAGAGTCCGGTTCCGGTCGCCGAGCGCTGGGTCCTGCCCGGCGGCGTGATAGCCGACCGGCCCCGGTTCCCGTACCGGGGCGCGATGCTCGACGTGGCGCGACACTTCTTCGCCGTCGAGGACGTGCTGCGGGTCGTCGACCACCTGGCCCGCTACAAGCTCAACCACCTGCACCTGCACCTCACCGACGACCAGGGCTGGCGGATCGCCGTCGACTCGTGGCCACGGCTGGCCACCGTCGGCGGCGCGACCGAGGTCGGCGAAGGGCCCGGCGGGCACTACACCAAGGCCGACTACCGCAGGATCGTCGAGTACGCCGCCGCCCGGCACATCACGGTGGTCCCGGAGATCGACCTGCCCGGCCACACCCACGCCGCGCTGGTCGCCTACCCGCAGCTCGCGCCGGACAAGGTCGCGCCCGTGCCGTACACCGGCACCGAGGTCGGCTTCAGCTACGTCGACCCGGCCGACGAGCGGACGTACGACTTCGTCGCCGACGTGCTGGGTGAGGTGGCCGCACTCACCCCCGGCCCGTGGCTGCACATCGGCGGTGACGAGGCATTCAAGGTCAAGGGCGAGGTGTACACCGATTTCGTCGAGCGGGTGCAGCGGATCGTCGCCGACACGGGCAGGACGGTCGTCGGCTGGCACCAGCTCGCCCCCGCCGCGCACGTCGACGGGCGGGTGCTCCAGTGGTGGGGCACGAACGGCGAGGACCCGACCACGGCCGAGGCGGTACGCCGAGGCGCCCGGCTGATCGTCTCCCCCGGCAACCACGCCTACCTGGACATGAAGTACGCGCCGGACACCCCGATCGGGCAGGACTGGGCCGGCCTGATCGACGTGCGACGCGCGTACGACTGGGATCCCGGGTCACATGTGACGGACGTGCCGGAGGAGGCCGTCCTCGGCGTCGAGGCCCCGCTCTGGACCGAATCGGTCACCTCGCTGGCCGAGATCGAGTTCATGCTGCTGCCCCGGCTGCCCGCCATCGCCGAGCTGGGCTGGTCGCCCCGGGCGACACACGACTGGGACGGCTTCCGCGACCGGCTGGCCGGCCAGGGCCCACGCTGGGCCACCGCCGGGATCTCCTTCCACCACGCACCCGAGATCCCCTGGCCGACCATCCCGTCGCAGCGTCGCCCCGGCCAGGCCGACGCCGCGACACTCTGAGCCCTGGCCGAGTTCGCACAGGCCGGCGATAACCGGACAATTCGCCATGATCGACCGGTTTGCACGGTGACCGGGGGCACTCCGACGGTGGAATCGGGGGGCGGCCGGGGTCGTTATACCCGGCATGCGACCGTGGCCCCCCGGCCCGGTCGGGGGCAGCCGCCGGGAACACCCGGCCGGCCGCCCCGGTTACATCCCCCGGACACCCGAGCAGGCCCCCGAGCCGCCGGGCAGATCCCCTTTCTGAACTTCCCCGCGCGACACACACCCCCTGTTTCTGTGTGCC
>NZ_JBQXEO010000013.1:0-195190 GCF_052601155.1 Micromonospora yongxingensis
TCACGCAGGTCAGGCAACTGCCGCTCTCGCCGCCTCCGTCCGCCTCTGGGAGGCGGCGGCGAGGCCGGTGCGAGTCTTCGTGCGGTGTACGGACCGGCTCTGCAGGTACTCGCGTGCCTTCGGGGACACGACGCTAGTGAGTAGCCCCTTCGCGAGGGCGTCGGCGAGGCGTTCGTCGATGCCGTTCATGCGCTTGCGTAGGGCGTCGACGGTGATGCCCAGGCGCGCGGCGATAGGTTCGATCGCCCGTCGACCCAACCGCAGATCGATGTAGGGCTCAAGGTCGGTGTGCTCGAGCAGGCCGAGTCGCGCAGCGCGGCGCACGAGGAGGTCAGGGTGGCCGTACGGGACGTGCGGGGTACGGGGTCCGGTGACGTGCTCGACGTCCTCGACGGGCACCGCGGAGCCGGCGCGCTGGCGCAACTCGTGCCCGGCCCGCCAGGCCGCCATGCACAACGCCGCATACGGGGCGGGCTTGGCCAGGTCGACGCGGTCGCGCAGCGCGGTGAGGAAACCGGTGAGGATTTCCGCGTCGAGGTCGGCGCCGTCACCGGACCAACCAGAATGAAGGCGGCCGGCGTGACGCCGCAGCGCGGGCATCGCCATCGCCACCGCCACAACCACCCAGGACGGGCCGTCGAGGCGGGCACGGCGCACCAGGTCCCGCCACACCGCGTCCCGCGCCGCGTAGGCACGGGGACGATCCAGGAGCCAGTCACGCAGCGCCGGGAGTGTCATGACACCGGCCGGAAGGCCGGTGTCGGGTCCGAGAGCGTCCATGTCGAGTGTCATCGGCTGGGGGCCGGTCGTCAGCGCCGTGAAGGCGGCGTCGACAGCGTCCAGCGGGGAGTCGGGCCAGTCCTGCTCGGACACGCTCATGTCCACACTCCATGTCAGAGAAAGTCGTCGAGGATCCGCTGGGCGCGTTCGCCTAGGCGTGATGGCACCGATTGCGCCACGACAACCTCACGGCCCTCTGACAGCGCAGGCCATAATCTCGGCGACGCGCTGTCCGCGCCGGCCCGACCACCTGACGACACCCGGCGCCGGCCTTGACGGCGGTCTGACAAACCGCCGCTGACCTGCGAGTAGATACCTGCATGTCGCTGTTGGCGGGCCCGGTGTCGTCAGGCCTGGGGAGCCCGGTCGAGCTCGCCATGAGCGTCTGACAGTGGCCTGACGGACGAGCGGGCCACCGCGACTGCGTCTGACAGCTGCCCACTGTCAGACAGCCTCGGTCGGACAGCGACGCGGGTGGCACCCCTGTCGGTCACGGCGACACCCCGGCCACGGACCGCGGCTGGCAGTGACACCGTCCCGGATGACACGACGCCGCGGCGCTGTCCTCGCCGACATGGCATGACAGCGCGCGCGCCGCGCGGGCATCTGTCACGGAGCGGGCCACGCTCTGTCAGTGCCGGCCACGCCGGTGCGGCGCTGCTCTGACAGCACCGGGGCGACCGACGTCGCGGACCGCGACAGTGCTCCGCAGACGGCACTGTCAGTCCTCTGTCAGATCGAGGGGTCTCCGCTAGAGCTGACAAGCGCCGGTTTGAGGATGTCAGCGCACCACGGCGCGGCGCGGAGCCGACACCACATGAGCGAGCACACGCCGCACCGCCCCGACCCTGCCCGCCCGGCCGACCCGCACGATGTCGACCCGACCCTGATCGACCTGATCGCCGGCGACCCGCCGGTGCCGGTCACCGTGTGGCGCACCGCCCGTACCGAGACCGACGCCGGCCGCAGCGTCGGCGCCCGACTGGCCTACCGGCTCGTGGCCGCCTACAGCCGCCCCGGTGAGGTGGTCGTCGACCTTACCGGCGACCACGCCCTGGCAGCCGTCTGCCGCACGGGCGGCCGCCGGCACCACCCGGGCTGGTTCACCGACGCGTCCAGCCTGATCATCGGACCCGCCACTCCGCCGGGCCGCCCCGACCCAGCCACCCTCTCCCACGACGGCGACCTGCCGGACATGAGCGCCTGGTTCGGTGACGACCTCACCGACACCGACCTGCCCAGCGCCACGGCCCCCGCCGCACCCAATTCCGCATCCCTGGCTGAGGCGACCAGCCTGGTCGTAGCCAGCTGGCCCCTCGACCCCACCGACACGACCAACCGGATCCGGCTGGCGTGGCTACTGACCGCCTGCGCCAGGCTGCTGTGCCCCGGCGGCTGCCTCGTCCTCGTCGTCACCGTCCCCACCACCAGTTCCCAGCCCGAGGACTTCACCCCGGTCGCCACCGCCGCCGCGTCGGTCGGCCTGGGCTACCTGCAGCACATCGTCGCCGTCGCTGCGGACACCGACGGCGACGCGTTCGTCTACCACCTCACCGACGAGGAACTGCTCACCCTCGCCCAGCAGGCCGGCGAGCAGGACTGGGCGGTGTCGCACCTGCGGGTGCACGCCGACCTGCTCGTCTTCAGCCAGCACCACATCTCCGCACCCCACGCCCGGCGGAAGGGTGGTGGCAACCGTGGCTGAGTATTCCCACCACTCCGGCCCGGACGAGCCGATCCCGACCGGCGCCGCCAGCGGACAGCATCGCACCTACGAGGGCCGCCACCGAGCCGACGGCGAACGGCACATTGACGGTCTGTCGGTGTGGGCCACCGCCCAACAGACAGGTCCGGTGCAACGCCGCGGCCGGTACGTGGCCGAGTCCGTCAAGCACCCTGCCCGGATGCTCCCAGCGATCGCCGCCCACGCCGTGCACGCCTACACCCAGCCCGGCGACCTCGTGCTCGACCCAATGTGCGGGATCGGCACGACCCTCGTCGAGACCGTGCACGCCGGCCGCGACGCCATCGGCGTGGAGTACGAATCTCGCTGGTCCGACATCGCTGATGCGAACATCAGCCACGCCCACACCCAGGGCGCCACCGGCCGCGGCTCCGTCCTTCGCGGTGACGCCACCCGGCTGCGGTCCCTGCTACCGGCCGCACTCACCGGACAGGTCGCCCTCGTGGTCACCTCACCGCCGTACGGGCCTACCGTCCACGGCCTTGTCCGGCCCGGCATCGACGGGGTGGCGAAGTTCGACAACGCCTACAACGACGGCACCGACAAGGGCAACCTCGCGTACCGCGACCTCACCGGCCTCACCGACGGGTTCGCGCAGATCCTCGCCGGCTGCGCCGACCTGCTGCGCCCCGGCGGCACCGTGGTGGTCACCGCCCGGCCGTGGCGCAAAAACGGTCAGCTTGTCGACCTGCCCTCCGCCGTCATCGCCGCCGGCGTCCGCGCGGGCCTGGTACCGACCGAGCGGTGCGTGGCCCTCCTGGCGGCAGTCCGCGACGGGCAGCTCGTTGCCCGACCGTCGTTCTTCCAACTCCAAGCCGTACGGAAGGCACGCGCTGCCGGTAGCCCGCTGCACCTGATCACCCACGAGGATGTCCTGATCTTCACAAAGGTCCTGCCCGGACCGGCGATCAACGAGCGGTGGACAGGAACTCGGTCTGGGCCTGCCGGAGGCTGCTGAGGTCGTGGGGGACCGGCATGACGCCGTAGCGGTCGAAAGCGTCGACGCTCGCTCCGAGCGAGGGCGGCCATCTTCGCTGCCACTCGGTCAGCGGCACGCTCGAAGCGGCCACGCGAAGTGGCTCGGCGAGCCGGTCGAACTCCACCTGCTGCCACTCGCGCAGCCCGTTGCAACGCCGCACGGAGGCCACCAGCGAGGCGGCGACCTCGGTGGTCGTGGCCGTCTGCGGCTGGACCACGTCGCCGTTCATGAGCGAGTGCCGGCCCAGCGGCAGTGCGGCGCGGTGGCCGTACCGTTCCCCGACGACCTGCGAGACGTGTCGGCAGGTTTCGCAGGCCAGCCACGACCACCGGGTTCGGGTGGTCACCGTGTCTCGGACGCACAACACGCACAGGTCGAGGTCACTTGAGATGTCCTGCCCCTGCCACTGCTGCTCCCACTCCGGCGTACGCGGCTGGCAGCGGCACCGCTGCCCGCGCGGCGCGCCATCGCGGAGGTGCCCGCAGGCCAGGCAGACCGCGAAAGCAGCCAGGTCCAGCTCTCCGAATGGCACGGTGAACTCGCCTTCCGGTGCCCGAGGCACCCGCTCTTGCCGTACCGCAGCTTGCGGCCGGCCTGGTCTTCCCCCGGAGGCACCGTGCGCGGGTGGCGCGGTTGCCGGGTCAGCAAGCCGGGAGGCTTGACGCTGACCACTCTTGACGCCCAGGAGCATAAAGATCAGCGATGTCGAGAGCAACCCGGGCAACACATGACGGAGACCTGAGCCGACGGCGGTCGGCGATGGCCGAACTATCCGTCGGCGGTGATTCGGAGCCGGGCAAGCAGGTCGGCGACTTCCCGGGTCAGCTCATGATCTGGGGTACGCCAACCGCGCCACCGGGTCATCCAAACCCAGAGGCCGACCGCGTTGTGGGGCATGGTCAGGCGCTCGGCGTTCCTGCGGCCGGACGTACAGAGCACGTCCGGCCGCAGGAACGCGGAAACCTAGACCGGGAGTCCGACAACCCCGGCCCGGCAGTAGGAATCAAGCCGGCCAGGCTCAGCCACACGCACAGCGTGTCAGGACGCTGCGGTCGACCGGCTCAGCTCTTCCCAAGCGGTCAGGTCGGCTAGACGCGATTCGAGCTCGGCGCGGAGCCCGTCGACCGCGTCACCACCCAGCGCGAGTCGAAGGGGCGGATTGTCGCTGTCAACCGCGGTGACAATGGCAGCCGCGGCCTTGGCGGGGTCGCCTTCCTCGGAGCCTTGCATCGCGTTGACGTAGCTGCGGAACGCCCCGGCGGTCCCACTGTAGGCGTCGATGACCGATGACTCGGTCTTGTTGCTGTTGATCTGGGTGCGGAATGATCCCGGTTCCACCATCAGGACTCGCACCCCAAGTGGGGCGACTTCTCCCGCCAGTGTCTGTGACAAGCCTTCCAGGGCGAACTTTCCGGCATGGTAGGCCCCGAAGGCATGGAAGCTTGTCTGTCCACCCATCGAGCTCATCTGCACGATCGTTCCGCTGCCCCGCTCGCGCATACTTGGCAGTACAGCCTTCGTTGTCTCGGCGGCGCCGAAGAACAGAACCTCCATCTGCTCGCGCAGCTGTTGCATGGTGATTTCCTCGACGGCGCCCATCATGAGGAATCCGGCGTTGTTGACAAGGACGTCGATCCGGCCGAATAGTGCCAGCGTCGACTTTACCGCGACCTGAATCGAGTCGGGATCGGTGACGTCCAGAGCGCAGGTGCTGACCTGCCCGTTGCCGAGATCGGCAAGGTCTTGAAGAGTTTCGGGACGGCGCGCTGTCGCCATCACCCGGTCACCCGCCGCCACTGCGGCGCGCACAATCTCACGGCCGAAACCGCTTGAGCATCCTGTAATAAGCCACACGCGGCCCTGGGTCTGATCTGTCATGTCTTTGCTTCCTGATCGGTGCCGGTTCTCTGTAACTGCTTGCGAGAACCATCCTCACCACCGGCGCGCGGATCGTCCAACACTCGCTTCCTGTAGCAGTTACAGGCTGCTCCTGTGACCCCCACTGAGCTGGGTAAAGTGCGCTACTTTCTTGCCCTGGCACGCGCAATAGGTCTCATATTGGCGGCTGCCCTGGTGATTCCCCCAGCGCGCCGCCCGTTCCCGACGCCCGCAGCGCTGGATCGCGCCGAGCAGGTCGTCGCAACCATGGGACAAGCCGTACGTGGCGAGGTCGGCTAACCCGGAGTCCCATGGCGACCGACGCCCACCTCACCCTGACGCGCTTTCGACGAGGCGCCGATTTCATGGCAATGGAAAGCGACAACAGGATCAGACTGTGGCTGCGACAGCAAAAGGTTGTTGGACGCGGCAGACCTCTTTGAGGAGCATTTGTTGTGCCGGCCGCTGGACGGTTCAGGATGCCAAGGGGCGAGGCATGACGACCGAGAACTCCGGTTCGTGCCGGCTAATCAACTTGATGCCGGACACCGGGCCGGCGGGCCCCCGCGAAGGCTGCGCCAGCCACATGCGCGACGGTTGGTGGTGCCAGGCAACTGCGCCCTGGGCGTCGACACGGTCGACGGGCCGCACGCCCAATTCGAATCCGCAGGCCGACCCCATTGCCAAGAGCGCCTGCGGGGACAGGGCCCTGGCGTTCACCCGCCGCCAACAGCGTCGGGGCGGGTCGCCGCCGAGGTGTCCGCGCGGCTGCGCCTCCTCGGGCGCGGGCGAGGGTCAGGCTCTGCCGAGGCCGTTGAGGAACGTGTCCACGACGACGTCGGCCGCCTGCGGGGGCGCCAGGTCGGGGAACTGATGGGCAGCACTGGCCACCAGTTGGTCGAGGACCGCCCGCACCCATTCCAGGGGCACGTCCGAGCGCAGGAAGCCTTCATCGACGGCACGTTGGAGGAAGTCATTCAGCCGTTCGCTCTGGCCCTGACGCCGTTGGCGCGCGTCAGGGTTCTGCTGCATCAAGCGGGCCGTGTCGACCGGCCACTCACGGCTGACGGGGATGATGCCCTCCGCGTAGCGGTGCAGTGCGACCGGCACCGGCGCCTCCGTGAGTCGCGCCTCGTCTAGGACCTGTTCGGTGGAGTCGAGTTTCGCCTGGAATACGGCTGTGAGGAGGGCTTCCCGGCTGACGAAGCGCCGATGGACAGTGGTGCGGTCCACCCCCGCCGCGTTGGCGATGGCTGCCACGGACGTGCTCGGATCCTCAGCCAGCAGTCGGGCACCCGTGCGCAGGACCGCCGACAGATTGCGTGCGGCATCAGCTCTCATAGTCTCCCCGACCCTATCACTGCGGCGTTTTGAACGCCATCAGCGACTTCGCCGAAGTGACAGAGCCCGCTTGCCGCCACATGCCTGTGGCGTTTAGGCGGCGGAACCTCTACAGTGATAGAGCGCTTCTGCTGAGGCGGATACTCACACGTTCGTATGAAATTAGGAGTGGTACGCCATGCGACGGACTTGGTTGATCACCGGTGGTTCCCAGGGACTGGGGAAGGCGCTGACGGTTGCGGTGCTGGCTGCGGGTGACCAGGTCATGGTGACCTCGCGTCGGCCGGAGGTGCTGGCCGATCTGAAGGCCGAGCACCCGGAGCGGCTGGAGACCGTGGCGCTGGACGTCACGTCACCCTCCGAGGCCCGGAACGTGGTCGCGGCGGCGGTCGAGCGTTTCGGTTCCCTCGACGTGGTCGTGAACAACGCCGGTTACGCCACCAGCAATTCCTTGGAGGACTTCCCAGAGGATGAGTTGCGTGCGCAGATTGAGACGAACCTGTACGGCGTCATCAACGTGACCCGGGCGGCGCTGCCAGTCCTGCGAGGCCGGCGCTCGGGACACTTCGTACAGATCTCGTCCATCGGCGGCCGCGTCGGCGGCACTCCCGGACTCGGCGCGTACCAGACCGCGAAGTTCGGGGTTGAGGGCTTCTCCGAGGTCCTGGCGAACGAGGTGGCCCCGCTGGGCATCAAGGTGACCATCGTGGAGCCGGGCGGCATCCGTACCGGTTGGGCCGGGGGCGCGGCGCTGGCCTCCGGCAGTACCCAGGCCGACTACGAGCAGATCGTCGGACAGTGGCGAACCATGTTCGCCGACTACGCCGGCAACGAGCCGGGCGACCCCGCCCGCATGGCCCGAGCGATCATCGACGTCGTGGACTCCAAGGAGCCGCCGCGTCGGCTGCTGCTCGGCGGCGACGCCCTGGGGCTCGCGCTGGAGTCGGGCGAGAAACGGCTCGCGGAGGCCCGGCAGTGGGCCGATGTCAGCCGTTCCACGGACTACCCGGACGCGTCGGCGAGTGCTGCAGCGCAACCTGTCGAGATGACGCGGAATATCTGAGGAGGGGGCGAATCTCTGGATCATCAGACTGTCGACGCGCTACAGCAACAGTTTGCCGGGCTGAAGGACGTCCCGTACGAGTGGAGGCGTTGCCTGGCAAGGGCTGGGGGTCAGCCTGCCAGGATGATGTTGTGCGGGTGTGCGATGCCGGAAGCGGTGTCGGTCAATGTTCGGGCGGCGCGGTGGTAGTCGCGCAGGATCTTGAAGCACTTCATCCTTGCCAGGGTGTCCGCCCTGCGCGGGGGAAGCGGTCACCGCGACCGGCGGAGCAGCCGAGCCGGCGGGGCGTGCGTGGCTGTTTTCCGGCGAGCTGCCCGACAGGCGGTGGAGGGGGCACGAGCGTGGCTGCTGAGCGAGGACTTTGGCTCGCGGTGCTGGGTCCGGTACGAGCCTGGCGGGACGGACGGGAGATAGACCTCGGATCGCCGCAGCAACGGGCGGTCCTGGCGATCCTGCTGCTGAGCGATGGTGTGCAGGTCTCGTCCGAGACACTGGTCGACGGCGTATGGGGAGACGACCCGCCGCGTACGGCAGTCGGGACCGTACGGACCTACGTCTACCGGCTCCGGAAGGTGCTGGGCGGCGACGGGTCGCCCCTGGTCATCGAATCGGTCGCCGGTGGTTATGTCGTACGCGTTCCGGCCGAGGTCCTCGACCTCGGCATGTTCCGCCACCGGCTTGCGCAGGCCCAGAAGGCCCGACGCGCCGGTGACCTGGCGCGGGCGGCGACCGAACTGCGCGACGCCCTCGACCTGTGGCAGGGCACGCCGCTTGTGGGCATCAAGGGGTCCTTCGCCGACGGTCGCCGCACCGGCCTCCGGTCGCTGCAACTGGCCGCAA
This sequence comes from Micromonospora yongxingensis, assembly GCF_052601155.1. Lineage (NCBI taxonomy): Bacteria > Bacillati > Actinomycetota > Actinomycetes > Micromonosporales > Micromonosporaceae > Micromonospora > Micromonospora yongxingensis. The sequence continues at coordinate 8,626 of NZ_JBQXEO010000013.1, forward strand.
TCGAGGGGCGGTTCGACCTCGACCTCCAGCTCGGCCGCCACGAACAGGTGGCCATCGAGTTGACCGAGCTGGTCGCGGAGCACCCCCTTCGTGAGCGGCTGCGCGAACTGCTCATGCTGGCGCTCTACCGGTCGGGTCAACAGGCCGAGGCGATAGACGTCTACCAGGACGCCCGGCGACTCCTCGCCGACGAGCTGGGCATCGACCCGGGACCGGCACTGCGCGACCTCTACCAGCGGATCCTCGCGGCGGACCGGGACCTGGACGCCGTGGCAGCCAATCCGCCGCCGTTGGACCAGCCGCTCTCGGCACCGTCCCAGCTTCCGCCGGACCTGCCGGACTTCACAGGACGCGCCGACCTCCTTGCCCGCGCCGTCCACCTGTTGACCCGCCCCGACGCGACCACGGTGCTCGGCGTTGACGGGCTGGCCGGGGTGGGCAAGACCGCCTTCGCCGTTCATCTGGCGCACGCGGTGCGAAACCACTTCCCCGACGGGCAAATCTACGTCGACCTAACCGACGAGGGCGGCCAGCCGGTCGGTCCGGGTCTGGTGCTGGAATTCCTGCTCCAGGCTTTCGGCGTCCCGCTCCGTGAGCTGCCGGACCTCGTCGGTCAGCGGGCGGCCCTCTGGCGGAGCATGCTTCGCGGCCGGCGGGTACTCGTCGTCCTGGACGACGTCCAGCACAGCGCCCAGGTTCGTGAGCTGCTGGCGATGTCACCCGGGTGCGCCATGGTCATCACCAGTCAGCGCCGACTTGTCGACCTGCCCAGCTCACACTGGCTGCGGCTCGACGTACTGGAGCCAGACGAGGCGTTGGCCCTCTTCGAGCGGGTCGCCGGCCGCGACCGGGTGAGCGACGACCTCGACATGGTGACCCGGCTGACGGGGAAGTTCTCGTACCTGCCGCTTCCGGTGCGGATGGCGGCCGCGCGACTCGCGAGCAGACCCCGGGGCAGCCTGGCCGCCGTCGAGCACTACCTGTACGTGGACAAGTACCTCAACGGTGATTCGGGTCAGCCGATGTTCGAGGACTGCCGGATCGCCGCCGCCCCGATCGAGCGGGCGTACCGGCGGCTGGACGACACGCTGGCCCGCGCCTTCCGGCTGATCGCCCTGGCCGATGCTCCGGACGTGTCGATCATGTCGGCGGCGGCGATCCTCGACGTCGAACCGAACACCGCGGTGGAGGCCCTCGAGTCCCTCGCCGACCTGCACCTGATCGAGCCCGACGGCTCACGCCGTTACCACTACCTCGGCCTGATCCGGCCCTGGGCGCGGCAGCGGGCGTTTTCCCAGGACGGCATCGCCGCCTGTGACGCGGCAGTCGCCAGGTATGTCGGTTTCCTGTTGGCCAGCGCGCGCAACGCCCTGGACACGGTCGGTGTGGTCGGGTCGGGGGTTCGGGTGCTCGACGTCGCTGGCCTCACCTTCCGCGACCGGGAGGCCGCCGGGAGGTGGCTGTCGGAGCGCCGCCGGCACCTGCTCACCGCGATCGACCAGGGCGAGGCTAACCCGACCGTGGCGCGGGCACTGCACCGGGAACTGGCGATGGTCGCGCAGGCGCTCCACGCCGACCCGGCGGCGCTACGCGCTGTCGTCTGACTGCCTGGTGGGAGGGTGGTCCAGTCACCGGGGCACCGCCGGCCGTGTCCACGCGTCGTCCATCAGTCGTAGATCACGCGATGGTGCGATCGCCCGGTCGCCGGATTCCTACAGGCGACGCGAAACCGATCGACCTTGGAGCGCACATGCCCACGCCATCTTCCCGGCCTGACGGGGTCCAGATTCAGCGCCACGAGGCGGACGAACTCGGTGCCGAGGTCACCGGAACCGTCTTCCTGCCCGGCGACGCCGGCTACGAGGGGGAGTGCGCCACGTACAACCTCGCCCACCCGCACCGCCCGGCCGTGGTGGTGGGGGCGGTCACCGCCGCGGACGTGCAGGCGGCGGTACGGTTCGCGGCGCGGCGGCGGCTGCCGGTTGCCGTCCTGGCCACCGGCCACGGAACGCCGATGGCCTCGGACGGGGCGGTGCTGATCGCCACCCGGCGGATGGACGCCGTCACCATTGACGAGGTGAACCGGGTTGCCCGGGTCCAGGCCGGCACCCGCTGGGAGCAGGTTGTGGCGGCGGCGGCGCCGTTCGGCCTGGCGCCGCTCAACGGTGCGTCCCCGACCGTCGGGGTGGTCGGCTACACGCTCGGTGGCGGGCTCGGCCCGTTGGGCCGCGCGTACGGGTACGCCTCCGACCGGGTACGCGCCATCGACCTGGTCACCGCCGACGGCGAGCTGCGCCAGGTGACCCCGTCGAGCGAGCCGGACCTGTTCTGGGCACTGCGCGGCGGGAAGGGGAACTTCGGCGTCGTCACCGCCCTCGAGTTCGACCTCGTACCGTTGCCGCATTTCTACGGCGGTGGTCTCTTCTTCCCCGGTGAGTACGCCCCGCAGGTGCTGAACGCCTGGCGGGAGTGGGTCGCGACGGTTCCGGACGAGATGACCTCCTCGGTCGCGTTGCTCCGGCTGCCGCCCCTGCCCGAGGTGCCCGAGCCGCTGCGGGGACGGTTGACCGTGCACGTCCGCATCGCGTATGCGGGCACCGCCGCCGACGCGGAGCCGTTGGTCGAGCCGCTGCGCGCGGCCGCCCCGAGCATCATCGACACGGTCGCCGAGATGCCGTACGCGGCGGTCGGTTCGATCCACGCCGACCCGCCCGCGCCGGTCCCCATGTATGACCGGTCCGCGCTGCTGCGGGAGTTCCCGGCCGAGGCGGTGGACGCCATCGTCGAGCTGGCCGGATCGGGCGCCAACTCTCCACTGGTGCTGGTCGAGATCCGGCACCTCGGCGGTGCCCTGGCGCGTCCCGGCGGGTCGCCGAGCGCGATCGACCACCACCAGCTTCCGTTCCTGTTCTACACCGTGGCCATCGCCGGCCCCGACCAGGCGACCGCGGTCGACACGTACGCCGCGAAGCTGCTCCAGAACCTGGCCCCGTGGGACAGCGGACGTCGTTTCGTCAACTTCCTCACCGCCGCCGACGCCACCGCCGAAGGTGTCCGTGGCGCCTACACCACCGCCACCTACGAGCGGCTGCGGGCGGTCAAGGCCAGCTACGACCCGGAGAACCTGTTCCGGGTGAACCAGAACATCGAGCCGCTGCCGAGCGCCTGACGGTTGCGCTGCGGGCCGCGTCCGTTCCTCCTCGGACGCGGCCCGCCCGCCGTCGAGCGAGAACCCGAGCCAGGTGCCGGGGTGAACCACGGCTCGCCGGGCGCCGGGGCCTCCTGAAGTGCTGTCAGTGCGGCTAGGAGCAGATCGAGATCCGCGCTGCTGGGTGACAGGTCGGGGTGGGGACCGGCGAGATGCTCGGTCCCCACCACCAGCCAGCCATCGGACTCGAAGTGCCACAGGATTGCGGGCGGGCGAATCTGTGGGAGTTGTCAGTAGCGCAGGGCGCGGAGGTTTGCGTAGCTGTCGCAGGCCGACGAGACGCCGTCCGGGCGGGGGCTGTCGTTCTCGGTCAGGTAGAAGCCGACGCCGCTCATCTGGCTGTAGGCGAAGATGCGGGCGAAGTCGATGGTGCCCTCGCCCACGTCGGCGAAGGAGCCGTCGGCGGCCATGTCCTTGACGTGGAACAGCGAGAACCGGCCCGGGTACTGCTTGATCAGCTCCACCGGATCGACGCCGACGCTGGCCGCCCAGTAGAGGTCGAGCTCCATCGCCACCAGGTTCGGGTCGGTCTCGCGGACCAGCACGTCGTAGCCGCGTACGCCGTTCTGGGCGGTGAACTCGAAGCCGTGGTTGTGGTAGGCGACGGTGATGCCGGCCTGCTTGAGCGTGGCGCCGACGGTGTTGAGGGTCACGGCCACCCTGGAGTAGTCGGCGAGGGTCCAGGAGCCCGATCCGGAGATGCGGACGTACTTCGCGCCGAACGCCTTGGCGTTGGCGATGACGCCGTCGAGGTTGTTTTGGAGGTCGCCGAGGCCGATCCCGATGGAGGGAACGGACAGTCCGGCGTCGGCCACCAGGGGCGCGAGCGCGGTGGCCGTCCTGCCGTAGAAGTTGTTGACCGCGCCCGAGGGTTCCGCGTTGCGGTAGCCGCACGCGGCGAGCGCGCCGAGGGTGGCTTCGGGTGCGTTCGACATGGTGGCCCGGACCGTGTAGAGGACGAGGCCGATGCGGTCGTCGGGTAGCGCGCGGGTCCCCGATGCCGGCTGCGGTGTGCCGATCTCGGAGCCGGCTGCCGCTCGTACGATGCTCGCCCTCTCCTGCGCTGTGAGGACGTCGTCCTGCCGGAGCGCGTTGGTCAGGCCGCTGACGGTGCGCACGAAGCTGCCGTGGTCGGCGAACGGAGCCTTCGCCCAGACGGCGTCCAGGATGGTGCACCCGTTGCCGAGGTCGCGGTTGGGTACGCCTGAGTCGGCGCCGCGGCCGAAGAAGACCGTGGACGAGGTGGTGTAGCCCCACGGGCAGAGGTCGGCGGCGACCTGTTCCGTGGCCGACGTGTCGGGTTCGGCGGCCGACGCCGGAGCCGCAATGAACGGCAGGAGTGTCGCTGCGAGCAACACGGCGAGGTGACGGGCTCGCGGTCGATGGTGGGACGGGCGGGCGGAGCTGACGTTCATCGTTTGTCTCCCGGAAGTCGCAGGGGCAGGTGGTCAGGCGACCGAGTGCAGCGCCACGGATGGCGGTTGCTGGAGGCTGTCGGGGCCGCGCCGGGTCGGTGGTGGCGGGGCGGCGTTCCGCCCCGCCACCGGTGACGCTCAGCTCACCGTCACGACCACGATCGAGGACGTCGTCGCCCCGACGCTGTCGGTGACGGTCAGTCGTGCCGTGTACGTGCCTCGACGGGCGTACGTGTGACTGGCAGACGCCCCGTGCACGACGGCTGAGTTGTCGCCGAAGTCCCACGCGTGATCCGTGATGGTGCGCCCGGCCGCAGGCGAGGCTGTCCCGGCGAAGGCGACCGCCAGCGGCGCGGTGCCGGTGGTGGGCGTGGCCGAGGCCGTAACCGTGGCGTCGGTCTGTTCGCGTACCCCGGCGCCGTTGAAACGCAGCCAGTCCAGCGCCATCAGGTCGGGGGTGCCACCCGTCTGGTTCGGGTTGAGGAAGACGAGGTAGAGGGTGGTCGTGCGGCCCGGATCGGTCAGCTCGACGGTGGGCGAGACGACGTTGTCCCAGCCGCCGGTGCCGCCGATGGTGGCCCGGCCGAGGAGCTGGCCGGTGGGGGAGTCGGCCCTGATCTCGATGTCGCCGCCGCTGCTGCCCGAGGCGACTCCGAAGGTGACCGAGTCGATGTTGCGGAGGTTGACCGGGCCGAAGTTGATCCACTCGCCGTTGTCGATGTCACCGATGCGCTTGCCGGCACTCGCTGTCGCGCGGTCGAGGACCTGGATGCCGCTCTGGCCGTCGAAGTGCTCGGCCTCCTTGCTCTTGGTCTGCAGCTCGGCCCGGGTCGAGCCGACCAGGTTCGGTGCCCCGTTCGCCCCGCCGTCGGTGTACTGCGCGGAGAGCAGCGTGTAGAGGTTCTGTCCCGGGCCGTGCCCGTCGCCGCCGTTGCTCTCGGTCACTGCCACCCCGGCGCACCCGACGTAGTTGTCCAGCGGGTGAGCGTGTGAGTCATGGCCGAGCTGGGTCTGCACGACCACCTTGGAGCAGTCGATGGTGCTCTCCTCCGGGTCGGTGACCGTCACCGTGTACGGGATGCGGTCACCGAAATCGAAGAAGGCCCCGTCGGGGACGCTGAGGGTCACCGTCGGGCGCGTGTTGCCGGCCGTGATCTCCTGTACGGCGACGGCGGTCTGCCCGTTGGTGGCGGTGACGGTGAGCCGGGCGGTGAAGCGCCCCGGTGTGCTGTAGGTGTGGCTGGGGTTGGCGGCGGTGGAGTCGACGCTGCCGTTGCCGTCGAAGTCCCAGGCGTAGGTGATGGCGGTGCCGTCCGGCCCGCTGGAGCCGGCGCTGGAGAAGGCGACGGTCAGTGGCGCCGGGCCGCTGTCCTTGTCGACGGCCAGCTTGGCCACCGGCGGCCGGCTGTTGGCGACGTAGTCGATGCGGTAGATGCCGGCGCCCTCGTTGCTGCCGCCGCGACCACTGCCGCTGCCCTCGCCGAAGTCGATGACGTAGAGGGAGCCGTCCGGCCCGAACTCCGCCTCGAACGGCTGGATCCACGACATGTTGCCGAGGATCCCGTTGATGGACTGCAGGTCACCGGGGTTGGTGGGACCGAAGCGGGGATCGCTGAACGTCTGGGCGGTGTCGTGGATCGACAGCGTCTTGAACCACCTGCGGGTCAGCTCGTAGACGATCCACTTGCCCTCGTAGTACTGGGGGAACTTCGTCAGCCGCTTGTTGGACGGGTCGTAGTCGTAGACGGGCCCGCTCATGGGGCCGCCGCCGCCCGTGCCCAGCTCCGGGAACTGCGGGGAGGCCGAGTAGGCGTACGAGACCAGAGCCGGCCGGGTTGCCGGGAGGTTGGTCAGGCCGGTGTTGTTGGGGGAGTCGTTGACCGGCGCGGCGCAGTCGAACGTCGGCCCCGAGGTGGCGGTGGCGAAGTCGTAGTCGTTGAACGGGATGTTGTTGCCGATGCAGTAGGGCCAGCCGTAGTTGCCGGCGCTGGTGATCCGGTTGAACTCGACCGTGCCCTCCGGCCCCCGGGCCGGGTTGGCGGACCGGGCGTCGGGGCCGTAGTCGGCGACGAGCAGCGCGTTCGTCTTCGAGTCGACGGTGATGCGGAACGGGTTCCGCATACCCATCGCATAGATCTCGGGCTTGGTGCGGGCCGTGCCCGGGGCGAACAGGTTGCCGTCGGGAATGGCGTACGTGCCGTTGGGCAGGGGCTTGATCCGCAGGATCTTGCCGCGCAGGTCGTTGGTGTTGCCGGCGGTGCCCTGGGCGTCGTATGCGCGACGGCCGGTCCGCTCGTCGATCGGGGTGAAGCCGCTGGACTCGAAGGGGTCGGTGTTGTCGCCGATCGCGGCGTACAGGTTGCCCTGTTGGTCCATCGTCACCGAGCCGCCCATGTGCGAGTTGGCGCGAGCCTCACCGCGCCAGGTCGGGATCGTGAGCAGGCGCTTCTCCGAGGCGAGGCTGACGCTGTCGCCGTCGACGGTGAAGCGGGACAGGTTCAGGTGCTTCTCCACCCGGTCGGACCAGAGCAGATAGAGCCAGTTGTTCCGGGCGAAGTGCCGGTCCAGAGTCATGCCGAGCAGGCCGTCGGACTGACTGGTCTGCGCCGGCGTGTAGGCGAAGTCCAGCAGCGTGGTGACCGCGAGGGTGTCCTGGTTGACGACCTTCAGCGCGCCGGTGCGCTCGATGTAGAAGACCCGGCGGTCGGGCGCCACCGCCAGTTCGAACGGGTCGGAGAGGTCCTGGTTGACCAGGGCGGTCCGCTCGAAGTTGGTGGTCTTGGTGGCGCCGCAGTCACCGGGGGCCGCGCCGGCGGCCCACTTGATGCCGCCCAGCAGGTGCGCGAGGAAGTCCGGCTCCTCAAACGACGAGGAGCTGTGCCCGCCGGCGGTGAACCAGGAGCGCCCGCCGTCGTAGTTCTGGCACCACGAGTAGGCATGGTCGGTGCCCTCGTCGAGCCCGGGAATGCCGTCGCGCACCTTGATCTGGGCGAGCGTGTGGACCTTGTCGGTGGGGTTGGTGCGCCAGTTGTACCACTCCTCGCTGCGCTCCCAGAGCTCCGGCAGGTCCTTCGTGGACGGGTGGGCGTGGTCGAGGACCTTGATCCGGCCCGGGAAGGTGCCGCCCGTGGCGGAGAAGTCCGGGTGCTGGTCGAAGATGGTCCCGACCAGGCCCTCGTACCAGGTCCAGTTCCGCTCGCTCGCCGACGCGGCGTGCAGGCCGACCCAGCCACCACCGTTACGGATGAATCTCTGCAGCGCGGCCCGCTGGTCGGCGTCGAGGAGGTCGCCGGACGCGGGGGTGGAGTTGGTGTTGTTGAACACGAGAGCGTCGAAGCGGGCGAGGTTGGCGTCGGTGAACGCGCCCGCGTCGGTGGTCGCCTCGACGGCGAATCCCTGTTGGTCGCCGAGCTGCCGGATGGCGGCGACGCCGGCCGGGATGGAGTCGTGGTAGAAGTTCGTGACCTTGGAGAAGACCAGCACCCGGAAATTGGCGGCGGTCGTAAATTCGGTAGCGGTCGCCGCGGTGCTCGGCAACAGGAGTGTGACGGCTGCGAGCAGGGCGAACAGTAGCGTGCGTTGGCGTCTCATACACGCGCTCCTTGTCGGGGACGGTGGTAAGAAAGCGCTTTCCACGTTTCCTGCACCCTATGAGATCAATTCCGAAGGGTCAATATTCCGGCCCCGCCTACATTGCGCCGGACGCGACGGTTTAAAGGCATGCCGATAACCACTCTCTCGAACGGAGAGAGTGGTTATCGGCAGTCAATTGAATGAAATGTCGGTCGGGCACCGGGGCCGGCAATTCCGGCCGGCCCCGGTGTCCGTCAGCACTCCTCTCGGAGGTATCTCAGAACCGCAGCTTGCGCAGGTAGCGGTAGCCGATCTCGGCCGTCTGCTGCGGTGTCACGTCGGGGGTGTCGTTCTCGACGATGTACTCCAGGACCGAGTGCTCGCGGAAGATCCGGGCGAAGTCGACCGTCCCGGTACCCAGGTCGGCCATGTCGCCGGTGGTCTCGTCCCGGTCCTTGACGTGGTACTGAAGGACGCGCTGCGGCGCGGAGCGGATGACGTCGAGGGTGAAGCCCTCGGGGTCCGCGACGCCGTCGCCGGAGTTGATGCCGCCGGTGACCGCCCAGTAGAGGTCGACCTCCAGGTGCACGAGTTTCGGGTCGAGTTCGGCGGTCAACACGTCCCACGGCCGCTTGCCGCCGCCCAGGTCGATGGTGAACTCGTGGGCGTGGTTGTGGTAGCCGTAGCGCAGGCCGGCCGCCCGCGCCGCGGCGGCCTCGACGTTCATCTGCTCCGCCCAGCGTTTCCAGTCGTCCATGCTCTCGGAGTACAGGTAGGGCACCACCATGAACTGCTGGCCCAGGGTGACCGCGTTCTGGACCTTCTGCTCCAGCTCCGCGGCAGTACCGCTGATCCCGTCGTGGCTGGAACTGGCACTGATGCCGATGCCGTCCAGGAACTGGCGCAGCTGGGCGGCGGTCCGACCGAAGTAGCCGAGCGCCAGCTCCACGCGCGGATATCCGAGCCGGGCCAGGTGGGTGAGGGTGGCGTCGTAGCCGGGCGCACCCCACAGGGCGTCGCGCACGGTCCACAGCTGGATGCTGATCAGACCCGGGGGTACGTGGTGCCGTCCGGTCCCGTGAGCGGTGGCCGACGCGGCCGTCGCGCCGAGGCCGGACGAGGCGAGCCCCACGCCGGCGGCGACGGCCAGCGTGCCGCGCAGCAGGCTGCGCCGGTCGACGGAGCGCCGCAGCGCGGCCATCCCATCATGTCCGTAACACATGGTCTCTCCTTCTCGAACGTTATGCGCTGGGAACGAGGACGACCTCGTCGGTGCCGGTCAGGGACGGCAGGCCGTCACCGCCGGGGTCGGTGTACGACGCGACGAACACCCCGGTCAGGTGGTCGGTCGCCGGGTCGTGACCGGACGGCACCGTCGTCTGGATCGAGCCGGTGCAGCCGTTCGCGGTGGTCTGCGGGTGTCCGTGGGTGTCGTGGCCGAGGATGTACGTGACGCTGACCCGGGAGCAGTCCACCGGCTGGTCGTCGGTCACCCGTACCTCGAACTGCACGGTGTCGCCGAAGGCGAAGGGCTGGCCCGCGACCGGCTTGACGAGCTCCACCACCGGCGGAGCGTTACCGACCACCACCCGCACCGACGCGGCGGCCGAAAGCCCACCCGGGTCGGTCACCCGCAGGGTGGCGTCGTAGAGCCCGTTGTCCCGGTACGTGAACGTCGGGTTCGCCGCGCGCGAGTCGACCTTGCCGTCGTTGTCGAAGTCCCACGCATACTTCAGCCGGTCGCCGTCGTAGTCCGTGGTGCCGTCGCTGGAGAACGTGACGGTCAGCGGCGCGAGCCCGGCGGTGGGCGTGGCCGAGACCTGCGGCACCGGAGTGTGGTTGCCCGTCCAACCCGTGTAGTCGATCCGGGCCAGCTGCGCGTCCGGGTTCTCACTGAAGTAGCCGTCGCCGTACTCCAGCACGTAGAGCGCCCCGTCCGGACCGAACTCCAGGTCCATCGGGTTGTCGAACGTGAACGACGGCAGCACCGGCTCGATTCCGGTCAGGTCGCCGCCGGCGTCCAGCCGCAGGCCCTTCACGTAGTCGCGGGTCCACTCGGCCAGGAGCGGGACGCCGTCGTAGTAGGCCGGCCACGCCACCGGCGCACGACCGTGCGTCCCTGGCGGGCTGAACTGGTACGCCGGCCCGGCCATCGGGCCGATGCCGCCAGTGCCCAACTCGGGGAACTGCGCCGACCGGCCGTAGGTGTACCACACCTGCGGCTGCGCCACCGGCGGCAGTTCCCGCAGGCCGGTGTTGTGCGGCGACTCGTTGACCGGCGCGGAGCAGTTGAACGGCGCCCCGGACACGCCCGTCGCGAAGTCGTAGTCGGTGTACGGCAGCGCCGCGGTGGCGCAGTAGGGCCACCCGTAGTTGCCGGCTTCGCGGGCGGCGAGCCACTTGCCGTGCCCGGCCGGCCCGCGCAGCGGGTCCGCCTGGCGCGCGTCCGGCGAGTAGTCGGCGACGTACAGGTCGCCGGTCTCGCGGTTCAGCTCGATCCGGAACGGGTTGCGCAGGCCCATCAGGTAGATCTCCGGACGGGTGCCGGCCGTGCCCTGCGGGAACAGGTTCCCGTCCGGGATGCTGTACCCGCCGTTGGCGCCGACCTTGATGCGCAAGATCTTGCCGCGCAGGTCGTTGGTGTTGGCCGAGGTGCGCTGCGCGTCGTACGCCGGGTTTCGGCCCGGGCGCTCGTCCAGCGGCGCGTAGCCACCGGACTCGAAGGGGTTGGTGTCGTCGCCGGTGGACAGGTACAGGTTGCCCTCGGCGTCGAAGCCGATGTCACCGCCGACGTGGCAGCAGATGCCCCGGTCGACCGGTACATCGAGGATCTGCTGCTCGGTGGTGAGGTCCAGCTTGTCCTTGACCAGCCGGAACCGGGACAGCCGGAGGGCGCCCTTGAACCTCGCGAAGTCCGCGGCGGTGCCCCAGGCCGGCGCGTCGCCCTCGTTGACGTTCGGCGTCGACGGGTCGTCGACCGGGGTGTTCATGGGTGGGGAGTAGTACAGGTAGACCCAGTTGTTGCCGGCCTTACCGAAGTTCGGGTCGATCGCGACGTTCTGCAGGCCCTCCTCGTCGTGCCGGTAGACGTTCAGGGTCGCGGCGACCGTGTTGCGGCCGGTGTCCGAGTCGTGCAGCCGGACCTCACCGGCGCGGGTCACGTGCAGCACCCGGCGGTCGGGCAGCACCGCGAGGTCCATCGGCTCGCCCGGGTTGTCGTTGAGGGTCACCTTCTGGAAGTCGCTCTCCGGCGGCGGGCTGGTCGGCGCGGCCGTCGCGACGGTGGGGGTGGCGACGAGCGCGATGGTCGTCAGACCCGCTACTGCGAGCGAGAGTCGTCTCTTCATCTGCCTCTCCTTGCTCGGGACTGGTCGGGGCAGGTCGAGGAAGCCAACAAACTCCTTGATGGACCTGTGCGGACATGGCTGAGTCGCCCGTCGCGACGCACGCCGCCACCGCGGCGTCGAGCAGGTTGCCGACGGCTCGGGGTTGCCTGGTCGAAAACGGGCGGAGGACACGGGTAGGGGACAGGTGCGGTCAGGTGTCGGCCGGCAGCCAGGGCCGCCGACGTCGCGGTTAACCGCGACGAAACACAATCGACCTGGCCGACGCTACAAAAGACATGTGCACGTGTCTATAACTTTCGGTCGGCTCAACCGAACTTTCGTCCGAGACGGACGAAAGTACCTCTTCATGCACGGATGTCGATGGAGTCGGCAGGCTCGTGCGCTGGTCAACCGCGAGCTGCGGGTGTGGGGAGCCGGTTCGGAGGGCGAGTGCCACCTGGCCCCCGAACCCTTTTCAACCTCCCTTGTGGTCTGGGGGGACCGCAAGGCCGGAGGCGGTGCGCGAGCGCCGCACGGCTCAGGTCGAAAGGTTCAGTGGTGTGTCGGGGCGACCTGTACGGTGCGGATCCGGCCGTAGTCACCGGCGAAGTGGCCGATGGGATCGGCTGTCGCGGCCCTGCCTCGACGCGGAACGGCCAGAGCCGCCGGCCGCCGAGCGCACCAACCCAGAGACCCCTCAGCGTACGGGTACCGGCCTCAACGAGTCTGTTCCGAGCTGTCTGGGCGGTCGACGCTGCCTGTCACCAGCTTGCGGGCAGCATGGCGGGCGCGGCGCTTGGTGGGCTCCAGCGCCTCGGCCGGGTCGCCGAAGATGCCCTCGGCGAGGAATGTGGCAAAGCCGTGCGCCGTGGCGCCGACCGCGTGGACGAGGTCGAACGCCTCGTCAGGGTCTTGAACGAGCTGCCCGGCGGGCTGGCTGAGCAGGCGCAGAACCCGGTCACCGGCCCGTGCCAGCCCAGGATGGAGCCGCTTGTTGAGGCCGGCGGCGAAAGTGATGTCAAACAGCGCCTTGCTGGTCGCGGCGAATTCCACATACGCGGCGGCGAAAGCGGCGAGCTGCTCGGCAGGGTCTTCCTCGACGGCCATCGCGCCGGAGAAGCACTCGTACTGCTGCTCGTAGCCGGCGCGCGCCAGCTCGGCCAAGAGTGCCTCTTTGTCCGCGAAGTGCTTGTACGGTGCCGCCACGCTGACACCGGCCCGGCGGCTCGCCTCAGCCAGGGTGAACCCCTGGGAACCCCGTTCGGCCACCAGTTCCAGAGCGGCGCTCAGGAGGGCTTTGCGCAGGTTACCGTGGTGGTGGCCGGTCGGGCGGTCAGATGGCATAGCCAAGGTTAGCGCTACTCACCTCACCCTTGCCGAACTGTGGTTAATGGCACTAACCTGGTTAGTGCCATTAACCACGACATGGAGGTACCCATGCCTGCCTTCCGCTTCGACCACGTCGGGCTCTCGGTCGCCGACCTCGACGCGCAGCGCCGCTTCTACGCGGACGCCCTCGGCCTCACCGAGCTGGAGGAGAGCCTCGACATGCCAGAGGCGCAGGTCCGGTCGGCGATCCTGCGCGCCGACAACGGCCTGAAGATCGAGCTGATCGAGCGCGGTGGTTCCGCCCCACAGGAGTTCGCCGACCCGTACGACGGCGCCGGCACCCAGGGATACTTCCACTGGGCGGTCTACGTCGACGACCTCGACTCGGCATTCACCAGCGTGCTCTCGGCAGGGGCCCGTGAGGTGTCCGCGCCGGCGGACGCGGCACGAGCCGGGATGCGGTTCGCCTACGTCAAGGATCCCGAGGGCAACCTTCTCGAACTCATCCAGCCGGCGCGCTCCTCCTGAACCTCCTGGCTCGGGCCGTCTCGTTGGTGACCAACTCCGCCACGGCCGCGCTGCCCCGGGCCACCCAGTGGCCCGGAGGTGAAAAACACTCCATGATCAGCTATAGCATCCGGAGGATCATCAAGCGATCCTGCGGCAGCCAGACGAAGCCCCCGCTCACAGCCAGTGCGTCTAGGTTTGGCACGGCACAGGCACGAGAGTTAACGGTTCCTGGCAGAGTCACCAATTGACACGTCCTGCCTCGTCGCTGCATCAAAGCAGAGTGACCGCGTCGCGGCGGCGATGTAGCGGCGGCCGTGCGGCGCACGATCAGAATGGTGCGGGTCCGCGGCCTGCCAACGATATCAACACCTGCGTGGCGAGTAGCTTGCGAATGCCAGTGACGGCGACTGTCCCCATCCGATCGTAGGGCAGTTCCAATTGCAGCCCTTCGACTGCGCTGCGAAGGTCTGATGTGATCTCGTCCGGACGGAACGTGCCGCCCCAGCCGTTGAGTCCTCCGCGCTGGTTGGTACTGAGGGAAACCATGCCGGATATGCATGCGCCGTCGACCAGGATCAGCCGCGCGGGACCCGAGTAGGTCGTCGTCATAGTCATCAACCCTTCAGGATGTAACGCCGTGCACCCCGGGCCCCGGCTGTCTGACAGTCATCAGGAGGCGAGGCGTCGAGTCCGATCATGGTGGGCTCCACCTGGACCGCGACCGTACGTGCCTCAACCGTCACGGCGGGGATGCGGAATTCGGCTTCTTGGCGATAAGGGTGGACGTCTGGGTCTGTCTGGTTCATGAGCCAGAGGCGCCCCTTGGGCGGGCTGACAGTCGGCCTGGGCAGACTAGCGCCCGAGGTCCGAATCGTCCAGAGTGGAGAAACGCGGGCAGTGCTGGAACTGGCTCCACACCGAGAAGGTCGCCCTTCTGCCGATCAGACGATTCTCGCGATGCCCTCGTGAGCGCAAGAAACGCCGAACGGCGGCCTGCTGAACCAGTCAGGCCGCCGTTCGTCGAGTGTGGATCAGAGCGGGCGGATGTTCTCCGCCTGCGGGCCCTTCTGGCCCTGGGTGATGTCGAACTCCACCTTCTGGTTCTCGTCGAGGCTGCGGAAGCCGCTCGCCGAGATCGCGGAGAAGTGGGCGAAGACGTCGGCGCCGCCGTCGTCCGGGCTGATGAAGCCGAAGCCCTTGTCGGCGTTGAACCACTTCACGGTACCTGTAGTCATGTCTGCTCCTTCGCAGGCTGTTAGAGACCGCACTGTGCGAACCCTTACGCCGCTGCGTTGATCACCCGCGTCGAAACGACACGAAAAACGAAAAGCGCCTGGATGGGTTTCAGATGCCCCATCAGGCGCCGGAAAACGTCTACGGAAATCAAAACTGCAACTCGGCTACCGTAGCACATGATCCGTCGTTGATCCCATGAAGGTGAGCGGACCTCGTCACTCGTCCGCGTCAGGCGCCTGGCGGCGGCCCGAGGCTCACCGCCACGCCGTGCCGCCATCACTCAGCACGTGGGTCTTCCGTCCAACGTCGACACCGCCACGTCGCGGCACATCCTCGACGAGCGCATCGACCAAGCCGCGCTGGGACCCTGTGCCCCACCATCACCGCCGCCCACCGTCTCCTCGGCCTCGTCGACGTCGTCACCGGCGAGCTACTGCCAGAGGGCGACAGCCATGAGATGGGCCAGGGCGGTCCACGCCGATCGGTTTCGAGGTCGACGCCTCGGTGCGCGGCGGGGGAGAATCGAATCATGTTTGTCATCAGGGAGCGGTTCTTCTCGTTCGGCGACGACTTCGACGTGCTCGACGAGCACGGCACCAAGGTCTTCCACGTTGACGGCAAGGTGCTCAGCGTCCGCAACAAGGTCGTCATCGAGGACGCCTCCGGTCGTGAGGTCGCCACGCTGCACCGGCACCTGGTGGCTCTGCGTCCCACGTACGAGATCCGGATCGGCGGCGAGAAGGCCGCGGAGGTCCGCAAGAATCTGCTCACGCCGTTCCGCGACAAGTTCACCATCGACGTGCCGGGGCCGGACGACCTGGAGATGAAGGGTGACCTGCTCGACCACGAGTACGTGATCGAACGCGACGGCACCGAGGTGGCCGCGGTCTCCAAGCGGTGGCTGACGATCCGGGACACCTACGCCGTGCAGGTCACTGCCGGCGTCGACCCGCTGCTCATCATCGGCAGCGTCCTCGCGCTCGACCTGGCCATGAACCGCGACAAGAAGAAGGGCGACGAGGACTGACCCTTGGGGGGCAGCCGCATTGCTCGGAGGTCGGGCTCGTGGCCCGGACCGATTGCTGATCCGTACACGGGCATCGTCGGCGCCCCGTGGCGCTGCCTGAGGTGGTGGCCGCGCGCACCGATTCGGCCGCGACGGCCGGTCACTGGCGTGAGCCCGCCGCAGGGCACCAGCGAAGCCGCCAGGGCCCTGCGCCGCGAACAGCCCGTGGCCAGGCCGGACAGGAGCAGCCGGCTGCGCTACTGGCTGTGGGGCCGGATGTTGTGGTTGAGGTGGAACACGTTGTGCGGGTCCCAGACCGTCTTGAGTGCGGTGAGCCTGGCGAGCTTGGCAGCGGGGTATGCGCGCCGTACCCCGCGTTGCCCCTCGTCGGCGGCGAGCGAGTTGACGTAGACGCCGTCGGCGTACGGGTCGAGCGCGGCGCCGGCACTGCGAGCCGCTGCCATCCGGTTGTCGTCTTCGGACGGGTCGGTCCAGCGGGAGCCGGCGCCGAACTCGAACATGGTGCCGCGGTGGCTGAACGCCGCGTCGGCGTCCGCGACGTCGGCGATGGCGCCACCGTGCGCCTGCAGGCCGACGCTGGGCAGTTGGGTGTCGGCGCGCAGGTCCGCCGCGCCGCGCAGCAGGAACGCCTCGATCGCGGCGGTGGGGAACTGCCGGAGGTAGTGCGCGCTGGAGTACCGCCGGTAGGCGTGGCCGCCGACGGTGTCGTCACGTTGCTGAAGCTCGAGGTACGACGGCGTAGTGAGCCGCTCGGCGGCGGGGCGCCCGAGCGCGCGCATCGCCGGCACCAACCGGTGACCCTGTGCCGGGTCGCCGACCCATACGAAGCCGACGGTGGCGATCGGGCCGATGGCCGTGCTGTGGACATCGGCGGTGAAGGTCGCCTGCCGCGGTGCGACGGCGTTGAGGTCCCGCCAGCCTTCGAGCACCGGCACCGCGTCCTCGGCGGGGAAGTCGAATTCGGCGACCAGGGTCTGCGTTCCGGTGTGGTGCAACTGGAATTCGAAGTCGGTGACGATGCCGAAGTTGCCGCCACCGCCGCGCAGGCCCCAGTAGAGGTCGGCGTTCTCGGTGCGGCTCGCGGTCACGACGTCCCCGTCCGCGGTGACCATCGTGTAGGAGACGACGTTGTCGCAGGCCAGCCCGTGTTGGCGGGCGAGCCAGCCCATGCCGCCGCCAAGAGTCAGGCCGCCGACCCCGGTGTGCGAGACGTTACCGGCGGTCGTGGCGAGGCCGTATGGCTGCGACGCCCGGTCGAGTGCGCCGAGCAGCGCGCCGCCCTGGACCCGGGCGCGTCGGCGGATCGGGTCGACCCGAACGCCGTTCAACGGCGTCAGGTCGATCATCAGGCCGTTCGCGGGGACGGCGTGGCCGGCCACGTTGTGCCCGCCGCAGCGCACTCCGATCTCCAGGTCGAGTTCGCGGGCCAGGCGGACCGCGGCCACCACGTCGGTGACGCTCGCGGCCTGCGCGATCATCCGCGGGCGCCGGTCAATCATGGCGTTCCAGACGGTGCGGGCCGCGTCGTAACCCGGACTGTCCGGGGTGAGGAGGCGGCCGTCGTCGAAGCGGGGACTGGTCGTTGTCATACGTCTGAGCCTGACGGAAATCGGTACACCCGGTAAGGTCCGATTTCATGGGCCGATCCAGGACCAATTCGAGCACCGCGGAGGACCTGCTCATCCATGTCGACCGGTCTGCGGCCGACCCGCTGCACCGGCAGATTGCCGCCTCGATCCGGGGCAGCATCCGGGCCGGCCGGTTGCGTCTCGGGACGTCCCTGCCGCCGACCCGCACCATCGCAGCCGATCTGGGAGTCTCACGCGGCGTCGTGGTCGAGGCCTACCAGCAACTCGTCGCCGAGGGCTACCTCACCAGTCGGGCGGGTGGCTACACCCAGGTCGCGGTCGAGCCGGTTCCGCCGTCGGCGGGCCGGCGCGGCGGGGATCGGCCGGCGGCCCGGATCGACTTCGGGTACGGCCGCACCGACGTGTCGTCATTCCCCCGGGCCGCCTGGCTGCGTTCGGTGCGAACGGTCCTCACCACCACGCCGAACGAACGCTTCGCCTACCTCGACGGGCGTGGCGTACCCGAACTGCACGCAGCCCTGATCGACTACCTCAGCCGGGTCCGCGGCACATCGGCCCGCCAGGAGAACGTCGTGATCTGCAGTGGCTACGGCCAGGGCGTCGCGCTGATACTCCAGGTGCTCGCGGCGCGCGGCGCGCGCAGGTTGGCCGTCGAGGACCCGTCCGCGGACGACGACGCCCGCCTCGTCGCGGCCGCCCTCGGCCTGGACGTGATCGGCGTCCCGGTCGGGCCAGACGGCATTCTCGTCGAGCAGCTCCAACAGACCGACGCGGACGCCGTCGTGCTGACGCCTTCGCACCAGTGGCCCACCGGCGGCGTCCTGTCGGCCACCGCGCGGGCGCGGGTCATCGGCTGGGCGCAGCGTCGCGGCGCCGTGGTGATCGAGGACGACTACGACGCGGAGTACCGCTACGACCGCTCGCCTGTCGGCGCCATGCAGGGGCTGGCACCCGACACCGTCGTGTACTGCGGCACAGCGAGCAAGACCCTGGCGCCAGGGCTGCGCCTCGGGTGGCTGCTTGCGCCGCCACACCTGGTCGATGACATCACGGCGGCCAAGGTACGGGCCGACCGCGGCTCTCCCGTCATCGACCAACTAACCTTCGCCGACTTCCTCACCCGCGGCGAATTCGACCGGCACCTACGGCGCATGCGCCCGGTCTACCGCCGCCGCCGCGACGCACTCCTGGCCGCGCTGCGCGCACGGCTGCCCGAACTGGAACCGGTCGGTGTCGCGGCGGGCCAACACGTCGTGACCTGGCTCCCGCACGACCTCGACGAGGCCCCGGTCGTGGCTGCCGCCACCGGGCGCGGACTGGTCGTGCAAGGCGTCTCCCGGTACCGACTGAGCCCCGCCGGACCCGGCGGGCTGATCTTCGGCTACGCCACCCTCACCGAACGCTCCATCACCGACGGAGTGGAAGCCCTTGCCGACGCGGTCGCCGAGGTTCGTGCGCAGATCTGCCGCTGATGGTGCCCGTCGACGATGCCTGAGTTGGCAGTTGGTCTGAGCGCCTGGGCAACCGCGTCGTGCAAGTGGGCCGCACTGGATCATGGGCCCTTTTCATCCTGCGGTTGCTTGGTAGTTCTGTAGCACGTGGATGGTTTTGGCGAGTCCACCGCCCCGCGGGGGCTGACGCGGACTTTGAGCAGGATGCGCCGGTACTTGAGCTGGGCGTTGGCCGCGTTCGCCCGGCCCGCGAAGCCGGGCATGAGCCCACGGCGTGATCTACCGCTCCGGCCACGCCGAACTCGACGTCGCCTTCCGGGCGACAAGGCGTGATCCGGCCGTCATTGGCCTCCCACCGGAACGGGAGCAGACCCGGTAGTTCCGCGGTCATCGCTGGGCTGCCGAGGAGATGACGCGGGGATGGCGTTGTCGATGAGGACGGCGGCGATGGTGGCGGCGGTGGGGAAGGCGTCGGCGTTGAGAACCCGGGTCCGGGCCGCGGCGCCGTCGATGAGCAGCGCGAGCTGCTCGCCGAGCTGTTCAGGGTTGGCGGCGCCGGCTTCCCGGGCGGTGTCGGCGAGCCGCGCGGCGACGGCTTTCTTGTAGTCGCGCGCGTACTGGGATGCGGGGTGCTGGGGGTCGTGGAGTTCGACGGCGGCGCCGATGTAGGGGCACAGGGGAGTGGTGGGAGGGACGTCGAAGGCGGCGAGGAGCCGTTCGCGGGGCGTGAGGTCGGTGCGGTCGAACACGCCGGACAGAACGGAGGGGTCGAACCGGCGCAGGTACTCGGCGACGAGTTCGTCCTTGCCGGTGAAGTGCTGGTAGGCCGTGCGCTTGGACACCTGGGCCGCCGCGCAAAGCTGGTCCATGCCGGTGCGGTTGATGCCCTGCTCGCGGAACAGCTGCTGGGACGCGCTGATGATGCGCTCGCGGGCGCCCCGGCCGCGGCGGCGGCCCTGGGGGCCCTTCTCCAGCTCCGTCATGGGTTCATGGTACCCCAGCTGGGTAACGGCCGGTGTACATAGCTTGCGTCCCGGCCGCCCGCCCCGTACCGTAAGCACACAGGGCGGTGTACATAACATCGTCGGCCCAGGTGCGCTCGGCACCACCGACCCCAAGGAGCGATCATGGGAAAGCTTGACGGCAAGGTTGCGGTCATCACTGGCGGCACCACCGGCATGGCGCTGGCCGGCGCGAAGCTGTTCGTCGACGAGGGAGCGCACGTCTTCATCACCGGCCGCCGCCAGGACGCCCTGGACGAGGCCGTGAAGCAGATCGGCCGCAACGTCACCGGCGTCCAGGGCGACGCCGCCGACCTGGACGATCTGGACCGCCTGTACGACACCGTCAAGCGGGAGAAGGGCAGCCTCGACGTACTGTGGGCCAGCGCCGGCGGCGGCGAGCCCGCCCCGCTCGGCGAGATCACCGAGGCCCAGTTCGACACCTGGTTCGGGCTCAACGCCCGGGGCACCCTGTTCACCGTCCAGAAGGCCCTCCCGCTCTTCAACGACGGCGGCTCGATCCTCATGACCGGCTCCAACGCCTCCCTCGGCGCCTTCCCGGGCTGGAGCCTCTACGCCGGCAGCAAGGCCGTTCAGCAGGCCTGGGCCCGCGTCTGGCTCAACGAACTGCGCGACCGCAAGATCCGGGTCAACGTCCTGACCCCCGGCCAGGTCGCCACCGCCAAGCAGGAAGAACTCTTCGACGAGGCCACCAAGCGCCAGTTCGAGTCCCTCATCCCCCGCGGCCAGATGGGCCGCCCCGAAGAAATCGCCGCCGTCGCCCTGTTCCTCGCCTCCGACGACTCCAGCTACGTCAACGGCCTGGAACTGGTCGCCGACGGCGGCACCACCGCCATCTGAACCACACATCAGGAATGCCTTGGTCACACCCCACAACTCCCAATCGACCGGCGGAAGACGACGAGCCGGAGGTGCCGGGAAAGGCGGGGCAGTTGGCCAGAAACGTCGCGACGACGCCCTGCGCCTGACCGGCGCGAACGAGACAAAGCGACACGTCGGGAACAGGAAGAGAGCACACCTCATGAGCAGCATCACCCTCATTGGTACGGGCAACATGGCCCGTACCATCGGCACGCTCGCGGTGGCGGGCGGCAACACCGTCGAGGTCATGGGACGCGATCAGTCCAAGGCCGATGACCTGGCGAAGGCTCTGGGCGGCGGCGCGACGACGGGCAAGTGGGGCGCCGTCCCGGCCGGGGACATCGTCATCACGGCCCTGTTGTATGACGGTGTCGTTCCGGTCGTCGCCGAGTACGGCGACGCCCTCGCGGGCAAGGTCATCGTCGACATCAGCAACCCCTTCAACGCCACGTTCGACGGACTGGCCCACAGCGCGGAGACCTCGATCGCGCAGGAGGTCGCCAAGGTGGCCCCGGCCAGCGCCAGCGTGGTGAAGGCATTCAACACCATCTTCCGTAATGTCCTGGAGAAGGGCCGGCCCAACGTCTTCATCGCGGGCGACGATGCGCAGGCCAAGGCGGGCGTGGCGGCATTCATCGAGAGCCTCGGGCTGCGCCCGTTGGACGTCGGCGGCCTGAAAATGGCGCACTGGCTGGAAGGAGTGGGCGTGGTCACGGTGGGCCTTGCCGGCAATGGGGTCGGCCACTGGGACTTCGCCCTCGGCGTCAACGAATTCACCGGCTGAGCGCTGGGCGCGGTGGGCCCGGATAAGGTCGGCGAGGTGGTCCAGGCTGCGGGTGGACAGCGCAATCGCGGCGGGTCAGACAGCACAGCGAGGCTCCCGGTTGGGGCGTCAGATCTTGGTTGACTGCTGTCTTACCGGGAGCCTCGCCATACGTCCACATTAGACCTCGGCCTACTCGTGACCTGCACCGTCAAGATGAAAATGGCTCATGGTTGACATCGTCGGATCGGGCCGCGGGCTCGCCGTTCGCAGCCTCGTGAGCGGGCGCGGCCCGAGTGGCGTACGACTCGTTACCAGGGGCAGCGGTACCAGCCGGTCCAGGGAAGACCTTCCCGTAGCGAATTGCAGTACGCCCTGTTGTCCAATCCGTTTCCATACACGATGAGTGGGCTCGACCGCCAGAGTGACACACCGCTGTTGAAGCCGCCGCCCATCGATGACCAGCCGCTCCATTGAGTGTCGCCGGCGTAACGCTGGTAGATGTGCCACATGGCTTGGTCATAGCCAATGATGAACGTTTCCTTGCGGCCGTCAGGGTGCGTGAAGTCCCGGGAAGCGTAAGAATCACCGCACAGCATTCCGCCCCGGTACGCCCCACGGTAGATGTTGCACATCCCGGCAGCGGCGTTCGCCTCTTCCACAGTCGTAGCGACCTCCGCTCCTGCCGGGCTAGCTGCGGAAGCAGCAGTGGGAGCGGCAAGCATCGCCGCGAGGGCAACGCCGATCGCCACCAATCGGATCAACTTGTGCAATGTGTTCCCCATGCCTGTCGGTGACTCGTGACCGGTCGTTCGAAGGGTTCGCAGCCTCATTCGCATCTGACGCTCCTGTCCGTGTGGGTGAGCGGCGGCGCCGATCAAGAACAGATCGTGCGTGACGGATGTTGAATTCTTGTTGGATCGTTCTGCCCAGCCCCGGTGGAATGGCCCGCACTCCCGTTCGCAGCGCCAGACGGGCCGACTACCGCATGACGCCGCTCTGGGCGACCCGGCCACCCCACCTGGGCAGCGTTCCGTCCACTTTCCGCGACGCGCTGAGCCGGCCTGGCTGACGCGACTGCCGAGGCTGGTGTCCGGGTCGGTTCGACGCCCACCGCGGTGGGCCTTTCGGGCAAACCCCACCGCGGTCCCTGCTTGAGCGCCCTCCGTGGTCATCGGCCGGTCAGCAACGCTCCGCGGCCACACGGATGGTTTGCGTGGTGGGGATGAAGTGCTGGCCAGGGTCCACGCTGTCGTCGGTCAGGAGCCAACTGCCGCCGGTGAGGGTCCATTCGTAACCGCAGTAGCCGGGACCGATGTAGTAGCCGGCGGCGTTCGCCCAGAACTCGCTCGTACGGTGGCCTGCGGCGAGGACCGTGTCGTAGTTTCCGCGCGTGTAGTTGCCGTCCCGGACGTGGATGACCCCCACGCCGATGTTGCTGCCGTTGAGGATGTAGTTGGACGCCGCGCTGGCCGGGGCAGCCACGGCAAGTGTGGCTGCGGCCATGCCCAGAGCGGCACCCACAACGGCGGCCTTCTTCGGCAGAGACAAGGCTCGGTCCTCCCTCTTCGCGGCACCGTCCCGGCGCCGACGACTCCGTGCCAGCCCGGGATGGGCGGCATCTGTCAGGAATGGAGCATCCTGAATCGACGTTGGATTTTGGTTGGGTTGTTCCGATCGAGCTCGTTGAACCCGTCCACGGTCACCACGGCTACCTGCATCACCACTCGCAACCACTGCGGATGGGCTCGCACCGACCCCGGCAGAATCAACCGGCGGACAGGACCCACCTACGGCAGGTCTACTGATCAGGCGCTGTCTGTCCCACGGTGCGGTCCGAAAGCAACTCGGCCAGCCGGGCACGCATCTCGTCGAGGCGACGATCGCCCAGCGTTTCGAGAATGGTGACGGCTTCCTGCATGGCCGCGACGGCGGCGGGAACGTCTCGTCGCGCTGCTGCGACGTCTGAGCAGCCGTGCAGCGCCCAGGCTTCCCGCATCCGGTCGCCGGTGCTCCTGGCGAGTCGGACGGCGGTGTCGTAGTGGTTTCCGGCCAGGTCGACGTTGTCGCGCAAGAAGTGCAGCCGCCCGAGATTGGTGTGGACGCTCGCGGACAACCAGTCCCGGTTGCTGGATCGGTCGGCTGCGGCCAGCGCCGACGTGTAGGAGTCCAGCGCCTCCTGCTGGCGGCCAGCCCGGCGATGCAGGAGGCCGAGGTTGTGTTCTACCTTGAAGATGAGATCGGGGTCGTTCAGCAGGTTCGCGGAGTGTCGGGCCCGCAGCAGTGGTGGGAGTGCTTCGTCAAGCTCCCCGCTTTCAACCAGCATCCCGCCGAGGCTCGCCTCGACGTCGGCCATGCCGGCGTGGTCGCCGTTACGTTGACACAGTGCGCTGGCGCGCTGGTAGGCGGCGCGGGCCTCGTCGCGGTGCAGCAGGAGGCTGTGTGCCACGCCCAGGCTCCCTTGCAGGGTGGCCTCTCCGGTGCTGCTGTCGGCCAGGGCCGCGGCCCGGATCCCCTGCTCGGTGACCGCGATCCAGGTGTCTCGGTTGGCCCGGCGTTGCAACCAGCCGCGAATGTTGGCGGCGAGGGGCCAGACGAGATCAGGGTGCCGCCGAGCGTGCTCGGTAATCATCTTGATGATCGTGTCCGACTCGGTGTCGACCCATCCGACGGCTGCGGCCGTATCGGGCAGGTCAGGGAGGAACAGGTGAACTGGGTCAGGGGTGCCCTGACCGTCAGGTCCGCCTGCGGTCGGCCGGATGCGTTGTTGTGCTTCGCCAGTTGCCTGCCCGTACCAGGACAGCAATCGCCGTTCCGCGTTGGCGCGATCGGCCGACGTGTCCTCACGTTGGCCCTGCTCGCGGGCGAAGATGCGAGTCAGCTGATGGAGGCTGACTCGACCCGCTTCGAGGGCGACGAGGTTGACCGCGGTGAGCCTGCCGATCAGTCCGGTCAGCTCGGTGCTGGACGTGACACCGGCCAGTGCGGCGACGGCACCCAGCGGGATCGCACTGGCACCTGAAAGTCCGAGGCGGCGCAGGAGCCGACGGTCCGGGGCCGCCAGCCGCCGGTACGACACCGCGATGACGGCATGCACACTGACGTCGCCATCGGTGGTGGTGAGCCCGGCGATCTGTGTTCGCTCATCCTTCAGGGCCGCCACGAGGACGCCGGGCAGGGCTCCCAGCCGCAGGTGAGCTCCCACGATCCGCAGGGCCAGTGGCATCCCATGGCACAGCTCCACCAACGTACGGACGTCGCCACTCGCGGGCTCGGACATTCCGGCGGTCTCCTGAAGCAGACGGGTAGCCGGCTCGACGGGCAGTGGGGTGAGTACCAGCAGATGAAGGCCTTCGCGGGCGACGAGTCCGTCCAGCCGATTTCGACTGATGATCACCAGGAGGCTGTCACCGCTACCGGGCAGGAACGGCCGGGCCTGCTCCGCGGTGCTCACGTTGTCCAGGACCATCAGAACCGTTCGGGTGGACAGCAGTGAGCGCAGCATCGCCGCCCGCGCCTCCGCCCGCTGTGGCACATCGTCCGGGGCTGTGCCGAGATCGATGAGAGTCCTGGCCAGTGCCGCCGCCGCCGGAGCGTCGTCATCGAGGTCGAGGTAGAGCTGCCCGCCGGGAAAGCCTCGCTGGTGTTGATGGGCCCAGTGGGTAACCAGAGCTGTCTTGCCCATACCACCGGCGCCGGTGACGACCATCGAGCCACGGAGCCGTTGGCCGGGACCGGCCTTCGGGTGCACGCTGTCGAGGACCGAAAGCTCATCGTCGCGTGCGACGAAGTTGCTGGGCGGGGCGGGTAGCTGCATCGGCCGAACGGCATCGGAGACGGCGGAGGGCGCACCTGCTGGCGCAGGACCGCGCAGGATCGCGGTGTGCAGCTGCTGCAGGCGCGCGCCCGGGTCCGCACCAAGCTCGTCGGCGAGCAGGCGCCGGATCCGCTCGTAGGTGGTCAATGCCTCCGCCCGGCGGTCACTGCGAACAAGCGCGAGCATCAGCTGTGCCTGAAGACGCTCGCGCAGCGGGTTCTCCGTTGCCAGAGCCGACAGCTCGGCGCACAACTCGCGGTGCAGTCCGAAGCTGAGTTCGATGTCCACGCAGCTCTCATAGGCGATCATGCGCCGCTCGCCGAGGTGGTCGGCGGCCGCCCGTACAAGCTCGGTGTCGGCAGTGCCCTGGTACGCCTCCGGCGCGCGCCAGATCCGGAGCGCCTTCCGGTAGCTCCGGCGCGCCTCGGCGAGCCGGCCCCGCGCCTCATCATGTGCGGCGCTGTCGACAAGCGCCACGAACTCGCTCGCGTCAAGCTGGTGGCCGTCCAGCACCATTCGGTAGCCACCGGTCGCACGAACGATCGATTCGGTGCCCACGTTGTGACGCAGGTGATGGACGAGTACCCGTAGTGCCCCGCGCTTACTGTCGCTCGGGCCGTGACCCCACAGGGTCTCCAGCAACCTGCCATCGGTGACGGTTCGACCGTCGGCGGCAAGGAGGCACGCCAGCACCACCTGATGTTGGCGCCCGCCGGCCGGCACCTCCGATCCGGATGCGTCGACGGCTCGCACGGGTCCCAGGACTTCGAACCGCATGATTCCTTCCTCGGGCGTACCCGGCAGGGTTTCCGGTCGTGGCACGACGGCCCTAGCTCAGCAAGTCAAGTGCCCCGAGGTCAGGAATTCGGGAACACAACTGGCTCCGACCTTCGGCCAACATCGAGCCAACATGCTGTTGAAAGACTGCGGGCCAACGGGGGCCGACACGTTCATCGAGATGAGGGGGCCAGCCATGAAGCCCATGGCCAGCCTGAGCGGTCGGATGCGCCACAGTGGAATCGTTGGCGGAGGTGGCGAAGCACCAACCGGAACGCCACCTCCACCTTCGACCGGCTCTCCTTCGACAGGGGGCGGCCCGAAGCCCCTGCGACGACTGCGATGGTTCACGGTACGAAAGTAGCGCTCGAACGCCCCAGCGGGGCCTGGCCATTTTCCGGCGCTCGCACAGCCGGAGCACGGGCCTTCCGGTCCGCTGAATCAGCAGTGGACGCCTCTGGCGGTGGGAGGGAGCCCCGTACGCTGGTGTGGTGATCGACTTTCGTACGGCGGTTGAGGCACGCGATCCCGATGCCGTCGCGGCGGCCCTGGCCGACAACGTGGTGTTTCGCAGCCCGGTGGCGTTCAAGCCCTATCCCGGCAAGGCAATCACCGCGGCGATCCTGCGCGGCGTCCTGCGGGTGTTCGAGGACTTCCGATACGTCCGTGAACTGAGCGGCGACAACGGTCGCGATCACGCGCTGGTGTTCGAGGCCCGGATGGGCGACGTCACCATCGAGGGCTGCGACTTCCTGCACCTGGATGAGAGCGGCCTGATCGACGAGCTCACAGTCATGGTTCGCCCGCTGTCCGCCGCGCAGGCCCTGGCCGCCGCGATGGCCGCCCAATTCGAGCAGATCCAGCGTGAGGCTGCCGCCGGCTAGCGCGACCACACTGTGTACCTGACCGCGCTCCCGTTCCGCTGTCTGACGACGAGATGTTGCCGGTCATCGAAGTTGCCGTCCTTGCTCGGCGAAACGTCGGCATTGGCGCGTGGTGAACGACGGGTATCCCGGACGGCGGTCCTGCGTCGATCATTGCCCGGAGATAGATATGAGTCACTCTCACCTCCTGGCGGACTGCCCGGGCGCGGAGGGCGAGACGTCGGCACCGGAAGCCGGGCGTGACCGAACGGCCCGACTCCGCGTCCCCGGAGGATCGCCATGCCCCGTACCGCTCTCCGTAACCGGCTCGCGGCGTTCACCGCCGCCGCCCTGACCGCGAGCGTCCTGACGGTGACCCCGCCGTCACCGGCGCTGGCCGCCAGCACGTTCGCCGCCAACGACTACTGCCTCGGCCAGTGCGCCGACATCCTGCCCCCGGGGCAGAACGGCAACGCCACGCTGGTCGCCATCCTGGCGCACCAAACGCTCGGCACCCGCCCGGCGCACTCCAGCGACCAGCTCGACGAGTACGCGAACCTGGTCTACAACTACGCAGGGCTGACCGACGAGCAGATCGCCCACTTCTACAACGACGCCTCGTTCGGCGTCCCGGCCGCGCAGGTCGAGAGCACCGTCTCGCCGCGCGCGGACGTCACCATCGTGCGCGACAAGGCCACGGGCGTCCCGCACGTCACCGGCACCACCCGCGCCGGCACCATGTTCGGCGCCGGCTACGCCGGGGCCCAGGACCGGCTCTGGGTGATGGACCTGCTGCGCCACGCCGGTCGCGGCACGCTCACCTCTTTCGCCGGCGGCGCGCCGGGCAACCGGGAGCTGGAGCAGAGCATCTGGGCGAACTCGCCCTACTCGGAGGCGGACCTCCAGGCCCAGGTGGACGCGCTGCGCCTCAAGGGCACCCGGGGCCAACAGCTCTACACCGACGTCGTCGACTACATCGCCGGCATCAACGCCTACATCGACAAGTCGATCGCCGACGACAACTACCCGGGCGAGTACGTGCTCGCCGGCGCCGGCAAGCCGAAGCACTTCACCATGACCGACCTCATCGCCACCGCCGGCGTCGTCGGCGGGCTCTTCGGCGGGGGCGGCGGCAGCGAGATCCAGTCCGCGCTGGTCCGGGTGGCCGCCCGCGCCAAGTACGGCGCCACCGAGGGCGACCGGGTGTGGGCGGCGTTCCGGTCGCAGAACGACCCGGAGACCGTGCTCACCCTGCACGACGGACAGAGCTTCCCGTACGGGGCGACGCCGCCGGGCGCGACCAGCGCGGTGCTCCCCGACGCCGGCTCGGTGGTCGCCGAACCCCTCGCCTACGACGCCAGCGGCGGGGCCGCCGCCCGCACCGGCGCCAGCACCGCCACCCAGGGGCTGCTCGGCGGCCTGTCCAACCTGCGCGCGCACGGCATGTCCAACGCGGTCGTGGTCTCCGGACGGCACACCACCACCGGCAACCCCGTTGCCGTGTTCGGGCCGCAGACCGGCTACTTCGCGCCGCAGTTGCTGATGCTCCAGGAGCTGCAGGGGCCAGGCATCAGCGCTCGCGGCGCCGCGTTCGCCGGGCTCAACCTCTACGTGCTGCTCGGCCGGGGCCAGGACTACGCGTGGAGCGCGACCTCCGCCTCCCAGGACCTCACCGACACGTACGCGGTGCCGCTGTGCACCACCGACGGCAGCGCCCCGACGCTGCACACCAACCGCTACCTCTACCACGGGCAGTGCCTCGCCATGGAGGCCCTGGAGCAGCGCAACTCCTGGACCCCGACGCTGGCCGACTCCACCCCGGCCGGCTCGTACACGCTGCGCGCGCTGCGCACCAAGTACGGGCTGGTGGCCTACCGGGGCCTGGTGAACGGGCAGCCGACCGCGTTCACCAAGCTGCGCTCGACCTACCGGCACGAGGCTGACTCGGCGATCGGCTTCCAGGCCTACAACGACCCGTCGGCGATGGGCAGCGCGGCGGACTTCCAGGCGTCCGCGGCCACCGTCGGGTACGCGTTCAACTGGTTCTACGTCAACTCGACCGAGGCGGCCTACTTCAACTCCGGCTCGAACCCGGTTCGTCCGGCCACCGCCGACCCGAACCTGCCCACCAAGGCCGAGTCGGTGTACGAGTGGGCCGGCTGGAACCCGGACACCAACGACGCCACCTACACCCCGGCGTCGGCGCATCCGCAGTCGGTCAACCAGGACTACTACGTCAGCTGGAACAACAAGCAGGCGCGGGACTTCGGGGCGGCGGACGGCAACTTCAGCTTCGGCTCCGTGCACCGGGGTCAGCTGCTCGACGGCCCGGTGCGCGCCGCGATCGCCCAGCGCAAGCTCGGCCGCGCCGACGTCGTCACGATCATGGCGGACGCGGCGGTGACCGACCTGCGCGGCCAGCAGGTTCTCGGCGACCTGCTGCGGGTGCTGGACAGCACCCCGGTCACGGATCCGGGGCTGGCCGCGGCGGTGGGCAAGCTGCGGGCCTGGCAGCAGGCCGGGGCCCGCCGGGTGGAGACGTCCCCCGGCTCCAAGGTCTACCAGCACGCCGACGCGATCCGGACCTTCGACGCCTGGTGGCCGCTGCTGGCCTCGGCGCAGTTCCGCCCCGGCCTCGGGCCGGACCTCTACGCCGCGCTGGTCGACGCCATCGAGGTGAACGAGGCGCCGTCGGGCGGCCAGAACGGGGGACGCGACGGCGCCGCGAGCTGGGCGTTGCAGGGGCAGGCGCACAAGGGCTCGTCGTTCCAGTACGGCTGGTGGGGCTACGTCGACAAGGACCTGCGCACCGTACTCGGCGACCCGGTGGCCGGCGGGCTGGGCCGCGCGTACTGCGGCAACGGCAACCTCGGCGCGTGCCGGCAGTCCCTGCTCGACACCCTCGGCCAAGCCGCCGCGGTGCCGGCCACCACGGTCTACCCAGGCGACAAGTCCTGCGGGGCCGGCGACCAGTGGTGCGCCGACTCGATCGCCCAGTCCGGGCTGGGCGGCATCACCCACCCGCTGATCGCCTGGCAGAACCGCCCCACCTACCAGCAGGTCGTCTCGTTCCCGGCGCGCCGGGGCGACGACGTCACCAACCTGGCGCAGGGCCGCCCGACCACCGCGTCGAGCACCCAGTTCCTGACCGGCCACACCCCGGACAAGGCAGTCGACGGCAGTCTCGGCAGCCGGTGGGCCAGCAGCTACAACGACAACCAGTGGATCCGGGTCGACCTCGGCGCGGCCCGCAGTGTCAGCCGGGCGGTGCTGCGCTGGGAGTCCGCGTACGGCACCTCGTACCGGATCGAGGTCTCCGGCGACGGCAACTCCTGGACGCCGGTGTTCGCCACCACCACCGGCAACGGCGGCGTCGACAACGCCACCTTCGCCCCGGTCACCGCCCGCTACGTGCGGGTGTACGGGGTCAAACGAGCCACCTCGTACGGGTTCTCGCTCTACGAATTCGAGCTGTACGGACGCTGATCTCGATAGTCGTGGTCAGAGCCTCCACGGCGATCCTTTCCGTGGAGGCTCTGACCACCGTTGGTGGATAGGTTCGACTAGCTCAGAGGCGCGGGTCCTGCTGGACCTTCAGGGCGTTGAGGATCGGGTCGCTCTCGCCCTTGTCGCGGCGAAGCTCGACCTTCAGATCGCCACCGGCGTGCTCGACGGTGACCGTGTTCATGTCCGCCGTCAGCGCACCCACCTTCGCCTGCACGTCGTGGTCGTAGAGCACGACCTTGCCGTCGACCAGCACATCGAAGGCACGCTTGCCGGCCTTGACCTTCTCGATCTCGGCGAAGTCGAGGCCGATCCGGTACGTCCCGGCGGGGGCGTTCGTGAACACGTAGCTGAACGTCTCGCCGGTCCGCTGGGTGCGGAACAGCGCGTCGTCCTCGGTGCCGGCGATGTCGGCCTTGGTGGCATGCGCCTTGCCGCCGACGTAGCCCCACGGCCGTGAGCCGAGCTGCTGGTCGGGCGACCAGACGAAGCCGTCGGCACCCTCGTGCCCGGATCCGCCCACGTCGACGCCCTTCCAGTAGGCCGAGGTCGCCAGGCGGACCGGCTTGAGCTGGGCCTCGCCCTTGCCGGCGTTCGACGCCACGAGCACGTCCCCGACGAGCACACCGGGCTCGACGCCGGCGTTGTCGGCCGTCGCCGTGACCGTGGTGGACTCGCCGGCCGCGAGCGTGACCGTCCCGGTCGCGGCCGCGCCCGTGAGGGTCAGCCACGCAAGGTCGGCGGCTTCGTGCCCGCCGTCGTTGGTGCGCTTCTGCTCGCTGATCCGCACCTCGAGCGGGGCGGAGCCGGTGTTGGTGACGGTCACGTCGGCCGTCGCCTTCTGGCCCTTGTCGAGGAGCCAGTCGAAGTCAGCTCCGGTGACGGTGGCGACGCCCGTGGTCAACGCCGTGTCGACCACCTCGGCCTGATCCTTCTTGGCGATGGTCACGGGGTGGCTGGCGGTGACGTAGTTCGGCGCCTCGACCTGCACGGTGTTCTCGCCGATGAGCGCCTGGGCCTTCCACCGGCCCTTCGCGTCGGCGGTGATGACCCGCTCACCGGCCGGCCCCTTGAGCGTGACGATCGCGCCCTCGATCGGCTTGCCGTCGTTCTTGTCGGTGACCGTGCCCTCGATCGTGCCCGCGGCCGGGAGGGTGTACTCCAGGCCCAGGCCGGCCTTCAGGACGGGCTGGTTGAAGGAGTGCTGGCTCGCGGGGTTGCGCGTCAGGCTCTCCACGCCGACCGTCGCCGACGACCCGCGGGTGAGCGGGTTGTCGCCGCCGACGCCGTCGCCGTACCCGATCTGGATCCGTCCGTCCGCGATCAGGGTGACCGAGAAGCTCACGCGAGCCGTCTGGTCGCTGTAGAACGTGGCGTTGCGCCACTCGATGACCTCAGCGGCCAAGCCGTCCACCTCGGTGGTGCCGAAGTAGATGCCCGCCTCGTCGTCGACGACCAGGTCGTCCCAGAGGGGATAGATCGCGTCGAACGCGTATGGCGACGGCAGCTCCGTGTTGTTCCCCACGGCGCTGGCCTGGTCGAAGATCAGCTGGCCGTTCGTCGTCACGCACACGCCGTCCCAGGCCGTGTCGTAGAACGGGAACAGGAAGCTGGTGTCGAACCACAGCACGCCGCAGAGGTCATCGCCGTGCCACCCGGAGTCCTCCGTGCCCTGGCGGTAGAGCCCGTCGGTCACCTTCATCGAGTACGAGCGGCCGGCGGGGGCCACCGGTACGGGGCCCGGCTCCGGCTGCTCGGGCTGGGGCTCCGGCTCCGCGGTGTCCGCGCGCGGATCGAGCGTCACCCGCAGCGCGGCGATGGTCGGGGCCTTCAGGCCCTTCGAGCCCCGCAGCTCCACGGTCAGCGGACCACCCTCGTGCTGCACGACGGCGGTGCGCCAGTCGGCGGCGTTCGGCCCCACGGCCGCGGCCGGGTCGTACGCGTACTCCGCCAGCGTTCCGTTGACGAGGACGTCGAACACCCGCTTGCCCTTGGCCACCTTCTCGATCTCGGCGAAGCCGAAATCGATTGCGTAGGTGCCCTTGGGCGCGTCGGGGAAGCGGTAGAACAACTGCTTGTCCGGCGTGGTGCGCTGCGACTGGAACAGGGCGTCGTCCGTCGTGCCGGTGATCGCGGCCTTCGTGGTGGCGACCTTCGTCTTCCCCTCGTAGCCCCACGTGGCCTTGCCGGCGCCCTGGTCGCCGGACCAGGTGTAGCCGGAGCCGTCGGTGAACGATGGGCCGCCGGCGTTGACGCCGACCTGGTATTTCGTGGTCGTGAGCGTCACCGGGACGTAGGTCTTGGACTGGCGTCCGGAGTCGGACCTCACCACGATGTTCGCGCCGAGGACTCCTGGCTTGGCGTCCTTCGACGAGATCGAGACCTTGACGGTCGTCGACTGACCCGGGGCGAGGGTGCCGCCGGTCGAGGAGAGCGACAGCCACGGCAGGTCGGTGAGCAGGTCGTCCTCGACGTCGACCAGCACGACGTCGTCGGCGACCTGGTCCGCCGCCCACAGCGCACCGGTCGAGTCGGTCTCGAGGCCGCCGCCCTGGCCCGCCTTCTGGCCGGGGAACCACCACGCGTTGACGAGGGAGCAGTCGTCGGGGTCGACCTGCAGCAGGCGGGTGGGCCGGTTCGAGGTGAGGTCGGTGTACCAGATGGTGTCGGACGCCTGGTTGTAGGCCAGGCCCATCACCTCGGGCAGCGGCGGGGCGCAGAAGGACAGCAGCGCACCCGGGTTGTCGTGCGACGTCCCGGCGACGGTGCCGATCATGCCGTTCCTCCGGCCGCCGACGTAGAAGACGTCCTCCGTCGGGTTGTAGGCGAGTCCGGTCAGCTGCAGCGTGGACCAGTCACCCTTGATCTGCCGGGTCTCCTTCCCGGTCTGCCGGTCGAAGCAGTGGATGTAGCTGGCCGGGCTGTCCTCCATCTGACACATGTCACCGGTCTTGGTGTCGAGCGCCATGTCGAACGCCCGGTACGCGGGGTTCCACGACGCGTCGAAGACCTTCCCGGTCCGCTTGCCCGTCACCGTGTAGGCGGTGTTGGTCCGCGCGTTGTAGTCGTGGACCCAGACGTCGCCGTCGTACCCGACGCCGGAGGGCTCCTTCTCCTGGATCGTGCCCGGGATGGCGATCCGGGTGATGACGTCTCCGCCGGAGGTCGCGCCGACCTTGCCGGCCGCCTGTGCTTCCGCGGCCTGCGCCGTCGCCGCCTTGCCGTCGACGCTCGACGGCTTCATGCCGCTCGCGCCGGCCTTCCACGCGGTGAGGTCGATCGTGCTGTCCGCACCCTTCCCGGTGCGCGCGGTGGCGCCGGTGGCGTCAAGCTCGGGGTGGCGCGCGGCCTCGCCCAGGTTGTACGTGAGTGGGGCGGAACCGGTGTTGGTCAGCGTCAGCGAGCCCACACCGTTCTGGTCGGTACCGAACAGCGCGTCGAGGCCGTCGGCCTTCAGGCCGGCGACGCCCGTGGTCAGCCGCGCGTCGATCTTGGCGTTCGCGTAGAGCTTGTCGAGCGAGAAGGGGTACGCCGCGGTCGTGTAGTTCGGCGCGTCGACCGTCATGGTGTAGTCGCCGACCGGAAGTTGGCGATGCACGACGCCCGTCCCGGTGGTCGTGACGGTCTCGACGAGCCCAGACTTGTTCGTGAACGAGACCTTGGCCCCGGCCACCGGCAACCCGTCGTTCTGGTCGACGACCGTCGCGTCCAGGTACCCGAAGTCAGGCATGTCGTAGCTGACGATCATCCCGTCGCGCAGCACCGGGGTGCTGTCGGAGAACCGGATGCCGTCGACGCCGGCCCAGCCCTGGATGCCGGTGATGGCGTGCGCGCCGGCGGTCACCGGGTCGTCGGTCCCGATGCCGTCGCCGTACCCGAAGATCACGGTGCCGGAGCGGGTGAGCGTGGCCGAGTAGCTGACCGGCGCGGTGTATTCCGACCGGGTCGGATAGGCCCAGAGCTTGGCGTTGCGGAACTCGACGACGAACGCGTCCTCGCCGTCGACCTTGGTGGCTGCCGTGAAGACTCCGCCGCCGGGGGCGAACTCGACGGGGGTCTGGACGGAGAACGGGAAGATGCCCGCACCGCCGCTGCCGGGACCGGTGCTGGTGTCCGGGGAGATCACGCCGCGCAGGCCGACGCCGAGGGTGTCGTGGCTGCCGTTGTAGAGCGCGATCGGGAACGGCAGCTTCACCGTCGCCCACACGCCGCTGGTGAACGCGACCGGGTCGGTGCCGCGCAGGTACTCGCCGTCGGAGACGGCGCAGCTGTAGCCGCCCTTGTCGACGACGAGGCCGACGGGGATCTCGCGCGACTCGTTCTGCGCGCCGACGGTCAGCGGGACGGTCGTGGGGGAGAAGCAGGCGTTGGGCTTGATGCCCAGCGTGTACCCACCCTCAGGGACAGCGGTGATCGTGAACGCGCCGTTGGCGTCCGTGCGTACCGGCTTCAGCGGCGTGTCCTTGACGGAGACGTCGGCGTTCGGGACGGGGCGCTTCTTGTCGTCGACGACCCTGCCACTGATGTCGTGCCTCGCGGCGGCCGTGAGCGGCAGCTTGACGGAGGTGTCCTGGCCGAGCGTGATCGTGACGTTGGCGGTCGCGGTCAGGTAGCCGAAGACCTTGGTGCTGAGTTGGTAGTCGCCGACCGGGAGGTTCGTGGTGAACCGGCCGTCCTTGTCGGTTCCGATCGACCGGCTGAACGGCCCGCTGATCGTCACCTCGGCAGCGGGGACCGGGGCGCCGTTGGCGGTGACGACACCGGTGAGGGTGCCGCCCTGCCGGGGCGCGAGCTCGAGCAGGCGGACGAGGTCGAGCCGGCCCTCGCCGTACTTGTTGTTGACCTCGGCGGTGCCGCCGCACTCGGTGTCGTCGACGTCGACGGCCGACTCGGCGAGCAGGCGGCGGGTTGCCTCGACCTGCCCGATGAGGGTCGGGTCGTAGCTCCACAGCGCCGCGACGGCCCCGGCGACGTGGGGCGCCGCCATCGAGGTGCCGGACATCTCGGTGTAGCTGTCGCCCGGGTAGGACGAACGGACGCCGTCGCCCGGAGCGGAGATCTCAGGCTTGATCCGGCCACCTTCACCCTCGCCCTTGCGGGAGAACGACGCGAGCGTGCCGTCCGATGAGTACGCGCCGACGGAGTA
Source organism: Micromonospora yongxingensis (assembly GCF_052601155.1). Classification (NCBI taxonomy): domain Bacteria; kingdom Bacillati; phylum Actinomycetota; class Actinomycetes; order Micromonosporales; family Micromonosporaceae; genus Micromonospora; species Micromonospora yongxingensis. Next base: position 44,043 of record NZ_JBQXEO010000013.1, read on the forward strand.
GGCGCTCTCGGCGGAGCCGGGCGAGGAGACGGTGTCGCAGGCCGCGTACGGCGTGGTGTTGCCCGATGACCAGACGCTGAAGATGCCCGCGGCGCTCCAGGCCTCGTCGATGGCCTGGAAGAAGTCGTCGAAGCTGTGCTCGACGGTCTGTCCCCACGAGTTGTTGACGACGTGGGGGCGCTTGGACGGGTCGGGGTTGTTCCCCTGGACGTCGGTCGGGGCGAGCAGCCACCAGCCGGACCGCAGCAGCGACTCGACGCCGGTGCTGTCGCAGCAGCCGTTCGTCGCGATCCACTGCGCGTCCGGCGCGACGCCGACGTGGTTGGTGCCGTCGTCGCCGACCATGGTGCCCATGGTGTGCGTTCCGTGTCCGTTGTCGTCGCACGGCGCGCTCGCGCACGTGCCCCGGGTGGCCATCCAGTTGTAGTTGTGGTCGACGGTGCCGTCGGGCTTCGTGCCGCGGTACTGGTGCGCCAGGGCGGGGTGGTCGAACTGGACGCCCGAGTCGAGGTTGGACACGGTGATGCCCGCGCCGGTGGCGCCCATGGCCCACGCCTGGGGGGCGTGGATGGCGTCCAGACCCCACGTGGTGGTGCCCGCCTCGGCGGCGGCCTTCGGGGCGGCGGGGCGGGCCGCCTGGTCAGGGGGGACCTTCTCGTCCACGGGCTCGATGAGCGCGACCTGCGGCGTCGCGTGGATCTCGGCGACCTGCACCTTCGAGGCCACGTTGAGGGCGAGCTTCTCGGTGCCCCCCTTGACGAGCACGGCGTTGGCGATCGGGTAGGAGGTGTACTTGACGCCTGCCCGGTCGAGGTCGGTGGAGACGGATGCCAGGGAATCCTTCGCCGCCGCGGTCAGCGCGTCGTAGACGAACTGACCACGAGCGGCCCAATCGGCGAGCTTCTTCGCTGGCCCGAGGTCGGCTCTGGTCTCGAAGGTGATCCAGAAGTCGGAAGCCGGAGACGTGCGGAAGCGGTCCTTCAGGCTCGAAGCGATCTTGTTGGCGGCGGCGCCGGGATCCGGCTCAGCGGCGGACGCCGGTGGTGCCTGGATCATGCTCAGGCCGACCGCTGCGGCCAGCGAAGCCGCGAGGGCTTTGAGTTTCATGAGAGTCCTTCGACCTACAGGGGTTGGTAGGGGTCGTGGTTCTTGTGGTCGTCGGCACCGTCGCCACGGTCAACGTCACGGGCGTCGGGGGCGCCGACGCGCGGCTCGCGGGTAACCTCGGGTGGTGGCGGGTGCTCGATGGCGGAGTCGTCACCCGCGACAGGTCGCTCAGGCATGCATTGCCCAAGGGCTATGAATCATGGAGTCATGCTCGGCGCGACGAGTGACCGTCGCTATCCAGCGGATACGTCAATTTTCACGACGCGTCGTCGAGGGAGTCCTCTTCTGCGAACACTCCGGCCTCCACTGCCTTGACCGCGAGCGCGGTCCGGGAGTTCACCTTCAACTTGCGCATCGCCGCACGCAGCTGCTGATCCACGGTGGCCGGCGACTTGGCCAGGATCCGGCTGATCTCGCGGTTCGTCTTGCCGGCGACAACCAGTTGGACCACGTCGAGCTCGCGAGGTGAGAGCTGGTCGCCGTACCCGCGTCGGCCGCCGCGCCACAGTCGCGGGACCTCGGCGCCGTGTTCGCGGAGCCGCTGTGCGACCCGGTCCGCATCGCCGCGGGCGCCAAGCCTGAACAGCTGCTCGTACTGTGCCGCCAGCAGCTCTCGGCCCTGTTCGATCTGGCCTTGCGCGATGAGCGCCTCGGCTTGACGCTCGCGGGCGAGCACGGCGTCGTAGGGGCGCGGCAACGCGCTCCAGGCGCGCGCCGCCCGATCGAATGCCGTCGCCGCGCGGACGTGGTCTCCGGCTGCGGCGAGCAGTAGCGCACGGCATACGGTGAGCGCGGCGCGAGGCGCAGGCGCCGTACGGCCACGCAGTCCTCTGGCGAACTGGTCGCCCAGGCGTGTCGCGGCCTTCAGGTCGCCCGCGGCGAGGTACGCCTCGATCCGGGCGGGGACGATGTCCGTCGCCCAGATCCAGATGCCTTTTCTCCGGACGGTGTCCATCGGCTCGTCCGTGATCTGCAGCGCCCGGGCGCTGTTCCCGTCCGTCAACCACAGTCTGGCCAGCGCAGCGGCCGCCTCCATCGTGTCGTCGGCCGCGCCGAGACGGGCGGACTCCTCGAGGACCAGCCGGAACTGCTCCTCCGCGGCGCGCCGCCGTCCGGCTGCGGCTGCCAGCCGGGCCGCGAGGCGAATGCTGCCGAGGTAGTGCGCCGGCCGGTCTCGGTCAGCATCGGCGAGTGCCGCGCTGCGCTCCGCGAGACCCTCCCATCGGCCGGTGAGCCACGCCAGGTTGGCCTGTTCGAGCTCGACGTTGTGGTGCAACCGGGACGCCTGCTCGGCCTCGGCGAGGCGCATGGCCACGGCGAGGTGTTCCTCCGCGTCGGCGTACCGGCCCCAGATCAGTGCGCCGGTCCCGACATTGGCGTGGATGCGGGCCACGTCGAGACGCTCCGCCGCGGTCGCGCCGTCGGTGGGCAGGCCGGCGACGACGTCCCAGGCCTCCTCTTCGCCGAGCATGAGCAACGCCGCGGCCCGGTTGCCGGCCAGGTTGAGCCGCTCCGCTGGGGAATCGAATCCGGCGGTGAGGTCAGCGGCGCGATCCAGCCAACGCCGATGGGTCGACGCCGGCCACGGTCCCGCATAGGCCCAGCCGAGGTAGGTCATTGCCCGAGCCGCCTCGACCGGGTCATGGTCGAGGTTGGCCACCGCCTGCTCCAGCTCGCTCAGCGCGGCCTGCGCCTCACCCCCGGTGATCAGGAGCCGACCCAGGGGGTTGCGGATCTCGGCCTGCTGGCGGGCGGAGAGACCGGGGGTCTCCAGCACCGAGCGCAGGGTACGGATCACGCGGTGGTAGACCTCGTCCACCGGCTCCCGACGGCCCAGTGCGGCAACTCCGGCGATGCGCGCGACCCGTGCCCGATCCACCGGCGCCAGCACGGCCCACGTCAACAGATCGACCAGCAGGTCGACCGCCTTGGTGTGGTCACCCGAGGCCATGGCCAGCTCGGCACCCTGCTCGGCGTACCGCGCCCAGGACTGCGTTTCGCCCGCCTCACGGAAGTGGTGGGCAAGGCGTGCCACAGGCGGTGGATGGATGTGCTCCAAGGCTCGGCCGGCCAGCAGGTGGAAATGTCTGCGGTCGGTCAACGGGATCGCCTCGTAGACAGCCGTGGCGGCCAGCACATGCCGGAATCGCCACCGGCCGCGGTCGTCTCCGTCCAGGACACCGGCGCCGGCCGCCTCCGCGACAGCGCCTCGGCACGCAGCTGGTGACAGACCGGCGGTCATCGCGATCGTGGCCACCGATGACCGCTCAGCCAACGTAGCCGCGGCGCGCAACACCTGCTGCGCCGTCGGCGACAGACGGCCCACCCGCTCCCGGGTGGAGTCGCGCACCGTTGGCGGCACCTGTAGCTCGCGCAGCTTCAGCCGGACCCACTGTCCGTCGCGGAAGACGAGGTCGGCGCGGTCGCACATGAGGCGAACCGACTCCTCCACCGCCAGCGGAACGCCACCGGTCCGCTCGTGCATGAACGTCGTGAACTCCTGTGATATCGGGTTGCCGTCCAACATCGAGGACACCAGCGCTGCCGTGTGGTCGGGTCGCATGGGCGCCAGGGCGATCCTCAGCTGGGTCACGCCAGCGGGCAACCGGGACGTCAGCCGCAGCAACAGCGATCCGTCATCCACCTCCTCCGGCCGATAGGAGATCACGAGGCTCGGCCCGTACGACTGCTGTCGGGAGGTGACGAACAGCAGGAACTCCAAGGTCACCTCGTCGGCCCAGTGCGCGTCCTCGAGCACGAGAACGTCGACACGCAGAGCCCGCAGCAGCTCCTCCAGGGCGCGGAACAGGCGATGCCGTGCCGCCTTCGCATCGTCCAGGGGCGGCAGTGAGGGCGGCAGGTCCGAGGACCATTCAGGGAACAGGGGCCGTAACGCACCCGCAAGCTCGGTGAGCCGCAATCGCGACACCGGGCGGTCGATCCCACGGAACGCGTCGACGATCGGCCCCAACGTCAGCGACTCGCGAAGCGGTGGGCACACCGACACCAAAGCAGTGCGCTGGTCCGGCGCGGCCAGCCACTCTCGCAGTAGTCGGCTCTTCCCGATCCCCGCTTCGCCCTCTACCAGCACGATCGCCGGTGGCCGGGCCAAGGCACCCCGAAGCGCCGCCATCTCCCGATCACGACCCACGAAATACGGCGTGGAAACGGTCGGTGAAGTCCCGTCGTCCTCGGGCGAGGGGTCGAGCATGCGTGATGATCTCGCTTTTCGATGCTCGGGCACAAGTACCATCGCGGCGACTCGCGATGCGGGATTCTCATCGCAGGACGCCCGGCCGCGATCGGCGAGGGGCGGGCTGTGCTGCCAGCGTTGGATCTTGATTGAGGGCAAGCGTTGGTCGGCGATGCCCCGTACCCGGCTGTTCGCGGCGACGGCGACGTCTTCGTCTCGTTCCGAGCATCGGCCGTCGCTCTGTACCCACAGCGTTCCGACGGCAGCCCTCGCAACGTCTGGGCCGTGACGATCGGCGGCTTCCAACACCACGGCGACAACCTGCGGATCCCACTCGCAGGGCCCGTCGATGTGGCCGCCGACATCACCCCGGGCCGCCGCCGCGCACCTTGGCCTCGGGACAACCTGTGTGGGCCGCGGTGGAGGCGGCCGAGACCCGCGACTATTCGGTCACCGTCGCGACGGCGGCGGATCGATCGACAGGACGTAGACGGTGTTGGGGCAGAATATGATCCATGCCCTCGTCGCGAGATGAAGCTGTGCAGGAGCAGCCGTTGCCCGCCGATGTGACGCTTGCCCGTATCAACCAAGGTGTGCAGCTGCATCATGGTCAGGGCCAGCGTGAGGCTGCCCGTGACCTGTTCGCGCAGATCTGGGACGAGATCGGCGGGGAACGAGGCGATCCTTTGCACGTTTGCGTTGTCGCGCACTCGATGGCCGACGTGCAGGACGACGTCGAGCAGGAGTTGATCTGGGATCAACGAGCGCTGGCGGCGGCCGACCTGCTCACCGATGCCCGATTGGCGCAGGCTGGGGTGCCGATGTCGGTGGCAGGTCTGTATCCGTCGTTGCACCTCAGCCTGGCCGAGTGCTACCGCAAGCTCGGCGATCTCGACCGTGCCCGTGGATACCTCCAGCGTGCACAGGCGGGGATCGGCGCGCTCGGTGATGACCGGTACGGGCAGCTGATCAAGGGCGGCCCGGATCGGCTGACGCAGCAGCTGACCTCCAGGTAGAGGGCTCTGCCGATCGCCGCCCGGCGGCTAGCCGGACAGTGCCCCGGATCGCGGGCCGAACGAAGGACAGCGGTCCATACTCGGTTCGTCCAACAAAGATGAACGAGTACCTGCGGCACGTCGCTTCGGTACGGGCGGGGATAGGGCAATGGGGTGACATCCGGGATCTGTGGGGAGCGGGCGGCCGGCGGTACGCGGACAATGGGCGGATGAAGCGAGACGTACGCCTGATGCGGTTGACCGGGACGCGCGCCAACGGCGCGGTGGCGACAGGCGCGGCGGCGACAGGCGCGCGGGCTGCGGGGGCGGCCTCGCTCGGTGCCCTCGCCGTGGGGGCGCTGGCCGTCGGGGCCGTGGCCGTCGGGGCTCTGGTCATCGGGCGGCTAGCGATCCGCCGGGCAGTCGTGCGGGAGCTGCGCGTCGGCCGGTTGGAAATCGACGAACTGGTGGTGCACAGCCGACCCACCGCTGAGGGATAACCCACTGCGGCGGGGGCGAGACCGTCGTTGCCGCTGCGCGGGGACGGCGCCGGTGGGCATGGCACCACGAAGGTCGCGAGTTGCTCAAGGGCGCCAGCGAGGTCGGCGCCCCTGACTGGGCCAAGGAGAGGCGGTGCGCGGACGTGACGCCTGGCCGTTGAGCCTGAACAGCGTCTTGCGGGTGAACGCGAGTTCGGCCAGTTCCGTTTCGGAGCATCCACGACTCCAGGGGTGTTGACAGCCCGATCCGGTGATCGCTCCGGGTTTGCTCTGCGCGACCCGGCCGAGCCGGAACGCTGAACGGGTGGAGCAGCAATCGGGACGACCGGCGCGGGGACGGCTCCTGTCGGTCAGGCGTGTCCTGTGGTCGTTGGCCGTCGGTGCCGTCGCCGGGACGGCCACCGCGCTGGCGGGGGCGCCGGAGTTGACGCCGCTGGTGATCTGGACGATCGCGGCGGGCACGATCCTCGCCTGGGTGTGGCGGGGCTGCTGGTCGGCGAGCCCAAGGCGTACCGAGCAGCTTGCCGAGGCGGAGCGGAACTCCCGTTCCACCGACTCGGCGATCCTGATCGCATCCGCTATCAGCCTCGTCGCCGTGGCCGAGGCGCTCGTCCGCGTCTCGAACCAGCAGGACGTGGTGGCTCTGACGCTGGTGATCCTCAGCGTCGTCGCGGTGGTCCTGGCGTGGGCGCTGGTGAATACGGTCTTCGCGTTCAAGTACGCCCGGCTGTACTACCGCGACGACGGCGGCGGCATCGACTTCAAGGGAGAAGACCGACCGGCGTACGCCGACTTCGCGTACGTCGCCTTCACGGTCGGCATGTCCTACGCCCCGGGCGAGATCGAACCGACCACCAACCGCGTGCGCCGGATGGCGCTCGGGCACGCGCTGCTCTCGTACACCTTCGGAACTGGCATCCTGGCCGTCGCCGTCAACCTGGTCACCAACCTGGGCCAGTCGTGACCCACGCGGCATGACATGCGCCGCTGCTGGAACGGATCCGCAGGGGAGCCCTCTCCCGGGCGGAACCAGCGCGTTCGTCCGCAGCAGGTGTCCAGCGCATCGCGTCGGTGATGATGAAGCTCGGGCGGATCTCCCCGATGAGCGCGCCGACTCCTTGCACGGCGGCGAAGATTCCGTACGCGGTGGCGCGGCGTTGCCCGAACAGGGGGCGCAACCTTGCAAGCGGCGAATGGGGCTGGCGCGGACATCACACGACGCGAGTGCCCGCTCACACTGCACGTCATCATTCCGCGTCGGCCGGAACTGGTGCAGGAATGTCTCCCGTGCACGTGCCGTGATCCGTCCCTCGTTCCGCCGGTCTACTGGTGGTGTTGCTGCAAGGATGCAAGACGTGGGAGCTGAAAAGACTATGACACCTGCTATCTCGCCGCTTTCTGGTGAGCCGATCAAGCGCGCTGATGCCGAGCGACTCGCGGGAGTGCTGAAGGCGTTCGCCGACCCGGCCCGGCTGCGACTACTCAGCCTGATCCAGTCGTCTCCCGACGGCGAGGCGTCCGCTAGTGACCTCATCGCGCCGCTCAATCTCTCCCAGCCCACGGTGAGTCACCACCTTCGAATCCTCACCGAGGCCGGCCTGATCAAGCGTGAGAAGCGGGGCGTCTGGGCGTACTACCGGCTGGTGCCGTCCGCAGTCGCTGTGATCGCCGACCTGTTAACGCCGCCGCGCAAACGACCGACGACCAAGACCCGCTAAAAGCGTGTCCCAGGTGGTGAGTTTGAGGTAGCGCTTGTGGCAGGTCACGGCGACGGCGAGGTTCACGGCGGCGCAGTACAGGCCGGGGTTGCTTCGTAGCGGATGGTCAGGCCGCGGTAGCCGGTGAGCCAGGCGGAGGTCCCCTCGATGACCCACCGGCGCCGGCCGAGGCGGTTGGCCGAGTGCGATGCCCCGGCGTGCGTCTATCCGTGGGCGGCACGGCGACGTGGGACGACTGCTTCAGCGACATGCCGACGAAGCGGACGGGCCGGTGACGACCAATAGAGTGGCCAATCTGCTGCGCAGGCGTGAGAGTCCGCAGCGGCCGACCTTCCTGGAACTGTTCTTCGATCTCGTGTACGTCTTCGCGCTCACCCGGATCGTGCACGAGTTGGTGCTGGACTACACCAGGGGTCACGTCGCGGAGAGGTTGACCACTTCCCTTGCGGAGAACGGCGAGACTCTGCTGCTGCTCCTGGCTGTCTGGTGGATCTGGACCCAGACGGCATGGATGACCAGCAGGTTCGATCCGTTCCAGCCGGCAATCCAGTTCGTTGTCCTCGCGACGATGCTTGGGAGCCTGTTCCTGGCGGTCGCGATATCGGGGGCTCTCGCCGAGACTGGCCTGCTCTTCGCGAGCACGTACGTCGCGATCCAGGTGGGCCGCACCCTCTTCTTCGTGCTCATCGTGCGGGGTCATGATCTGCGTCGGATCAACATGCTGGCGCTCGTCTGGTTCGGCGCGTCTGCCGTGCCGTGGCTCGCCGGAGCCTTCGCACCCGAGGTGGCGCGCAATACACTGTGGACGTTGGCCCTGGTGATCGACTACCTGGGGGGCAGACTCGGCTGGCCGGTACCGGGGCTGGGTCGCTCGCAGGTGTCCCCGTGGGCCGTCGCGGGCGAGCACCTGGCCGAACGCTACTGGCAGCTCGTCATCGTCGCGCTTGGTGAGACGATCCTGACCTCCGGGTCGAGTCTTCTACGCGGTCCGATCGCGGCTGAACGAACATTGGCCCTTACATTGTCGTTCCTCACCACGGTGTTGCTGTGGCGGATCTACTTCTACTGAGCGGGTCAAATCTTGGGCGAGGCCATCGTGGCATCCGCCGACCCCGGCCGGCTCGGTCGATCGGCCGAGTTCTCACACCTGCTCATGGTGGCCGGCATCCTCGCAACCTCAGCCGGCTCCGAACTCGTCCTCATAAATCCGACCGGAGACGCCAAACCCGCCTGGGTCGGCGCCATCCTCGGCGGGCCCGCGCTCTACCTCGCCGGGCGCTCAGTATTCGAGTACGTGGCCTTCGCCCGGGTGTCCCGGCCACGGCCGATCGGGATCCTCGTCCTCGCTGCCATGGCGCCGGTGATGGTCGGCCTGCCGCCACTCGGGGTCGCTGCGGCAGCTGTCGCCGTCCTGCTCGGCGTCGCCGTCTCCGACACGATTCGAGCCCACGGACGCCCACTAGAGCAGGCCTCGCCGCCACGCTGACGCGTTCCTGTTACCTCACCAATCAGAGTCGATCTAGGGCAAATCCCCGTGATCATCTCCGTCATCCAGAGACTGCTCACCGGGGAGGACTCCCGCTACCTGCACGACACCCTGGGCTGCTGCGCGATCTGGTGGATGGGCTGCTGGTGAGTACGCAGTGACCGGGCGCGCGGCGACCCGGCGTCGTCACCTTCTCTCGTCGTCCTCGTCGCCGGGATGGCGCCACTGGGGAGGGGCCTCCTCGCCTCGTTGGGAGTCCAGCGGGTTCTCGTTGGCTTCCGAGGTCCGCTCGTAGCTCGGGCGGCGGGTCTCCTCCGGTTCGGGTACGTCGACGGGGCGGGCGCCGGACTGCGGGATCGGTTGGTATCTGGCCGCGGCCGCGGCGCCCTGGGCGCCCTGGACGCTGGGCGACTCCGGTACGTGCTTCTCGCGGTGCAGTTCCTCGCCGATGCTCTGCGGGGGTTTGGCGGCGCGCTGTGGTAGGTCACGGCCGAGGTCGGCGACCAGGGGGCCGTACTTGGCGTCGAAGGCGGGGCGTTCGGAGCGGATCCGGGGGATGCGGTCGAAGTTCCGTAGCGGGGGAGGGCAGGTGGTCGCCCATTCCAGGGAGTTTCCGTACCCCCACGGGTCGTCGACGGCGACGGTGGTGCCGAAGCGCCAGGATTTCCAGACGTTGTAGATGAAGAACAGGGTGGACACACCGAGCACGAACGATCCGATCGTGGACACGGTGTGCATGGTGGTGAACCCGTCCTGCGGTAGGTAGTCGGCGTAGCGGCGGGGCATTCCGCGGTTGCCGAGCCAGTGGTGGACCAGGAAGGTGGTGTGGAAGCCGACGAACATGGTCCAGAAGTGGATTTTGCCGATTCGTTCGTCGAGCAGTCGTCCGGTCATTTTCGGGAACCAGAAGTACACGCCGGAGAACGCGGCGAAGACGATGGTGCCGAAGAGGACGTAGTGGAAGTGTCCGACGACGAAGTAGCTGTCGTGGACGTGGAAGTCGACCGGCGGGCTGGCCAGCAGCACGCCGGTGAGGCCGCCGAAGAGGAACGTGACGAGGAACCCGACGGCGAACAGCATCGGGGTCTCGAAGGTGAGTTGCCCCTTCCACATCGTGCCGATCCAGTTGAAGAACTTCACGCCGGTGGGCACGGCGATGATGAAGGTGGTCGCCGAGAAGAAGGGCAGGAGGACCTGGCCGGTGGCGAACATGTGGTGCGCCCACACGTTCAGCGAGTAGAAGAAGATCACCCACAGCGCCAGGACCATGCCCTTGTAGCCGAACAGTGGCTTTCGCGAGAAGACTGGCAGCACCTCGCTGATGATGCCGAAGAACGGCAGCGCCACGATGTAGACCTCGGGATGGCCGAAGTACCAGAACAGGTGCTGGTAGAGCAGCGGGCCGCCGGTGGCGGCGTCGTAGATGTGGCTGTCGAGCACCCGGTCGGACAGCAGGGCGAGAAGCGTCGCCGACAGCAGCGGGAACACCACGACCGCCATCAATGCGGTGATGAACATGGCCCAGGTGAACAGCGGCATTCGCCACATCGTCATCCCCGGGGCGCGCAGGGTCAGGGTGGTGGTGATCAGGTTGACCGACCCGAGGATGGTGCCGACGCCTGAGAGCACCAACCCGATGACCCAGAAGTTGCCGCCCACCCCTGGTGTGTGTTCCACCTGGCTCAGCGGTGGATAGGCCGTCCATCCGAAGTCCGCGGCACCTGCCGGACTGATGAAAGAGCCGAGCACCATCAGGCCGCCGAACAGGTACAGCCAGTAGGCCAACGCGTTCAGCCGGGGGAAGGCGACGTCAGGTGCGCCGATCTGCAGGGGGACGAGGTAGTTGCCGAACGCGAAGGCGAGGGGGGTGGCGAACAGGAACATCATGATCGTGCCGTGGGAGGTGAACAGCTGGTTGTACTGCTCCTGAGAGAGGAACTGCATCCCCGGGCGGGCCAACTCGCCGCGCATGAGCAGCGCCTCGATGCCCGCGGCGATGAAAAAGAAGAACGACGAGATCAGATAGAGCAGGCCTATCTGCTTGGCGTCGGTCGTGGCGAGCAACCTGAGCAGGGTGTTGCCGGGCACTGCGCGACGCAGCGGCCCGGGGTAGCCACCGAACGCCGCCGGAGCCAGGATCGCCACCTGACGATCTTGACCAGGCCCAGTGCTCGCTGACTTTGGCATGACTCACTCCGAGACCTGGGTCTGTAAGACGCTCAACGAGCGTAAACGACCCGAACCGTAACGAAGGGGGCTTATCCGGCAAATCGCCCGGCGGGGTCCGCGGTCGCCCCGGGTGGGCGAGCCGTGGGATCCGCGGTACGCGGAAGGGCCCGCGGGGCGAATCGTACGGCGCGTTCGTAATGCTGAGTGGCTAGTTAGTGAGTCGTTCGTGACAGTGCAGGCCGTACTCCGGCCGTTCAGAACACGATCGCGCCGTCTGCGGGTTGATCAGCTCGCGAGCTGTCTTCGAGCCGGTCGCCGGACCGTCATTTCCCGGATTGCGGGGGGCGATGCGCGGTCCGGCGGGTGAAAGGGACCTGGTAGAGACCGGCGCTGGTGACAGCGAGGCTGTGTGAAACGGATCAACGGAGACGGAGCCGCTGGTCAGGTTTGTGTGCGGAACGGGGCAAGGGTGGCGCGGATCTGGTCGCCCGCGCCCCAGTCGTCGTCGAACTGGGCAAGCACGGCGAGGTGTTGTCGCAGCTGGATGATCGGCATGCGGGCCGGCCAGTCGTTGTCGAGGGAGGTCAGCTCCGCGTAGACCTCGAAGAATCGTTGCGCCTCGGGCGGGGGAGAGGTGGACCACACGTGGGCGAGGTCGACCTCGGCCCACAGGTAGGACACCGCCGGGTCGATCAGCGCGGGCTGCCCGCCCGGAGTGGCCAGGACGTTCTGTGTCCACAGGTCGCCGTGCGTCAGGCATGCCGGCCGGTCGGGCAGCAGGTCGGGCAGCCGGTGACACAGCCGCTCCAGTGCCGCCCGGTCTTCACGGTCGAGTGCCGCCTCAACGCGCGGCTGCCCGAGCCAGCGAAGCAGTCGGTGCTGTGCGAAGAACGCATGGCCGTCGTCATCCCAGGTATTGATCTGCCGGCGGAGGCCCAGCCAGTTGTCGCGGTGCCATCCGAAGCGCGGGTGGGTCGTGCTCGTGTGCAGGTGGGCGAGCGCGTGCGCGAACTGCTCCCAGAACGCCTCGCTGTGTGGCCTCGGCTGCAGCACCGACAGCACGAGCAGTTCCCGGTCCGCCAGGATCACCTCGGGTGTCGCCACGCCGCCGAGCTCGCGCAGGGCGGCCAACCCTTCGGCCTCCGCGACGAAGACGTCGTCGGCCGGCGGGTCGGCGAAGGCCTTGACGAACACCGGCGGCGCGTCCCGGCGGGTGGCTATGCCCGCGAGCGCCGCGAGGCCACCCGCCGTCGGCTCCACCGCGAGGACATCGCGCATCCCTGCCCGGAGCAAGCACTCCCGCAGGAACGTTGCCGAGCGCATCACGACAGGCTCCTCTTCGGCCGGACCCTTGCTCGCAAGATCTTATGTGAACAACAGTCGACTACCTCCCGAGGACCGACCTCCGGGTTCACGGTCAGACGACCCAACATGGCGCCGGGCAACGGCGCCGGATGGCGCTCAGACCGCGTACCCCTAGCTGCGGCTTTTCGTCTCGGTGGGTCGCAGCCGTCCCGCACCCCTGCTGACGTTCGAAGGCGTCAGCGTCGGTGGTTCGTGCCTGCGGCCTGTGGTGTGTCCCCACTGCCGGGACCACGGCCGATCAGCTCCAGCAGGAGGTTGATCTTTTTGCTCACCCCCGAAATTCGGCGTGAACCATCGGCAGGCATCATGTCGGCGTGAATTCGACCGTCGCCGCCCTGCTCGGTTCCGCGATCACCGCCTTCGCATCGCTGTTCGTGGTCCTGATGCAGAGTCGGTTGAGGCGGCGACACCGGGAGCGGGCTGATCTTCAGCGGGCGTACATCCTCATGCTGTCCGGCGCTCTGCGCCTCGCGCACAAGGCCGAGGCGCTGCGGCAGACCAAGTATTGGCGCTCGGGCCTGCGGGAGGTGGGTAACCAGCTGCTTGGTGGGCACAAGCCTTTGGATCCGATGGTGCTTCACGACTGGTTGGCCAGGGACATGGCCACGGTGGAGGCCGCCTGGTCGGAGATTTGGACCAGCGGTGACCAGGACGGCATTGCCCTGGCCAACGGGCTCATGACCGCGTTCAACGGGGTGATGGACGCTGCCATGAAGTCCAGCGGCCAGGAGGCGTTCGACGCCACCGATGAGATGCTGGTCGCCAGCCGCCGCCTGGGCGAAGCACGAGGGCAGCTCGCCCTGCATGCGCGCCGTGTCGCCAAGCTGGGGCCCCGTGACGTGGACTTGTTCACCGACCGCGAATACAACCTCCAGCCCGCGTGACGTCAGCTCGTCGGGCGGCGACTGTCGGTGCCTTCCCTGGCCCGGGCGCCGCTCAGGAGAAGGCGGCACGCAACCTGAAGACCGGACGCCTTGCGTCAGCCGCCCGGGAACAGGGTGTCATCGGGCCGATCAGCGGGCCCTTTTCGTCGCCCGCTTGCGGGGTGGCGTCAACAGGTCGGCTATCGCCGTGATCGCGGAAGGCACCAGGCGGTAGTACGCCCAGACGCCGCGCTTCTCGCGCTCGAGCAGGCCGGCCTCGGTGAGGATCCGAAGGTGATGACTCACGGTCGGCTGGGAGAGACCGAGTGGCGCGGTGAGGTCGCTGACCGACGCTTCGCCCTCCGGAGTGGACTGGATCAGACTGAGCAGTCGCAGTCGGGCCGGGTCGGCGAACGCCTTCAGCACTCCCGCGAGCCGCTCGGCATCAGCGCGCTTGATCGGCTCGCCAGCAAGCGGCGAGATCGCAGGCAAAGCAGTTTTCGCAGGTGTCACGCCCTCCATCGTTGCACCAACTCCATCGATAGGCCGGTGGAACCGGACCAGTACGCCGATGGCGTTTGCGGGACCGGGTCGCGAGGGGGTCCGGCGGCGCCGAGTGGCAGAGTGCCAATGAGGCGACCAGCACGGCGATGATGGCGAGTTTTCGCGATGACGATTGGCGGGTGCGGCCGGATGCACGCGACCTCGTCAGAGTTGGCGAGCCATGCCCACCGATTCCGGGGCGGTCTCCGCGAAGCCGTACTGCGCATAGAGGTAGCGCGCCTTGCCGTCTGCGATGAGTGAGACGTAGGCGGTGCGAGGTGCCCGGTCAACGAGCCGCTGCATCAGGGCATCCATGATCCTCTTGCCAAGTCCCAGTCCCTGATGCTCGGGCAGAACGCACATGTCAACGATCTGGAACGCCGTGCCACCGTCGCCGATGATCCGGCCCATCCCCACCGGATGGTCGTCGTCGTATACGACGACAGCGTGCCAGGACCCGGCCAGGCCATTCACGGCCGCGTCGACGGACTTCGGACTGAGCCCGGCGGCTACCCGCAGATGTCGATAGACCTCAACGGACGGCGTTTCTGCTCGTAGAAGGTAGGTCACGGGTTCCTCGCATGTGACAGAGCCGTACAAGCTCACCAGCCGTGCCAGCATACCCCCTCCGGGTATGATTCGACGCCACGGTCTGAGCGGGAGGTGGCTGATGCGGCCGGGCTTGGGTCTTGGTCGCACGTCGCCGGCAACAGGTGGCACCTCGGGCAGCGACGACGCGATCGGCCGTCCCGGCGAATGGAGGGCGGACCTTCTTGCCTCGCGACGCTGTAACGCACCATGAACGAGCAACGCCTTTTTGGGTGGAAGGTCGGGTGGGCGGCCTCGTGAACGGGCGGAGCAGCCTGCCCCTTCGGGTTCGCCCGTTCAAACCCCGAACAGCGCACCATGACGCCCGTCGGAGGCAACCCGAACATGGCTAAGTTGGCCCCTCGGACCCCACCGCCACGCTGGCCAGGCCGCCACAACGGCTCTGCTGCGCCTCCGGGCTGGAACCTGCCGACTCAGCCCCTTCCGCAGCAACGGCAGGCTGCACGCGCCTGGTGGCCGTTCGTCATGTTCGGCGGCATCACGTTGCTGATCGGGTGCCTCGCTATCATTGTGGTCGTGTTGGCAGGATGAGACTGGGCGGCTCGCCGATTTCGCCACCTCGGCCGGCCCCGGTGCTGACAATGAGGAAATGAGAGCGCAGAGGTTACTGAAGGCGCGACAGGCCGCGGCTCGTCGGCGTACACCAAAGAGACAACCAGCTGCGGCTCGTCGTCGCGCTCCATGGCCACTGATGGCGGCTCTGGTCGCGGCGGGAGCGGCCGGAGCCGCGGCGGTACGGCGCCGCAAGGCCGCCGGGCGCAGCGAAGCTGGGGCGACAGGTGATGTCAGCCAGGTTGGTCGTGTCGGCGATGCCAGCCGCCCCGAAGGAGCCAACCAGGGCCGGCCCCAGGGAAGGTAGAGCAGCCCGCCTCCCTGGCGTGCGCGATTCGTCATGGCTCTCGTGGCTCGCGGCCACCGTCGGAGGCCGCCCTCCTCGAGCGGGCGCGGAGGCGCGACGTCTGAGGGCTTGCCGGCGGCGGCCTGTTCCGGCAGTCGCGGTCGACGTCGGCGAGGGCTCTCTTGCCGAATGACCCCGATCTGGCCGGGAAGCGGGGGTAATGTCCGACTCGCCGAGACGGGGGTACGGACAATGGGACTTCCATACGAGACGCAGCCGGGCGACATCGACCATCTGATCGTTGATGATCATGCGGTGGTGTCACGGTTGTTCGAGCACCTGGAGGCCGGGCGGGGTGACCGCCGGACGTTGGCCGACCAGGTCGGTTTCAACCTGGCGCTGCACGCCGACGCCGAGGAGCGGACCCTGTATCCGCAGATGGCGGATGCGGGTGAGGCCGATGACGCGCGACATGCCCGCGACGAGCACCACGCGGCCAAGGAGCAGTTGATCGTCCTGGATCGGGCAGAGCCGGGCAGCGGAGAGTTCGAACGCGCGCTGACGACGTTGATGGCCGACATCCGCGAGCATGTGGCGGAGGAGGAGGGCGAGTTTCTGCCGGAGTTCCGCCGCGCGGTGGGGGCCCAGGTCATGGCCCGCCTCGGCGGGGAGTTCCTGGCGGCGAAGCGGGCCGCACCGACTCGAGCACACCCCAACGCCCCGTCCAGCGGCACCGGACACAAACTCGCCGACCCCGCCGCTGTCCTGCTCGACAAGGGGCGGGACAGGGTTTCGGGCCGCGACCGGCGGCTCGCCACCGATGCCTCGGGTCTGCTCGACCCGCAGGCCCAGCGGCTACTGGACGCCTTCGCCGCGCTGCGCCCGCTGCCACCGGAGATCCTCACCCCGGAGCAGGCCCGCCAGCAACCCACACTCGTCGACGCCGTCCACCGGATCTTGACCGAGGACGGCCGGTCCACCGAACCGGAAGCGGTCGGAGCGGTGGAGGAGCTGGAGGTGCCGATCGCAGACGGTGGCCGCATCAACCTACGCGTCTACCACCCCCGCGAGGCCAAAGCCGGTGCCGCGCCGGTGGTGATGTGGATCCACGGCGGCGGCTGGGTGCTCTACGACGTGGACACCTATGATGCGTCCTGCCGAGGCCTGGTCAACCGCACTGGTGCCATCGTCGTGTCACCCGAATACCGTCGCGCTCCCGAGCATCCCTTCCCGGCATCTCACGACGACGTCCTCGCCTGTTGGCGCTGGCTGCGCGAGAACGCGTCGGAGTTCGGAGGCGATCCCACCCGTGTCGCCATCGGTGGCGAGTCGGTCGGCGCGACGATGGCCGCTGCCACCTGCCTACAGCTGGCACAGGCCGGCGAGCCAGGCCCGGCAGCCCAGGTCCTGGTCTACCCACTGGCCACCGCGCAGCAGTTCGGCGACTCGATGACCGACGCAGCCGACGCCCGCCCGCTGAACCGGCCGCTACTGTCCTGGATGGCGATGCACGCCTTCGCCGGTGTGCCCGAGGGCGCCCAGGATCCCCGCGTCGACCTGCTCTCCCTCGACGCCGCGCAGCTGCGGAGCATGCCACCGACGCTGGTCGTCACCGACGAGCGTGACGTGCTGCGAAGCCAGGGGCAGGAGTTCGCCCGCCACCTGCAGGCCGCCGGCGTGGACACCGCGCTGGCCCACTACGACGGGATGATGCACGAGTTCTTTGGCGCCGCCGCCGTCCTTGACAAGGCGGCGGACGCCCAGCAGGCCGCCGCAGAGCATCTCACCCAGCGCTTTGCGCAGCCTGCGGCGGCGGACCGAACCGTGCGTCCCGCCTGAGCCATCGGCCCCAGGTGGCGACCACCGCCTGCGAGTCGACACGGGCCGCCGACCGTTTGGGCGGCTGGTTGTCGTGCTGGAAGGCCCAGTTCAGGTAAGCCGCCAGGAGTATGCGGCAAGCTTGAGCGGGGTGGACGTTGAGGCTGTGTCCGTCGCTCAGGCCGGTCGTTTGCCGGTTTGCCGCCAGCCTCGCTGAAGGTGAGTAACCTCTTGGAACGCCTCCCGGAAGGTGGCGAAGCGCTGCTCGCCGAGGGCGTGTTCGAGGCGCCGTTCAATGGTGGCCAGGATGGCTCGTGCTTTGGCGATCTCGTCGAGACCGTGTTCGGTGGGGACGATGAGCTTGGCGCGACGGTCAGCGGGGTCGGGCTCCCGGCGGGCATAGCCGAGGCTGACGAGCTCGTCGACGATCGTGCCGATGACCTGCTTGTGCTGGCCAGAGCGGGCCGACAGATCGGTCGCACGCACTCCTTCGGGCTCAAGGAACGCCAGGACCGAGCCGTGCCGCGGGCGAACATCCGGATGCCCCTGCTCGCCGAGGGTCTCGAACAGCTCCTCCTGCAATGCTCGCATCAGCTGCCCGGTCAAAGCCCCCAGGTCCGGCTTCGGCGCGGTGGCGGTCATCAGAAACCCTTCGGTTAGTAACGGGTCTTGACTATCAAGAACCATGACTATACCGTGTTCCCAGTTGATCCTCACCTCGCCGCAGGGGCAAACAAGGAGACGCACGCTAGGAGTACCCGCCCCCCGCGGTCGACAAGGTGTAGGTCGGCCTGGGCCGACGTCGACAACTACACGCGATCGGCCAGCGCCGAGCAGGCCGTCCTGCGTGTCCGACCCGAATGTGGCAGTGACGATGGAGGCGAAGACCATGAGTGACGACGTCACCCAGTACATCAACAAGGCGCAGCCGTGGCAGATCGATGTGTGTGAGAAATTACGCGCGATGGTCGGACAGACCATTCCCGATGTCGAGGAGCGGCTCCAGTACGGCAAGCCGCACTACCTCAAGAACGGGCACTACGCGGCCGTCATCGCGGTAGCCAAGGACAAGGTCTCGTTCATGGTGTTCAACGCAACGGACGTTCCGGAGGTCAAGGGGTTCCTTCGGGCGTTGGGCAACGGTGAGCGCAAGGCCGTTGACATCAGGGATGGGCAAACCGTCGACTACGGCGCACTTGCCAGCATCCTGGAGAAGACCGCGACTGCCCTGTAGCTGCCAGCGTGCCTGCCGGGCAGGGTCTGGTCCTCGCACCGTCAAGCCCAGGCGGCGGCCATCCGTGTCCGGCACCTACACCCAAGGGCGCCGCTGACACGCCCCGTGCTGGGTCCATCGTGGAGCGTGCACGCGGTGTACCGTCGCCGCATGACGGTGCTGCAGGAGTTTGTCGCCGCTCTTTCCAGCGGCCGGATCCAGGTTGTCGACCTCACCGCTCCGCTCTCGGACCAGACCCCGATCCTGGGTCTGCCCGAGCAGTTCGGCCAGACCTGGCCGTTCCGGCTCAGCGAGATCAGCCGGTACGACGACCGCGGTCCGGCCTGGTACTGGAACAACTTCTCCACCGGCGAGCACACCGGCACCCACTTCGACGCCCCGGTGCACTGGGTCACCGGTCAACAGGGCGCGGACGTGTCGCAGGTCCCGGTGAGCCAGCTGATCGCCCCGGCGGTGGTGATCGACCACGCCGCGGACGCCGCCGACGACCCTGACTTCCTCCTCGAGGTCGAGCACATCAAGGCGTGGGAGGCGGAACACGGTGCCCTGCCCACCGGTGGCTGGCTGCTCTACCGCAGCGGCTGGGACGCGTACGGCGACGACCCTGAGCGGTACGCCAACGCCGGGCGTACCCCGGGCATCTCCGTGGAGTGCGCCCGCTGGCTGGCCGAGGAGTCGCCGATCCAGGGCGTCGGGGTGGAGACGGTCGGCACCGACGCGGGCGCTGCGCATTCGTTCGACCCGCCGTTCCCGTGCCACTCGTTCCTGCTCGGCCAGGACAAGTACGGCCTGACCCAGCTACGGAACCTGGCGCAGTTGCCGGCGACCGGCGCGGTGGTGATCGCCGGACCGCTGCCGATCGTCTCCGGGTCCGGCAGCCCGTCCCGGGTCCTCGCGCTGGTCGAACGGTAGGACCGGGCCCCAGATGCGGGTAGCCGAGGTGGTCGGGCGGGTTCTGCACGGACACGGCGCACGGTACGTCTTCGGGGTGGTCGGCAGCGGCAACTTCCATGTCACCAACGCGCTCGTGGCAGCCGGCGCCCGGTTCGTGGCGGCGGCCCACGAGGGCGGCGCGGCGAGCATGGCCGACGGGTACGCCCGCACCTCCGGAACGGTGGGCCTGCTCTCGGTGCACCAGGGTCCGGGCGTCACCAACGCGCTGACCGGCCTCACCGAGGCGGCGAAGAGCCGTACCCCGATGGTGGTCCTGGCCCCGGAGGCGACCGCGCCCCGGTCGAACTTCTTCATCGACCTGCCCGCGCTCGCCACCTCGGTCGGAGCCGACTTCCACCGGGTACGCGCGGCGCACGCGGCCGAGGACGCGGGCGCGGCGTACCGGGCCGCCACCCGGGGCGCGACGGTGGTGCTGGGCCTCCCGTTGGAGGTGCAGCACACCGTGACCGAACCGTGGTCCGGCCCGGTCCCCGCGGTCGCGCCGACCCCGGCCACCGCGCCGCAGGTCGAGCCGTTGCTGGCCGCGCTCCAGGCCGCACGTCGACCGGTCTTCATCGCGGGTCGGGGCGCCCGGGCGGCCCGGGAACCGCTGACCCGGCTCGCCGACGCGTGCGGCGCGCTGCTGGCGGTCTCGGCCGCGGCGAAGGGACTGTTCGCCGGGAACCCGTGGAACGTCGACGTGGCCGGCGGCTTCGCCACCCCGCTCGCCGCCGAGCTGATTGGCACGGCGGACCTGGTCGTCGCGTGGGGCAGCACGCTGAACATGTGGACCACCCGGCACGGCGAACTGATCCCACCCTCCGCCGTCGTCGTCCAGGTCGACCACGATCCAGCCGCGTTCGGGGTGAACCGCCCGGTCGACCTGACGGTGGCCGGCGAGGTGGCGGCGGTCGCCGAGGCGGTGCTCGATCGGCTGCGCGCCGGCTCCACGGGGGCCGTGGACGCCGGGACCGGCGGATGGCGTACGCCGGAGCTGGCACAACGGATTCGCGATCACGGCCGGTGGCGGACGGTCCCGTACCGGGACGAGGGCGTGTCGGCGCGGGCCGGCGCCCCGGCGACGATCGACCCGAGGACCCTCTCGGCCGCCCTGGACGACCTGCTGCCGCCCGACCGGACGGTGGTGGTCGACTCCGGAAACTTCATGGGCTACCCGTCCATGTGGCTCGACGTGCCGGACGTGGCCGGATTCTGCTTCACCCAGGCGTTCCAGTCGGTCGGGCTCGGCCTGGCCAGCGCGCTCGGCGCGGCGGTAGCCCGGCCGGACCGGCTCACCGTCGCCGCGGTCGGCGACGGTGGCTTCGTCATGTCCGCGACCGAACTGGTCACCGCCGTCCGGCTGGCGCTGCCCCTGCTCGTGGTGATCTACGACGACGCGGCGTACGGCGCCGAGGTGCACCACTTCGGCCCGGACGGGCACCCGTTGGAGACGGTCACCTTCCCCGACACCGACCTGGCCGCGATCGCCCGTGGTTACGGCTGCGACGGGTTGACCGTCCGGACCGTCGACGACCTCGGGCCGGTACGCCGCTGGCTCGCTGGTCCCCGTACCCGGCCGCTGGTGGTCGACGCCAAGGTCCGCGCCGCGCGCGGCTCATGGTGGCTGGAGGAGGCGTTCCGGGGCCACTGAGCCACCGCCGTGCGGGGATTCGCGGCTCGTCGGCCGTCCGACCAGCCCAGCGCCAGGTGGTCGGCAGGCGTGGGAAGAGTCCGTCCGCGTCACCGGGAGCGCCGCTCACTCCTTCGCGGCGTCGATGAGGGCGTCGATCAGCGCGCGCGGTGCGGGCTGGCCCAGTAAGGTCTCCCGAACCGCGGCGTAGATCGTCCTGATCGGCTCTGGGCGGCGAACCTGGCGGATGACGACGCCAGGGTGCTGGGTGCCCAGTCCGAGGCGGGGGATGAGGCCAACTCCGAGGCCGGCCGCGACGAATGCCTGTGCCGTGGCGTAGTCCTCCGACTTCGCAACGAAGTCCGGGCTGAAGCCCGCCGCGGCACAGGCGTCGATGATGGGCTCCAGGCAGGGGCCCGGCGGCTCACTGCCCACCCAGGGTTCGCCGGCGAGGTCGGCCAGGTCGATCACCTCCTGCGCGGCGAGCGGATGCCCGGTGGGCAGCACGGCCCGGTAGGGGTCACCGAGCAGGTGCACCAGTCGGACGCGGATTCCCTGATGGCTCTCATCACTGGGTCGGCGGACCACGATGGCCAGGTCGGCGTTGCCCTGCTCCACCTCGGACAGGGGATCATCCGGATCGGTCAGCTTGGGATCGATCAGCACGCCGGGGTGCTCGCGCCGCAGTCGGGCGACGGCGGGCGCCAGCAGGTTCGGGCCGACGGAGGCGAAGTAGCCGATCCTCAGCCGGCCCGTACGTCCCATGCGGAGGTCGGCCAGCGCTGTCTCGGCCTCGGCGACATGCTGACTGATGACGGCCGCGTGCCTGGTGAGCAGCCGGCCCGCAGCCGTGGGCCGCACACCCCGGCCGACTCGTTCGAGCAGCGCGATCCCGGCCTCCTTCTCCAGCGCCGTCACCTGCTGGCTCACCGCGGAGGGGGTGTACCCGAGGTGCGCCGCTGCCGCCGTCACCGACCCGCTGGTGACCACCGCGCGCAGCACCTGCATGCGTCTCACATCGAGCATGTAGCAGAGCTTAACTCTCGTACAGAAACTTTCGCTTTTGCTATGCGGTTGGGCACGGCACTGTTCATGCGGACGGATCAAGGAGATCAAAATGACTGGTGCCGTGAACAGGACATGGGCATGGATGCGGGTGGGCGTGCTCGCCCTGCTGTGGGGATCAACCTTCCTCTGGATCGAGCTGGCCCTGGACGCCCTGACGCCGGTCCAGGTCACCATCAGCCGGTGCGCACTCGGGTCGGCCGCTCTCCTGATCGCGTGCCTGGGCTCAGGTCGACGACTGCCCCGGGATGCGAGAACCTGGGGTCACCTGCTTGTGGCTGCCTTCTTCTGCAACGCCCTGCCGTTCGCCATGTTCAGCATCGGCCAGCAGACCATCGACTCCGGGGTGGCCGGCGTACTGAACGCGACGACCCCGCTGTGGTCCGTGCTGATCGGCGTCCTGAGCCACTCCGAGCGTGGACTCCGGCCGGTCCGGCTGGGCGGTCTCCTGCTGGGGTTCGCCGGTGTTGTCATGATCTTTGCGCCGTGGCAGATGACCGGGCCGGTCGGGTGGGGCGCTTTCGCTATCGTCGTCGCGGCCGCCAGCTACGCCGTCGGCTTCGCCTACATCGGCCACAACCTCGTCGGCAGGGGCATCCCCACCATCTCGCTGTCCACGGCGCAGCTCATCGCGGCGACCGGCCTGACCGCGCTGACCCTGCCGGCCGGTGGTCTGACGCCGATCGAGATCAGCCCGAAGACGCTGATCGCCGTCGTGATCCTGGGCGTCGTCGCCACCGGAGCCACCTTCCACCTCACCTACCGGATCATCGCCGCCGAAGGCGCCACCAACGCGGCGACCGTCGGCTACCTACTCCCGGTGGTCTCGGTGGCGCTCGGGGCCATCGTGCTCGACGAGGGACTCAGCCCTCGGATCGTGGCCGGGATGGTGGTCGTGCTCGTCGGGGTCGGCCTGACGCGCCGAGCCGAACGGCCGCCATCGGTACCGGCGCTGGCGGAAGCCCCGACCGCGCAGGTCCCATCGAGAACCTGACCTGCTGCCTCGCGGAAAGAGAGCAGGAGGTACGGCATCAATCACTATTCTAGCGCTAGAATGCGGTAGTGGAGCTGACTCCCGCTGAGCTGACCGTGTTGGGTCTGGTGATCGAACGGCCGCAGCACGGTTACGACCTGGAACAGGTGATCGAGCAGCGGGGCATACGACAGTGGACCGACATCGGGTTCTCCTCGATCTACTACCTGCTCACCAAGCTGGAGCAGCGCGGTCTGCTCCACGTCCCGGAGGCTCCGGCCGCCGCCAAGTCCCGCCGCATCTTCCATCCGACCGCCGAGGGCCGCCGGGTCGCGGCACACAACGCGCTGACCTTCATCGCCGAGGCGCGTCCACACCCGCAGCCACTGCTGGTCGGCGTCGCCAACCTGGCCATGCTCACGGGGCAGCAGTACGAGCAGGCGCTGCGCACCCGGCTGGCGCAGCTCGAAGCCCGGATCGCCGCACTCCAGGCCGCACAGCAGGCGCAAGGTCCCCTCCCGCGCCCGGCGCGCGAGGTGTTCTCCTACTCCCTGAAACTCATGGACGCAGAAAGGCAGTGGCTCCTCTCCCGAGTCCAGGTGCCCCATGACCAACAAGACTGAAGCCAAAATCGACTTCAAGAAGACGCTTGACGCCTACCAGGCACAACCGGGCCGGTTCCGGACAGTCGACGTACCCGACATGCAGTACCTCATGATCGACGGCCACGGCGACCCCAACACCTCGCCCGCCTTCACCGCGGCGATCGAAGCGCTCTACCCGACGGCGTACAAGCTGAAGTTCGCCAGTAAGCGAGGCCTCGGGCGCGACTACGTCGTTCCGCCCCTGGAAGGTCTGTGGTGGGCCGAGGACATGGCGTCCTTCACCACCGCACGGCACAAGTCACGGTGGCACTGGACGCTGATGCTCATGGTCCCCGACTGGATCGACCAGTCCATGTTCACCACCGCCGTCGGGCAAGTCGGTGCCAAGCACCCACCGACGCGTCTCGACGACGTCCGCCTCCGGACGCTGTCCGAGGGGCGGTGCGTGCAGACGCTCCACGTCGGTTCCTTCGACGACGAGTCCGACGTACTCGCACAACTACATCATCAGTACATCCCCGCCAACCGGCTCCGCATGGCCGGAACTCACCACGAGATCTACCTCAGCGACTTCCGCAGGGTCGCACCCGGCAAGCAACGCACCATCCTCAGGCAGCCAGTCACCATCGACCCGGGGAGTGTGGATCCAGGCCCTGTTTCATAAGCCGGGTTGGAGCCATTCGGGCTCTTCACAATGCAAGCGCTGCTGCGGTTCCTCGCCGACTCGGGGCTGCGGGCACGGGTGACCGCGGCCACCAAATGCCTAGGCCTGCAGCTGGTTCTGCGCCTGGACCCGGTTCGGCAACCAGGGCGCGATCGCCGGGACGACCCGGCCGAGCAGGAGAGTCGGTCAATGGAACTCGCTGCTGTGCAACCTGATCGTGTTCCCCATCGCGATCGACATGATGGAGGTCATCCGGCGGCTGGTTGCCAAGGGGTGGCAGGTGACCGCTGAGGATCTGGCCCAGCTGTCCGCGGCCGGGCGCCCGTCCGGGATCGGCGCCGGCTCGATGCTGGCGGCAGCGCGGCTGGACCATCCCGGCGCGCGATGCCGGCGGGACGTCGGCGATGCTGTGGGCGTGGAGTACGTGTCCAGAGTGCCGCGACCGCCGCTGGACGGGCTGATCGACGACCTTTACTACCTGGAGGGTGCGCCGCCGTACGCCCGGCTGACGCTGCCGGCAAGTCCGGCGGCGTTGCTCATCGTCAACCTCGGGGCGCCGTTCCGCGTCCGCGCCGGCACCGACATCGAGACGGCCAAGTACGCCGACGGCTGCGTGGTCACCACGCCCACCCGCGCGTTGGAGTTCGGCTACCCACCCCGGACCCGGTCCGTCGGCGTGCACTTCAAGCCGTGGGGGCTGGCGCCGTTCCTGCCGATGCCCGCGGCCGAGCTGTGTGACCGGCCGGTGACGGTAGAGCAAATCTGGGGTCGACCCGCCATCGCCGAGCTGCAAGACCGGCTGGCTACGGCCGAGGGACCTCACGAGATGCTGACGCTGCTCGAGGAGGAGCTGATGCGACGGCTCGGCGACGCGGCCGGCCTTGGGCTGGTCCGCCTTACGAGCCGCATCATCGCTGCGACCAGCGGGGCGGTGGCTATCGACGACCTGAGGGTGTCAGCCGGTGTCAGCAGCACTCACCTGGCACAGCGATTCAAGGAGCTTATCGGCGTCACGCCTAAGCGGTTGGCCCGCACCTACCGCTTCGCCGCCACCGTGCTCTCGATCAACCCCGCCGAACCGATCGACTGGGCCGACCTCGCCAGTAGCGCGGGCTACTTCGATCAGGCCCACTTCGGCCACGAGTTCCGGGCATTCACCGGGCTCACACCGACACGATATGTCGAAGTCCGGCGGCGGTTCCTGCGCGAACATCCCGGCCACGTACTGGACAGTTGGCCGCTGCCGACCGATTGATTTCTTACAAGAGCGACAGCCCCCGAAACTCTAACCTGAGGGCATCCCCAAGCAGAGGAGTGCCCATGGGCACAGTAGTCATGTACAGCTCGGTGACGGTAGACGGCTTCATCGCGGACGAGAACGACCAGCCCGGACCGCTGTTCGACTGGTTGCTCAGCGGTGACGTGCCGTTGGACGAGAGCGGCGAGTTGAAGGTGTCACAAACGTCCTACGACTACACCCGGCCGTACTGGGACCAGATCGGGGCGACTGTCGTCGGCCGCCACGTCTTCGACATGACGGACGGCTGGGGCGGGAAGCCTCCGGGCGGAATCGACCACGTGATTGTCGTGACGCACCGGCCGAAGCCCGAGGGCTGGGACCCCGAGGCCCCTTTTCACTTCGTCGACGGCGTCGAGGCAGCCGTGGCCAAGGCGCAGGAGCTTGCGGGTGACCGCATGGTCGAGGTCGCCGCTGGCGACGTCGGTGGGCAGGTGCTTGCCGCGGGCCTGGTCGACGAGGTGCGCATGGACGTCGTACCCGTGGTGTTCGGGTCCGGCAAGCGCTACTTCGGGTCGGTCCACGCGCAGCACCTGTTGGAGGATCCTGACGTGGTGATTCAGGGCAACCGGGTGCTTCACCTGCGCTATCGGGTGCGCCGTTGACTCTGGGCGGGTACGCGAAGAAGTCCACTGCGAACGGTGACACAACATCGGACCTCCGGCTGCGTTTGCGCATCGCTGTCCCTGGTCGGCCAGCCGACGCCGATCTGGGTGGGGAGACGTGGCAGCGGGCTCCGGCCTGTCGATCGTTGTTCCTCCGATGTTCGGTGCCGCGTCGACTCGAATCGATAGGCTGCGTCAGCCGCTGCAGACGACGGTTCGTACGAAGGGAAGTCGATGCGCAGGACAACGCACTGGTCGGCCCGGGCCTTGGGCGCCCTCTCGGCAGCGGTCGCGCTGGTGGCGGCCCTGCTGCCGGCTACCCCGGCGGTCGCAGCGACGGTGGCCTTCAAGGCCGCGACGCTGAACATCTACAACGGACTCACTCAGGCCGACTTCGTACACGACCTGAACCTGATCACGTCCAAGGCGGACCTTGTCGGTCTCAACGAGGTCGGCAATCGCAAGGCTTTCCTGGAGACCTGGGCCGCCGACAACGGCTGGTGGTTGTACGCGCCGGGCGGGATCAACCAGGCTGGCGAGGCGCTGATTGCCAAGAAGAGCGTGTTCGACGTACTCGATAAAGGTTCGATTTTCGTGTGTGACACCAACGGACCAGGCGAGGTGCCGCCCGCCCGCTACAACAACTGGGTCAAGTACTCACACAAGGCCAGTGGCCGCAACGTGACGCACATCAACGCCCACGCGGTGGCCAGCATCGAAAACGCAGGCCGGCCGGAGGACCTGCCGCGCACCAGGTGCGCCGAGGCGCAGTTCCAAGGTCTCAAGGACCTGGCGGTCGACAAGCAGGGCGAGGGCCAGGTCATCGTCAGCGGTGACCTCAACGTCGACTTCAGCGCCGACCGGAGCTACGGGTACGCGAAGTTCCCGTGGCAGGTCTTCGAGGCCAACGAGCTGCCGAACCTGCGCTCGAACTACAACCTCTACGGCGAGAAGGGCACCGGAACGCACGGCAACCGGCACATCGACTACGTCTACTTCTGGAAGCGGCTGCCGGAGTACGAGCTGATGTGGATGACCGACTACGACATCATCGGTGGCACCAAGTCTGACCACAACGGTGTCGTCGCGACGTTCTCCGTCCAGAGCTGATGCGCTCGCCCTCCGCCGGCTCCGAGTCCCGCTCCTGCACGCCGGCGACAGTGCGGCTCAACCGACCCGTTGAGCCAGCACCTGCCCCGGCCAGGATCCAGCCAGGAAGGTTTCGGTGGAAGTGAACCCGTGGCGCTCGTAGAACGCCACCAGCTCGCCACCGCCGCCCGCCCAGCAGTCGACCCTTAGCAGCCGCACGCCGGCTCGCCGGGTTTCCTCCACAGCGTGAGCCAACAGGGCCGACCCGAGGTTCCGGCCGGCGAATCGTCGGTCGGAGACCAGGAGGCGGACGTACCGCTCGGGTTCTTCCGCGGGCGCGATCGGTGCCTGCGGATTGGGCCCGGAGTCCAACACCATGGCTGCGGCCGGCGTTCCGTCCAATTCCGCGATGAACGGAAGGTTCTCGGTCACGTACCGATCGACCAGCTCGGCCCCTCCGGGCTTTTCAGAGAACGGTGTGGTGCCCCACTGCTCGGTGTTGCCGCGCTCATTCATCCAGATCACCGCAGAGTCGAGCATGTTCAGTACGGCGGGTGCATCGGCCGGGCCACCGCGTCTGATGCGGATGCCGCGGGTGCTGTCATCCATGGCGGAATGGTATTCCGCGGCAGGCCGATCCCCTGGGGAGGTGAGCGACGGTTTTCGCTGGTGGATGCTGAGCTCGGTGCGGCAGACTTCGCGGTTGAGTCCCGCTGCTCCCAATACGGCCACCACAGCCCGGCATCTCCGGCCGCCGAACGTCGTTGCCGCACATCCAGGGAACATCGACGAGCAGCCTTCCGTCCACCGTCATGGACGCGCTGGGCGTGCCGTCGCGGCGTCCGGTCAGCGAAGTGGTCACCGTAACCGTCGATCGGACGGACTCGACGTTGCGATACCGTCAGGGTGCCCGCACCAGCGTCGAGGTAGTCCGAGTCCGTCGGCTGACGATGGTCCACACGGCGCCCCACGAATCCAGGGAGATACCGATGCCGGAGCCTGAGCCCGTTCAAGACGCCCACGAGGCGGATGCCGACACCTCAACCGTGGCCGAAACCGACCAGCCTGCCGTTCACGCGAATCGGGCTGCCCGACGCGCAAAGGGCAAGGTCGCCTCGCCTCAACCGTATGGAAAGGGTCAGCACCTCGGCGGCCGGGGCTCGGTCCAGAGCCCGCGCCAGTGGGGTAACCGGCGAAGCGGCTGATCCGTCGGTGGAGCGCGGGCTGCCATGATCCCACGGGCTTCGTCGACGATCATGGTCGGCGTCGTGGCGAGTCGAAATGCCGTTCATGGTTGACGGAGAATGTCGTCTATGGGATCGGAAACCGTCCGGGCCGCGCGCCGGCGATCCGCGTGGTGGGTGGCGTGTGTGACAGCCGTGCTGTTCGTCGTCGCGCTTTACCTTGTCGTCCGGCCGCAACGGGACACGACGCCGGGCGGTGCCGGCGGCTCGAGTGCGGCCGTGTCAGGTCAAACCCCTGATCCGAGCGCGGCCGTGTCAGGCCAAGCCGCGGATCCGAGCGAGACGGCCGGTGACGCGCACGCCCTCCGCCGGATCTGCGACCGTCGCGGCCCCGGATTCGCGGGTGCGCCGGTCTATCGGGGCGCTGGACCGCATCCGACGGTGGTGCTCGATCCATCCACGGTGGCATGGTTCGGAGGAGCCGCCAACGCGCGCATGTTGCGGGACCCGGCTCCGATCGAGCAGATGCGTCTGGTCGGGTGCCTGACGTTCGGCGGACCCGCCTCCCCGGCCCCGCTCGCGACCTGCCAGTACCGCGAGGGCGTCGAGATGACCCTGTACCAGGGACGGCACCGGCTCGACGTCTACGCCATCGACTCCGGCCGCTTGGTGAAGACCCTGGCCATCGACGGCAGCAGCGACGACTCCTGTCCGCCGGTCACGTTGGTGCGGAAGGGCACCACCTCGACGAGCCAGAACACCCCGCCCGGCGACGCGGAGTACACCGCAGCCCTGGGCCCGCTCATCAACGGACCGGCGGTCGGCTGACCTCGACGTGGGACGGCGCCGGGCCGGCGACGCTGGCCGGTCGAATCGTGAACGAGGGCAGGGCTACCGCCGTCATGGCCAGGCCGAGACGCGTGCGGGGTGTTGACCGTCCCGCGGAACCAGGTCTTCTGACGCGGTGACCGCCCACGTGGATCGTGGAGGCTCTCTTCACCAGGTCGCCGTGGCGGCCGGTCATCGGTCACCACTTGCGCTTTCCCGAATGCCGGTCCGGCAGCTGGCGGCGATCGGATAATGGCATGAGGCCTGATGTGCCGATGACGAGGGGAAAATTGTGAGTCGCCTACCGTACGTGAACCCTGCCGCCGCCCCAGCGGCGGTCCGCGAGGCGCTGGAGGCCGCGCTTCCCCTGAACTTCTTCCGCGTGATGGCCAACGCCGAGACGGCTTTTCCAGCCTGGATGCGCTGGGGAGGCACCCTGCTCAAGGACCTGGCCCTCGACCCGCTGCTCCGCGAGATCGCGATCCTGCGAGTAGCCCGGCTGAGCGACGTCAGGTACGAGTGGGTTCAGCACGAGCCGATCGCCCGCTCCGTCGGCGCCACCGACGAGATGATCCACGCGCTCCGGCGCGACGAGATCGAGGCCGGCTGTTTCTCGGCAGACCAGCGGCTTGTCCTGCATTTCACGACCGAAGTCGTCCGCGACGTCCGCCCCTCCGACGAAACCGTCACCGAACTGACAGGGCGACTCTCCCCGCGCGAGGTGGTCGAACTCCTGATGGTGATCGGGCAATACATGATGATCGCCCGGGTCGCCGCGGCAACGGATCTGGAACTCGACGAGCCGATGGGCGCCGCCGTTTACGGCGCCACCGGTTGATGGCAAAGGCGGGATCAGGGGCGGCGCCGAGGCCGATGCGGTAAGTGTCGGCAGCGGCCAGGACGATGAGGTCGGGTCGTACACCGGCTTGTGGTTCCTGGCGCGCCCGCACGTGCCGGCCTGGGTCAGCTGTCGTCGTTGAACAGGTGGTGCAGGAACCGTTGCGGGTTGGCCAGGAACGATCGGGTCAGCAGCACCGGTTGTGCGTCGTCGTAGTCGACCTGGCTGATGGTGCCGTTGGCTTCGATGTTCAGGATCCGGGCGTGCGGGACGGCCAGCAGGATGGGGGAGTGGGTGGCGATGACGAACTGTGAGCCAGCCTGCGCGAGGTCGTGGATGCGGGTGAGCAGCGCCAGGCAGCCGTGGGCGGACAGAGCGGCTTCCGGCTCGTCGAGCAGGTACAGACCTCGGGGCTTGAACCGGTGGGTGGCCAGGTCGAGGAACGACTCGCCGTGGGATCGTTCGTGGAGGCTGGTGCCGCCGTAGCCGTCGGCCACACCGAGGCGGTCGATCTCGGTGGCCACGTTGTAGAACGACTCGGCACGCAGAAAGAACCCGGTGCGCGGCTTACGGACCCCGCGGACCAGTCGCAGGCGCTCACCGAGCGACGATTCGGTGGCACGCGTGCTGAACCGGAAGTTGGTGGATCCGCCCTCGGGGTTGAACCCGGCGGCTACCGCGATCGCCTCGATCAGCGTCGACTTGCCGGTGCCGTTGTCTCCGGTCAGGAACGTCACCGCCGCATCCAGCTCCAACCGGCCGCCCGCCCGCAGTCCGGCGACGACGGGCAGCGTGAACGGATAGCCCGACACGTCCGTGTCGCCGTCCGTCAGCTCCACCCATCGCAGAAACCCACCGCGGTCTCGACGGGAGGCCGGCGCCTCGTCCCCGATTGTCACCACCCGACCCCTTGCGCTGCTGTCCTGTCCACCGCCTCAACGGTAGGTGCCCCGGCAGGAGGATGTCCGATCGGATCCCGCTGCGGGTGATGCTGTCACCCGCCAAAGGTGGGACTCCCGTCACGGGCGGGGCGGCGACAATGGCCGTCCTGCCGGGGCCGTGGAGGCGCTGGAGCCGTGGCTGGCCCGCGTCTAGCCCGCCGCGGTCAGCGTGGAGCCGGGCCGCGCCGCCCTGTTGTACCTCGCCCGCGCCGACCTGCGGACCGAGGCGGAGATGCTCGGCCTGGGCCCGGTCGAGACCGGCCGCATCGAGGCGGACGCCGACCACGTCATCGAGACCGCGACGGCCGCCGACGGCACGACCCTCTGGCTGCGCCGCGGTAAGGACCCGCTCTCCCCGTTCTGGCCCGGCATCCTCGAGATCCGGGAACTGGTGATCGGCGACTCCTACCCGCACTAGCCAGGTCGGTACGAGTCGGTGGCAGTTCAGCGCGCGTGGTCGGGGAACGCCCTCGGGATCAGGAATACATCAGGTGCAGCGTCATGCCGGCGTCGGCATGGGCCAGGTTGTGGCAGTGGTTGGCCCACATGCCGGGGTTGTCGGCCCGGAACGCCACCGTCCAGACCTCGCCGGGACGGACGTCGAACGAGTCCAGCCACAACGGACTCCCGGTCGCCGGTTTCCCGTTGCGGGACAGCACCAGGACGTGGTGTCCGTGCAGGTGCCACGGGTGCACGACCTGGGATCGGTTCACGATGGTGAACGCGACGACGTCGCCGAGCCCTACGACCTGGGGCGGGATGTCCGGGTCAGCGGCGCCGTTGACGGTGTGGGCGTACCGCGGAAGTAGTCCGGACAGGTCGAGGCCCCGATCGAGGACGAGAGTGAACTCCTTGTCGAACCGCGACCAGGGCACCGGAGAGCCGACGCCGTAGGTGAGCGGATCAAGCACCGGCCACGCGCCGGGCGTCGCCGGCACCACCCCGGTTGAGTAGACCGCACGTCCGTCGACGAACAGGGCCACCGGTGTGGTGGGCGCGGTGAACACCAGGTCGTAGCGTCCCCCGGCCGGGATCAACACGGCGGTGTCCACGAGCGAGGTCGGGCCCCGCAGGTCGGAGCCGTCGATCGCGGCGACCCGGAACGGGGTCCCGGCCAGGGCGTACCGGTGCGTCGTGCTGTCGGTGTTGATCAGCCGCAGCCGCACGGGTGTCCCCGCCTCGACCGGTTCCGTTCTCGGCGCGGGCAGCGGAAGGCCGTCCAGGGTGTGCACCGGCACCGTGACGTCGACGCCGGTAACCGGCGCCGGGCGCACCACCAGGACGCCGTAGAGGCCCTTCCGCACGCCGATGTCGGACACCGCGTGCGTGTGGTACCAGTAGGTCCCGGCTTGATCGGCGCGGAAGCGGTAGACGAACTCCTGCCCGGGCAGCACCGCCGCCTGCGTCACGCTGGGCACCCCGTCCTGGTCGTTCGGCACGTCGTACCCGTGCCAGTGCAGCGTGACGCCCCGCTCAATGTCCCGGTTGCGCAGCGTCACCTCAAGGACGTCGCCGACGGTGGCGGTCAGTTCCGGCCCGGGAACCTGCCCGTTGAACGCCCACGCCGCGACGTCCCGGCCGCTGACGTTCACCGTGGCGGTCCCGGCCGTCAGGGTGAACCGCCTGGTCGATTCACCCACGGTCCGCGCATCCCGATATTCACGATCATGGGGTACGGCGGGAGCGGCGCCCGGAGCGGCAGCCAGCCCGGTTCCGGTCACCAGCGCCGCCACCGCCACCACGACAGCCGTCCGGGACACCGTCCGGGATGGGCGCCGGCCGAGGACGCGCCACGACACCACGGTGGCCGCGACGACCCCGGCGACCGCGAGCAGCCCCGCGCCCGCCGACGCCGGATAGCCGTGCAGGACCGTGACGAGCAGGCCGCCGCTCACGGCGTACCCGGCGAAGAGGAGCGGGACCGCGACGGACCGGATGTCGCCCGGGGGCCGCAGCAGCCGTGGCCCGGCTGCGGCCACCGCCGCGAGCGACAGCGGCGCGGCGACCAGGACCTTCTCCGCCGCGAACCACCAGCCGGCGCGGGCCAGCGCGGTGATGGTGACCGCGCGCGCCAGCGTCGCGAGCAGAGCGAAGGAGGCCAGCCCCAACGCGAGGGGACGGCGCCGGGCGGCCGACGCGGCGCCGCCGCCCAGCCACCCGGCGGCCGCGAGGACCGCGATCACGAGGTCGGCCGCGAGCAGGGAGCCGGTCGTCATGCCGGCTCCCTGACGGTCGCCGGAGTGACGTCGGCCGGCGCCGGCTGGGCCAGCCTTCGCGCTCCCCGGCTGACGCCGACCACGACGTGCACCGCGATGATTCCGATGAGGGCGTGCAGTGCTCCGATGGTGAGGCCGAACGCGGTGGTGGCGCCCGCGGCGTCGGTGGATCCGTTCGCGAGAGCGGCGACGAGCACCTGCACGAGGACGAGGCCGAGCGGCAGGATCGCCAGTCCGACGAGCCGGCCCGGCGCCCTCGCCAGCACGGCGAGCAGGATGGTGAGCAGGGTCAGGACGGGGATCACCGCCATCCCGTTGACGCTGTGCAGGGCGTACGCGCCGTCGCCCGCGGGCTTGGTGAACGCGCCGACGGCGGCGAAGAGGAACTGCAGGGCGAATGAGACGAGCAGCAGAACGCTGACGATGACGAAGGCCTTGCGCATGGTGACCTCCTAGAGGTGAGCCGGGGCCAGTGCCCGGGCAACGTGATCGGTGGCCGCGATCGCGCCGTACGCGACCAGGCGCACGAGGTCGCCGTCGGTCGGGTGGGAGAGCCGCCAGAGCGCGACGTCGCCCGATCGGATCGCGTGGGGCGCGAACGCCGCCAGGAGCGCGATGCGCGTCCCGACGCGGTCCGTGCCGGGCAGGTCCCGGATCAGGTCGGCGGCCCACTCCGCGGGCCGGTCCGGGTGCCGTCCGTCCTCCCAGCGAACGGTCGCCGTGACGGTCTGGCGGGCCACGTCGCCCAGCAGCTCACCGCCTCGCAGGGCGGCGTCGCGCAGCGCCGCGTACGCGACGCCGACCGGGCTGTCCCCGGCCCAGGCCGGCGGAGTGGTGCGGGCGTCGAGAAGCGACAGACCGCGGCCCGGCTCCTTCGGCTCCCGGGCAGTCCTGGCGTAGAGACGACCTCCGACGGACCGCACCACGCGTGAGCGTTGCAGACCGGCGGGCAGCAGATCCGGGTCGAGGAGCGCCGAGACGACCCGGTTGATGAAGTGGAAGGCGAGCAGGGTGCCGGTGACCTCGGGGCGGTACGGGCTGGTCCAGGCGGCGGCCTTCGGGTTGCGGCTGGCCTCGGCCCAGCCGACGAGTTCGGCGTGTCCCGGCGCCGGTGGCGTTGCACCCGCGGCGATGGCCTCGGCCAGTTCGTGCTCGCTCAGCGCGTGCAGCAGCATCACGTGGGCGTCGACGCAGAACCGGCAGCGGTTGGCCCGCGACACCGCCGACGCGACGACCTCGCGGTCGACCCGGGACGCGTCCCCGGCGAGCAGGGCCTCGCGCATCAGCGCCCAGGTCGCGGCCAGCACCTCCGGCACGGCCGAGAGTGCCTGGAAGGTGGGCGCCGGCCCGAGGAACTCGTCGCGCAGTTGCCCGTAGACCTCCGCGGTGAGGCCGGTCGCGGCCTTCGGGGGAGGGGGAACGAAGAAGCGGTATGTCATGGACTCGATGCTTGCCTCGGCGGGCCGGGAAAGCGTCGTGCCGCCGCAGGCACTTGCCCCGCCGCCGATACCGCGCCCGCAGTACGCCTCATCTACTGCGCGCGCGGGACGCTTCCGCCACGACGGCCGTTCTACAGTTCGACCATGCGCCGCGACCTGCCGTACGCCCTCAGCGGCCTCACCCTCGGCGTCCTCCTGTTCGCCAACGCCGTGATCGCGCCGGACGCCGCACCGGTGCGGGCGGTCGACGTCGCCCTGCTCGTGGTCATGGCGGCGGCCGTGGCGGTGTGCCGGCGCCACCCGGTGGTGGCGTTGATCGCGGTGACCGCCGCCATGCTGGGCCTCCACCTCCGGGTGCACGCCGGGGTGGCCGCCGCGTTTCCCGTCCTCGGCGCGGTCTACGTGGCCGCCTGGCGGGGGCACCGGTTGGTCACCGCCCTGGCCAGCGTCGTCTTCCTCGGCGGTTTCCTGGCCCGCGACATCTCGGTCGCGCCCGCCGGACGGCCCGGTCAGCAGATCGTCGAGCGCAGCGCCCTGCTGCTGGGCTGGTTCGTGGCCGCGAACGTCGCCGGGCTCGTCGCCCGGCAGCGTCGGGCGTACCTGGAACAGGTCGAGCAGCGGGCGGTCGAGGCCGAACGCACCCGTGAGGAGATGGCGTTGCGCCGCGCCGGGGAGGAGCGCCTGCGCATCGCCCGGGATCTGCACGACTCACTGACCCACAGCATCTCCGTCATCAAGGTGCAGGCGGGGATCGCCCTGCACCTGGCCCGCAAGCACGGCGAGGAACCGTCGGCCACGCTGCTGGCGATCCAGGAGGCCAGCAGCGCCGCGATGCGGGAACTGCGGTCGACGCTGGACGTCCTGCGCTCGCCCTCCGCCGCGGACTGCGTCGGGTTGGCCCGGGTGGACGAGCTCGCCGAGCGGACCCGGGCGGCCGGCGTGCCGGTGCAGGTGACCGTCACGGGTGAGCGCCGCGACCTGCCCGCCGAGGTCGACCAGGCCGGGTACCGGGTCGTCCAGGAGGCCCTGACCAACGTAGCCCGCCACGCCGGCCCCGCCACGGCGCGGGTCACCGTCGAGTACGCCCCGGCGGAGCTGACCGTCTCGGTCACCGACGACGGCCAGGCGTCGTCGGTCCGGCCGGTGACACCCGGTGTGGGCCTGCGCGGTATGCGGGAGCGGGTCACCGGACTGGGCGGCGTGCTGAACGCCGCCGCCCGTGACGACGGCGGCTTCGCGGTACGAGCCCGGTTCCCGCTGGACGGCTCCGCATGATCCGCGTTCTGCTCGCCGACGACCAGGCTCTGATGCGGGCCGGATTCCGGGTACTGCTCGACGCCGAGGACGACCTGGAGGTCGTGGGGGAGGCCGCCGACGGCGCCGCGGCCGTCGACCTGTCGCGACGCCTACGGCCGGACGTCGTGCTCATGGACGTGCAGATGCCGGGACTCGACGGCATCGAAGCCACCCGCCGCATCGCCGCCGATCCCGACCTCGCCGCGGTTCGCGTCCTCGTCCTGACCAACTACGGGCTCGACTCCTACGTCTTCGCCACCCTCCGCGCGGGCGCGAGCGGGTTCCTCCTGAAGGACGCCGACCCCGCTGACCTGCTGCAGGCCGTCGCTGTCGTGGCTCGCGGGGACGCGCTGCTCGCACCGGTGGTCACGCGGGCGCTCATCAGTGAGTTCGTCGCCGGCCCGCCCCGGGCCGACCCGGCCGCCGGCCGCCCCGTGCTGACGGCCCGCGAACAGGAGATGGTCGAGCTCGTCGCCCGGGGGCTGAGCAACGACGAGATCGCCGCGCGCATGGTGATCAGCCCGTTGACCGCCAAGACACACGTCAACCGGGCCATGACGAAGCTGCACTGCCGTGACCGTGCCCAGTTGGTCGTGTGGGCGTACGAGTCGGGGTTGGTCACGCCGCGCCGTCGGTGACTCCGGTCGTGTTCGGACGGCGGGTGGTCGTGCGCGCCACGACGCGCCACTCGTGCCGCGCTGCGGCCCTGGTGGGGCGTCCGAGGGCGGCCCGGGCGCAGTGAGCGCCCTGCTCGCGCAGGGACTGTGCCAGGGTGGTCAGCCCGGCGGGTGCGGCCGTGTCGCTGTCGTCCCAGCCGGTCACGGCCAGGTCGTCGGGTACGCGCAGGCCGGCGCGTGCGGCGGCTCGCATGGCACCGAGGGCGAGTTCGTCACTCATCGCAGCGATGGCGTCCGGCGGGTCGCTGCCCTCCAGCAGCTCCGAGGCGAAGGTCTCGCCCTCGCTGATGTGGTTGACCGGGCAGACGGCCAGTCGCAGATCCGCGGCCGGATGGTCCGCGTGCGTCCAGGCGTCACGGAAGCCCTCCCACCGGTGGCGGGTCACCGGGAACCTCATGCCTACCGGTTCGTCGCCGGTGAGCAGGTGACGGGTGCGGCTCCGGTCGAGCGGAAAGCCGAGCACGAGCGGACGCCGGGCGCCGGCGAACGCCACCTGTCCGATCGCGGCGGCTGCGGCCCGGTCGTCGATGCCGATCACCGGCATCCCCCGTCCGTGCGGACCGGCGTGGACCACCGCGGGCAGGCCGGTGTCGGTGACGGCGTCCAGGACCGGATCGTCGTCGCTGGTGGTCCAGACCACGAAGCCGTCCACGGCTGCCTGCGCGACGCGCTGGGCGTCGGAGGGTGCGCCGGTGATCGGTACCAGGGTGAGTCCGACGCCCTCGGCGGCGCACACGTCGGAGACCCCCGCGAGGAAGCGCGCCGCCTGCGGATCGTCGAAGGCGTAGCTCAACCGCTCACCGAGCACGACGCCGAGCGAGCCCGCGCGCCCGCGACGCAGGGAGCGGGCGGCCGGGTGTGGCCCGGGATAGCCCAACTTGAGCGCTGCCGCGCGTACCTTCGCCGCAGCCTCGGCCGACACCCGCTCAGGTTGGGAGTACGCGTAGGAGACCGTCATCGGCGAGACGCCGGCGGCGAGAGCCACCTGGCGCATCGTCGGCCGCTGCTTCGGGTTGCCGGCGGGGCGGTTCATGGCCCAGACTCTACTTGTGTATCGATACACAGCGAGGCAGAGGCCGGCGATGGGCGATCCGAGCGCTGCCGGGGTGACCTCGGCCGATCCCTCCGAGCCGAAAGACGCCGACTCGTTCGTGCGGGACGCGCCGACCGTGCTCTCGTACGCCGCGGTGGGCTGCTACACGTTCTGGCTGTACGCCTTCGGGCCGGCGGTGAGCCTGTTGCGCGCGGAGGTGGGGTTCTCCTACACCCTGCTCGGCGTCTACTCGGTGTTGTGGTCGATGGGCGCGGCCCTGGCCGGCGCCGGGTTCGCGTGGGCGGCCCGCCGCCTGGCCAGGGACGTGCTGCTGTGGTCCTCCGCTCTGGCCACCGTCATCGGTGCGGCTCTGTTCACCCTTGGCCAGGGCGTCCCCGCCACCCTGCTCGGAGCCGGGGTGTTCGGCCTGGCCGGGACGACGCTGCTGACCGTGATCCAGGCGATCCTGTCCGACCGGCACGGTCGCCGACGGGACCGGGCGCTGACCGAGGCCAACATCGGCGCCGGCGCGTCCGCGGTGTTCGCCCCGCTGGTCCTCGGCGCGCTGGCGGCCAGCGTGGTGGGCTGGCGCGCCGCGTTCGCGTTGCCGGCCGCCGTCCTCGTGGTG
Organism: Micromonospora yongxingensis; assembly: GCF_052601155.1. Classification (NCBI taxonomy): domain Bacteria; kingdom Bacillati; phylum Actinomycetota; class Actinomycetes; order Micromonosporales; family Micromonosporaceae; genus Micromonospora; species Micromonospora yongxingensis. The sequence goes on from NZ_JBQXEO010000013.1 coordinate 82,422, forward strand.
CTCTACCTGCGCTACCGCCGTCAACCGCTGCCGGCGGCGCCTCAGCGCCACGCCACCCGGGGAGCCGGACGGTTGCCGGTGGCCTGCTGGCTGTTCGCCGTGCTGACCGCGGTCAGTTCGGCGGTCGAGTTCTGTCTGGTGTATTTCGGCCCTCAGATGCTCCTGCACACCGGCTTGTCCGCCGCCGCGGCCAGCACCGCGCTGAGCAGCAACTACCTCGGCATCCTGATCGGGCGTCTGCTCGGCGCGCGGCTCACCCGCCGTGCCGGCCGGAGCGTCGCCCTCCTGTACGCCTCCCTGGCGGTCACCGCTGCCAGCTTCGTCCTGTTCTGGCTGACCGATCAACCTGCCCTCGCGATCCTGGGGTTGTTCCTGTGTGGAGTCGGCATCGCGAACCTCTATCCGCTCGCACTCGCGCTCACCCTCGACGCCGCCGACGGTCGCGAGGACCGGGCCAACGCCCGCTCGCAGATGATCCTCGGCCTGGTCGCCGCCGCTTCCCCCTACCTGCTCGGCAGCCTGGCGGACCAGCACGGACTGGCCACCGCCTTCGCGCTGGAGCCGGTGCTGATCGGCATCTGCGTCCTGCTGCTGTGGGGCGGGCTTCGCGCCCGCCGCGCCACCGCCTAGACGAGCGCCTCGCCACGGATCACCCCGAAAGCTCCAGTCGGGCATCCGCGTCCGTCGGGATGAGCGCCGCCGGTCGTTGGCCGAGCTTCCCGGCTTTCAGCGGTTGCGCGGGGTCACCAGACCGGATTCGTAGGCGAGGACCACGAGTTGGGCGCGGTCACGGGCGTGGAGTTTCGTCATCGCCCGGTTGATGTGGGTCTTGGCGGTCAGCGGGCTGATCACCAGGCGTTCGGCGATCTGGTCATTGGACAGGCCCTGTGCGAGCAGGGCCACCGTCTCGCGTTCGCGATTGGTCAGCCCGTGCAGGGTCCTCTCCGAAACCGCGTGCAGCGGCGCGGTGACGTACCGGTCGATCAGCTTGCGGGTGATCGACGGCGCGAGGAGGGCGTCACCGCGCGCGGCGACGCGGATGGCGTGCAGGAAGTCTTCGGGCTCGATGTCCTTGACGAGGAACCCGGCGGCGCCGGCGCGCAGCGCGTGGAAGACGTGTTCGTCGAGGCCGTAGTTGGTCAGGATGACGACGTGCACCCGCGCCAGGGCCGGGTCGGCGGCGATGCGCCGGGTCGCCTCGATGCCGTCCAGGACGGGCATCTGGATGTCGACGAGCGCGATGTCGGGCAGGTGCTTCCTGGCGAGAGCCAGGCCCTCCGCACCGTCGGCGGCCTCGGCCACCACCTCGATGTCGTCCTCGACGTCGAGGAGCGCGCGGAAACCGCTGCGCAGGAGCGGCTGGTCGTCGACCAGCAGGACGCGGATCATGCCGTCCGGCTCACGGGGAGTTCGGCGTGGACGCTGAAGCCGCCCTCGTCGCGTGGTTCCGCGCGGAGGCGACCGCCGAGGGCGGTGACGCGTTCGCGCATTCCGAGCAGCCCGACGCCGGGCATCGGGGCGGTGTCCGGGGTGGCACTGCCGTCGTCGTCGACCCGGATCGCCAGGGTGTCCGGGCGGTAGTCGATGCGGACCGAGGCCGAGGCGGCGGCGGCGTGACGCGCGATGTTGGTCAGCGACTCCTGAACGATCCGGTAGGCGGTCCGGTCCACCGCGGCGGGCACCTCGGGTCGTTGTCCTTCGATCGTCAACGTCGCGTCCAGGCCGGTCATCCGGGCGCGTTGCACCAGGTCCGGGAGTTGGTCGAGCCCGTGCGGCGGTGCCCTGCCGTCGTCGCGCAGCGTCTCCAGGGTCGCCCGTAGCTCGCGGGTCGCCTCACGGCCGGCCTCCCGGATCGCCAGCAGGGCCTCCGGCACCTGCTCACCGCGCTTGCGCGCCAGGTGGACGGCGACCTCGGCCTGCACCTTGATGATCGAGATCTGGTGGGTGAGCGAGTCGTGCAGCTCCCGCGCGATGTGCAGTCGCTCCTCGTCGGCGCGGCGTCGCGCGGTCTCCTCCCGCGTGCGCTCGGCTTCGTCCGCCCGCCGCTCGGCCTGCCGCAGCGCTTCACCCGCGGCGCCGGCGGCGACCAGCCAGGCCAGTTCCAGGGCGCCCCGGGCACGCGCGAGCGCCTCGGTCACGGACATCTCCTGTGGCAGGGCGAGGGCCGCGAGGGGGAGAGCGGCCAGCATCAGCACGGCCGCCACCACCGTGACGACGCGGTGGCCCGCCCGCACGGCGGCGTACACGGCGAACAGGAACGCGACGGCGGGCACGTCGAAGCCGACCGCCTGGTAGCCCACCGCGCACAGCCCGGTGACGGCCAGGACGGGTACGGGAGCCCGGCGGCGCGCGGCCAGGGCCAGGCCACCGGCGACCAGCAGCGCGTAGCCGAGCAGGTCGGTGTTCGTGGCGGGGTGGTCCTCGGACAGCCCGGCGATCAGCAGCACCGCCGCCACGCAGACGGCGACGGCCCAGTCTCTGACACCGCCCCGAACAGCGGGCCGTCCTGTGCTCATGGGCGCACCTTAGCCCGATGTCACCGTGGGGCGACTCCTGCTGGCGGACGAGCTGTCGCCTACCGCGAACGCAGTACCTTCGCGGCGTCTGCGGCGTCCGCAGCAGCGGGATGCGTCAGCGGCGGCAGCGCGAACTGCCTGCGGCTGCGGGACGACGCGCGGTGCGACCGGCGACAGGATCAGGGCGACATCCCGAACCTCGGAAGCCAGACGTACGAAAGGGGAGCGGACCATGAGCTCACCGGTAGCCCTCAGGTCAGTCCGACGTGTGCTCGCCGTGACCGGAGCCGTCCTGATCGGAGGCCTCGGGATCGCCGCCCCGGCGGCCGCGCAGGTGTCGACCCAGCCGGCCGCCGCCAGTGTCACCACCATGAGCGCCGGTCGACTCGGGGCGAGCGTGGGCGGGCTGCTGGGGCTGGTCGGCGTGATCATCGGCGGGCTGGCGCTGGCCCGCCCCGGCGGTCGGCTCGGCACCGGGCACCTCGGGGCCTTCGTGGCCCTGGCGGCGGGGCTGATCGCCATGGCCCTCGGCGGGCTGGTCGTGGTCACCTCCGACAGCGGCATCGGCACCGGCAACGGGCGCGGCGGAGCGTACGTGGCCCTGGTGGTGGGGCTGATCGCCCTGGTCGTCGGCGGGCTGGCTCTGGCCCGGCCCCGCCGCGCCGACTGACCGCCGCATCGCTGACCCGGCAGCGAGCCGGGTCAGCGATGCCCCCGGGAGGAGTGACGACGCGGCAGGTGGGTGCAGTGCACAACTGTGGCGTCGTCAGGAACCCGGGCGTCGGCGGCCACGGGGTCGCGGGCTTCGGCCTGCCGGACGCGGCGGATGACCTCGGCCGGTCCGTCCGTGCCGAGCAGGCCGAGCACGCCCGGCCAGTCGGTCAGGCCGTACGGGCTGACGATGCGGCTGGCCCCGTTGCTGAGCAGCGCGAGGCTGGCCAGGCCGTCGAGGGATTGGCTGCCGCGCACCGCCTCCTCCGCGGCCCGCGGATCATCCTTGGCGATCCAGTAGCCGCCCGGTTGGTTGCGTCGGGACCGCATCGCCTGGACGCAGGACTCTCGGATGCGGTCGTACTCCGGCGTGCCCGTCGCAACGCCCTCCAGCGGTGCCGAGCAGAGGCGCCTGCTGGCGACCTCACGCTCGTCGGTGATGACCTGCGGGCCGTCCCCGGCCAGGTCGAGGACGAGGAAGGAGTCCGCGAGCAGGAGATGATCCAGGCGGCCCTGGTGGGCGCGGACGATCGCCACGGTCGCCTGCGGGCTGCTGGGGTCGCTGAGGTCGCAGGTGCTGCGGTGGTCGGCCGCTGTCTCGCTGATCGCGTCGGCGAGGATCGCCGCAAGGTCCCGCCCGTCGTCCCGCGACAGCCGGCCGAGCAGCGCGCCGCCGAGACGGTGCGTGTACCAGGTGACACCGTGGGAGCAGATGGACTCGGTGCCCGGGATGCCCGCGCCGTCCAGCAGCACAGCGGCGCCGGGAACAGCGCCGGCGAAGTCCTCGTTCGGTCGGCCGGTCTTACCCGCGCTGGTGGCCATGCTGACCTGCACTCGTGGGCTCCTCAGCCGTGGATGGCGGGGATGACGATCATGTGCATCCAAAACGGAACTGACGTTCTCGCCCGGCTTGCTGTGTCCATTGTGATGACCTGCGACCACGAACCGTATGACGTAGCTGGGACTCCCGCACCGCCCGTGATGCGGCTCGCGACATGTCAGAGCAGAGGCCAGTGACACATCGGCCTTTCGGTTAGGTTTCAGCAGACCTTTGGTCTACCGTCTGTTCAGACGGTCGGCGCCGGAGAGACGGAGTGCCACCGGTCGCGATGCGGAGGAACCAGCATGATCACCACCACCGACCGGCCCACCCCGACGAGCGCTCGCATCAACCACGACGCGTCGACCGACTCACCCGCCACGAAGCTGCTCCTCGCAATGGCGGCGTTGCCCGCCGACGATCCGTCACGTGCCGCGCTCCGGGATCGGGCCATCGAAGCGTGGCTGCCGCTGGCCACCCACCTCGCCCGGCGATACAGCGGGCGAGGCGAGCCGACCGGGGACCTCACGCAGACCGCGGCGTTGGGCCTGATCAAGGCGGTCGACAAGTTCGACCCATCCCGTGGCGTCGACTTCGCCGGTTACGCCATCCCCACCATCGTCGGGGAACTCAAGCGCCACTTCCGGGACCGCACGTGGGACATCCGGGTGCCCCGCCGGCTGCAGGAGCTGCGGCTGGCGATCTCGGACGCCAACAGCACGCTGCTGCAGACGTTGGGTCGTTCGCCGACGGTCGCCGACATCGCCGCCCACCTCAAGCTCACCGAGGAAGAGGTCCTGGAAGGACTGGAAGGTGCGCGGGCGTACAACGCGGTGTCGCTGTCGACCCCGGTCGGCGACGGCGAGCGGGCCACCGAACTGGGCGAGATGCTGGGCGGCGAGGACGCCGAGTTCGCCATCGCTGAGCTGCGGGTGGCGCTCGGCCCGGCGCTGGCCACGCTCGACGAGCGTGAGCAGAAGATTCTCACCCTGCGCTTCTACGGCAACCAGACGCAGAGCGAAATCGCTGCACAGGTCGGCGTCTCGCAGATGCACGTCTCCCGCCTGCTGGCCCGCGCGCTGGCCAAGCTGCGGACCACGCTGGTCGACGCCTACTGACCACCACCCATCTCGCCGGTCACCAGCGCAGCCCGCGCCACGCGATCAGCGACGCCGCTGCGCAGGGTCGAGCAGGGCGGGCGGCGTGTCGAACTTCTCGTGTGCGGCGAGGTCGACGCCGGGAGCGACGATCGTGTCGATGGCGTCGAGCACGTCGGCGGAGAGCACGGTGTCCGCGGCGGCGAGCTGCGAGTGCAGATGGTCTATCGTGCGGGGGCCGATGATCGCGCTGGTCACGGCGGGGTGTGCGGTGACGAAGCCGAGCGCGAGCTGGATCATCGTCAGGCCGGCCCCGTCGGCGATCTTCGCGAGCTGCTCGACGGCCTCGAGTCGGGCCCGGTTGGAGGGCATCGTGGTGTCGAACCGTTGCGGCATGAATGTCGAGCGGCTGGTGGTGATGTCCTGGCCCGCGCGGACGGCACCGGACAGCCAGCCCGAGGCCAACGGGCTCCACGCCAGGACGCCGAGCCCGTACTGCTGCGTCACGGGCAGGACGTGGGTCTCGATCCCGCGCTGCAGGATCGAGTAGCTGGGCTGTTCGGTGACGTAACGGCTCAGGTGGTGCTCCCGGGCGGCCCACTCGGCCTGCACGATGCGGTACGCGGGGAACGTCGAGGAGCCGAAGTAGCGGATCTTCCCGGCCCGCTGAAGGTCGGTCAGCGCCGAGAGGGTCTCCTCGTCGCTGGTCCTCGGGTCCCAGCGGTGGATCTGGTAGAGATCGACATGGTCGACGCCCAGACGGCGGAGGCTGTCGTCCAGGGCGGTGACCAACCACCGTCGGGAACTGCCCTGATGGTTGCGTTCGTCGCCCATGGGCATGGTCGCCTTCGTGGCCAGCACGATGTCGTCGCGGCGGCCGGCGATGGCCCTGCCGACCATCTCCTCCGACTCGCCCTGGCTGTACATGTCGGCGGTGTCGATGAGGTTGATCCCGCCCTCCAGGGCGGTGTCGACCATGGCGGTGACCTCGTCCTGGGTGGTACGGCCCAGGCTGCCGAAGTTCATGGCGCCGAGCACGAGGGTGCTGACCTGCACACCGGTGCGGCCCAAGGTGCGGTACTGCATGAGTTGTTCCTCCTGAGGGGCGGCTGGGTTCCGCTCGCCCGTTCTGGCATCATGGGCAAGCGGAACAGTGTTCCGTTAACCAATATACGGAACACTGTTCCGTTTGCCAAGCGGAGTGACGGAGGTGGTGAGGCCGTGGTCGACACCGACGGCGGGTCAGGGTCGCCAGCCCCCCGGAAGCGCGCCGACGCCAGGCGCAACCAGGAGACACTGCTGGACGCTGCCGCCGCGGCGTTCATCGCCTCCGGCGTCGATGCCCCGGTGCGCGACATCGCGGCCCGGGCCGGCGTCGGCGTGGGCACGATCTACCGGCACTTCCCGACGCGCGCCGACCTCATCGTCGCCGTCTACCGACACCAGGTGGAGGCATGCGCCGCGGCCGGCCCGACGCTGTTGGCGAGCAGCGGAACCCCGCACGCCGCCCTGGCGCGGTGGATCGACCTCTTCGTCGACTTCCTGGTCACCAAGCACGGCCTCGCCGAGGCGTTGCAGTCCGACGATGCCGCCTTCCAGACCCTGCACGCCTACTTCATCGACCGCCTCGTGCCCGTGTGCGCCCAACTGCTCGACGCCGCTGCAAGAGCGGGCGAGATCCGCCGCGACGTGCAGGCATACGAGTTGCTGCGCGGCGTCGGCAACCTGTGCATCGGTGCGGACAACAACCCCCGCTACGACGCGCGACGCATGGTCGAACTCGTCATCGCAGGACTGCGCGTCCACCAGGGAGGGTCGGCCGCGACATCGTGACGTGCCCGGCGGTCACCGGACCGTCGGTGGTCAGGCGTCGGCGCGGGCGGCGAGGGCGTCCACCAGGCGGCGGGCCGAGCCGGCCAGGTTCCACGTCGAGGCCAGCTCGAGCAGGCGGTCCGGGTCGACGGGCGCCGTCGGCAGCGCGGTGGGCAGCTCGGGCAGGGGGACGTCCAGCGCGACCCGGACCACCGTCGGCGCGACGGCCAGGTAGTCGCGGGCGGCCGCCAGCTTGGCGCGCAGGCCCGGCGCGAAGGACGAGTCCGAGTCGTCGAGGGCGGCCAGGATGCCGGCGATGTTCCCGTACCGCTCGATGAGCCGGGCGGCGGTCTTCTCGCCGACGCCCGGCACCCCGGGCAGGCCGTCGCTGGGGTCGCCGCGCAGCGCGGCGAAGTCGGCGTACCGGTCGGCCGGCACACCGTAGCGGGCACGCACCGCCGCGTCGTCGCAGTCGTCGAGCTTTGCCACGCCGCGCCCGACGTAGAGCAGCCGGACCGGCCGGGCGTCGTCGATGAGCTGGAACAGGTCCCGGTCGCCGGAGACCACCTCCACCGGGCCCGGCTGGGTCACCGACAGCGTGCCCAGCACGTCGTCGGCCTCGTAGCCGGCCGCCCCGACCACGGTGATGCCGACGGCGGCCAGCACCTCCAGGATCATCGGCACCTGCGGGGAGAGCGTGTCCGGTACGACCTCGCCGCCCTGCGGAGCCACCCGGTGCGCCTTGTACGACGGCAGCAGGTCGACCCGCCACGCCGGGCGCCAGTCGTAGTCCATGGCGCAGACCATCCGGTCCGCACCGCGCCCGCGGATCAGCGTGGCGAGCATGTCGAGGAAACCACGGACCGCGTTGACCGGGGTGCCGTCCTCGGCCGAGGCGGCCGACTCGGGGATGCCGAAGTATGCGCGGAAATAGAGGCTGGGTGCGTCGATCAGCAGGATCGGGGATCGGTGTGCCACGCCCGACAGCCTGGCACAGCCCTCCGACGATCGGGGGTACGCCCGGCCGCCGGTGGTGTCAGCGCCGCTCGCCGCGCCGGTAGAGGGTCTCCCGCCGGGCCAGGTACTGCACGACGTAGCTCGCCACCAGCAGCAGGATCGCCACCACCACCTCGACCCAGGCCGCGACGCCGTCGGCCACGGTGAGGCCGATGACCAGCAGAACCAGGCCGACAAGCGCGAGGACCCCGGCCCACAGCTGCCGGCGACGGCGGGTCGCCGCCGGGTTCGCCTCGTTCGGTGCCACGTCGGTCCTCCCGGTCGGGGTGCCCGCGCGGGCACTCCGATCCAGGCTATGACCTCCAGGGACGTCCGGGCCGGCAAACCGCCGTGCGGGCTGGTCGCCGCGCGGCGCAGACTGCCGGTATGGCGTTCCTTCCCGGCCTGACGCTGGCCCGCCGCTACCACGACGAGGTGGTCGCGCCGATCCTGCGCCGCCATGACCCCGATCTGCGGTACGCGGCCGGACTACTCGACGGCGGGTCGGAGCTGCTCGGCCTGGACACCGCGCGGTCCACCGACCACGACTGGGGGCCGCGCCTGCAGCTGTTCGTCCCGGCGGCCGAGGCGGCCCGGATCCCCGACCTGCACGCCGCGCTGAGCGCCGAGTTGCCGATGGAATTCCTCGGCTGGCCGACCCGCTTCGCCGGCGAGAACGAGCGGCTGGGACGCGCCGATCCGGCGGGCAGCCGGCACGGGGTCAGCGTCGACGAGCTGGCTGGCTGGTGGCGCTGCCGGCTCGGCTTCGACCCGGCCGCCGGGGTCACCACGGCGGACTGGCTCGCCATCCCGACACAGCGGTTGGCGGAGGTGACCGGCGGTGCGGTGTTCCACGACGGTCTCGCCGGCGCGCTGACGGCCCGGCGTGCGGCGGTGGACTGGTATCCGTCGGACGTGTGGCGGCACGTGCTCGCCGCCGCCTGGACCCGGATCGCGCAGGCGGAGCACCTGCCCGGCCGGTGCGCCGAGGTGGGTGACGAGTTGGGCAGCCGGGTGGTGGCCGCCGGGTTGGCCCGGGACCTGATGCGGCTCGGCCTGCTGCTGCACCGGCGTTGGCCGCCGTACGACAAGTGGCTCGGCACGGTCTTCGGCCGGGTCGCCGGCGCCGAGCCGGTGATTGCGGCGCTTGGCGACGCGCTCGGCCCCGGCGACTGGGCACGGCGCCAGGCCGGGCTCGTCGAGGCCCTGGAGACGGTGGCCCGATGGACCGACGAGACCGGTCTGGCGGCGCCGGTGCGCGCCCGGGCCGAGCCCTTTCACAGCCGCCCGTTCCTGGTGCTGCGCGCCGAGCGGGTCGCCGCCGCGTTGAGTGCCGCCATCACCGACCCGGCGTTGCGCCACCGGCCGCCGCTGGGTGCGATCGACCAGTACGTGCACAGCGTCGATGTGCTCGCCGACGCGGCCCGGGTGCGTCGGGTCGCCGGCAGCCTCTGACAGGCCGTGTGGTCACCGACCTCCGACGGTGACCGCCGGCGCGTCGGGTTGGGTCGGGCCCTCGTCGCGGTCGTGGTCGGTGAGGTCGCGCAGGTGCCGGACGGGGGAGAGCAGCAGCACCAGCGGCGCGGCGACCACCACGCCGGCGACGATCAGCAGGGTCGCCCGGGCGCCCAGCGGCCCGGCCACCGCGCCGGCGACCAGCCCGCCGACCGGGATCGCGCCCCAGGAGACGAACCGCACCGTCGCCATCACCCGGGAGAGCAGGTCGGGCGGGCTGGCGATCTGCCGGTAGGTCCGGGTCGTGACGCTGAGGACCACCGTCCCGAGGGAGAAGATGACGTTGCCGGCGGCGAAGGCGGCGTACGCCGGCCAGCCGGTGCCCCAGGGGATCAGGAACGCCCCGGCGACCGTGGTGAACCCGGCGGCGATCAGCGCGCGTGCGGTGCCGATCCGTGCCGTGATCCATGAGGTGAGCGCCGCCCCGACGAGCGCGCCGGCACCCTCGACGGCGAGGAGCACCCCGACCAGACCGGCGGGGGCGTGCAGCTCACGGACCAGGTAGAGCGGGTAGAGCGCGAACTGGGCGCCGCAGACGAAGTTCATCGCCGTCGCCGCCCACATGCTCGGGCCCATCACCGGGTGGTACGCGACGAAGCGCCAGCCCTGGCGGATCAGCTCGCCGACCGGCGGCCAGCGGTCCGGCGCGTCGGCGCGGCGGGCGGGCAGGGTACGCAGCAGCGCGGCCGAGACGAGGTAGCTGGCGCTGTCGACGAGCAGGGTGGGCACCGCGCCGAGTGCGTGCACGGCGAAGCCGCCGAGCGCGGGGCCGCTGAGTTGGGTGGCGGCGTGGGTGGCCGAGGTGAGGCTGTTGCGCGACTGGAGCTGTTCACGGTCGACGATGCTGGGCAGGAAGGTCGAGTTGGCCACGTCGAAGAGCACGTTGGCGAAGCTGACCACGAGCGCGGTCACCACCAGGTGGGCGACGGTGAGGTGGCCCCACCACCAGGCGAGGGGGATCGACGCGACGGCGACCGCGCGGGCCAGGTCGGCGCCGATCTGGGCGCCCCGCAGCGGGAGGCGCTGCACGATGACGCCGGCGGGCAGCCCGATCACGATCCAGGCGACGTAGCTGGCCGCGGCGATCAGGCCCATCTGGAACGCGGTGGCGTCGAGCACGGTGAGCGCCGTCAGCGGCAGGGCCACCGCGCCGACCGCCGACCCGACCATGCTGGTCGTGCCGGCGGTCCACCATCGCCAGAACACTCCGGCCCGCTCTCCGACGCGCATGTCGTCCGCCCCCGTTCAGCCGAGCCAGTGCGTTCCAATCTGGAACGGACTATAGTCGAAGCCGACACGGACGGGGGTGACGGGTGCGGCGGGAGGATCTTGCCGACGCGGACTGCGGCATCGCGCAGGCGCTCGGCGTGCTGGGGGACTGGTGGACGTTCCTCATCGTGCGCGACATCGCGGGCGGGACGACCCGCTTCGACGCGCTCCAACGGGAGCTCGGCGTCAGCCGGCGGGCGCTGACCGAGCGCCTCACCGCGCTGGTCGAGCACGGTGTGCTGGAGCGCCGGCCGTACTCGCAGCACCCACCGCGCCACGACTACCTGCTCACCGCCAGGGGTGAGGGTCTGCTACCGGTGCTGATCGCACTGCAGGACTGGGGGACGAGGCACCTGATGGGCGACGGAGAGCTGACCGCGACCGCCGACGCCACCTCTGGCGAGGCGCGCCGGGTGCACGACCTGATCGGCCGGCGACTGCCCGACGTCGCCCTCCCCGGACCCGACGGGCAGCCGGTCGCGTTGACCGGCACCGACGCCTGGAACGTCCTCTACTTCTTTCCCGGGGCGTACGCGCCGGAGGCGCACGCGTATCCGCCGGGCTGGGCGGAGATTCCCGGTGCACGGGGCTGCACGCTGGAGTCGAACACCTACGCCACCCGGTACGCGGACTTCCGCGCCGCCGGTGCGGACGTGCGAGGCGTCAGCACGCAGCGGCCGGACCAGCTCGCCGAGTTCGCCTCGCACGCCCGGCTGCCGTTCCCGCTGCTGTCCGACCAGGACGGTCGGCTCGCCGCAGGGCTGCTGCTGCCCACCTTCCGCGCTGGTGGAGTCCCCCGGTTCAAGCGGCTGACGTTGCTCGTCGACCCGACGGCGACGGTCCGGGCCGTGCAGTTCCCCGTCACCGATCCGGCCGGCTCGGTGGACGAGATGCTCGACCTCGTCCGCGAACACCGCACCGCGTGATCGGGGCGGATGTACGCAGGGGCTCCCCGCGTCACCGCGGGGAGCCCCTGCGTGCGGCTGTCAGGCCGGGAGGGTCCAGCGCTGGTTGGCGCCCGCGAAGCAGTCCCAGATCTGCAACCGGGTGCCGTCGGCGGAGCTGTTTCCGGTGGCGTCCAGGCACTTGCCCGACTGCGGGTTGCGCAGCGTCCCGTTGGACTGGGCCTGCCAGACCTGGGCGCCGCTGCCGTTGCAGTCCCACAGCTGGACCTTGGCGCCGTTGACGGTGGAGCCGCCGGCGATGTCGGCGCACTTGCCGAGGGCGCGCAGCGTGCTGTTGCTGGCCACGGTCCAGCTCTGCGCGTTGCTGCCGTTGCAGCCCCACAACTGCACGGCCGTGCCGTTGGCGGTGCTGGCCGATGCCACGTCGACGCACTTGCCGCCGATCCCGGTGATCGGGCCGGTGCGGCCGGTCGGCGGCGGGGTGGTGCCGCCCATGATGGTGTCGTACATCGCGCTGACGAGCGAGGTCGAGCCGGTGGTGTCCTGCGACAGCTCCCAGTTCATCACGCCGCCGGCGTTGGCCAGCGCCCACTGCGTCTTGCGCTTCACCGTCGGGATGCCGTTGTAGCACTGCTGGGCCCCGGCGACCGTGGTGCAGTCCCGGTTGGCGTTCGCCGGGTCCATGGCCACCAGTGCCGAGTAGGTGTAGTAGCCGGGGCGGCTGTAGAACGGGATACCGAGGACGGCCTTGCTGGCCGGTAGGCCGCGCGACTTCCACAGGTTGATGCTGGCGACCGACCAGTCGTAGTTGGCGTGCGGGTTGCCGCCGTCGTACGCCATGATGTTGAGCCAGTCGACCTGCGCGAACACGGCCGTCTGGACGCCCTCGACGCTGCCACCCTCGGAGACCACGGCGGCGGTGAGCAGCTTGCCGCGGCTGTGCATGGCGCTGCCGAGCTGCGTCATGAGCTGGGTGTAGTTGTTGGCCGAGGCGCCCGGGTCCGGGTACTCCCAGTCCATGTCGACGCCGTCGAGGTTGTACTGGTTGACGAAGTTGACCAGGTTGTTGACGAAGTTGGTCCGGCTGCCGGAGTTGGCCGCGAGGGCCTCGAAGGCCGAGTCGTTGCCGTCGTTCCAGCCGCCGACCGCGATCGACACCTTGACGTTGTTGGCGTGGGCGAGGGAGACCAGCGAGGAGAGCTTGCTCGGGTTCTCCACGGCGCGCAGGCTGCCGTCGTTGTTGGGCAGCACGAACGCGTAGTTGATGTGGGTGAGCTTGTTGTACTGGATGGTGTTGACGTTGCCGGCCCAGGAGGGCATGTAGCCGACGCTCTTGAAGTTGTTGGGCAGCACCACGGCCTGCGCGGCGGTGGGGACGAGGGTGAGGGTGGCGCCGGCGGTGGCCAGCGCGAGCAGGCCGGCGGCGAGGGCGCGGCGCAGTGGTGACGACATCGGGGGCCTTCCCGTGGGCGGGGGACGACAGCCGCCCGCGCGGGGTCGTCGCGGGCGGGCGGTACGGGACGCAGGGACGGGTGGGCCTCGAGGCAGCCAAATCTTAAAGAGTGTTAACTGTCGGCGTCAATCAACGTCGGTGGATTTCCCGGCTTCCGGCGGCCGGGATGTACGGGGCGCGGCGACGCGCCCACTCCCGGCGATCCCCAAACGACCGTTAAGCTGACGGCGTGGGAACCGACGAGCTGTACCCGCCGGACCGGCTGACCGCCGCGCAGCGCGCCACCGCCGCCGCCGGCCTGGACGCCCTGCTACTCACCCCCGGCTCCGATCTCCGCTACCTGACCGGGTACGACGCCCACGAGGGGGAGCGGCTGACCTGCCTGGTGCTGCCCGCCCAGGGCGAGCCGACACTGATCGTGCCGACCTTGGAGCGCCCGGCGGCGGAGGCGTCCCCGGCACCCACCACCGGGGTACGCATCGTCGACCACCCCGACGGCACCGACCCGTACCCCCTGGTCGTCACCGCCCTCGACGGCCCCGTCACGACGGTCGGTCTGGCCGATCGGATGTGGGCCGAGCAGGTCCTCGCCCTGCGCACCGCGCTCCCCGGCGCCGCGCAGCGGCTCGCCGGCGAGGTGCTGCGCGAGCTGCGCATCCGCAAATCCCCCGCGGAGGTCGCGGCGCTCGCCGAGGCCGGCGCGGCGATCGACGAGGTGCACCGACGGATGGGGGAGTGGCTGCGCCCCGGGCGCACCGAGGCCGAGGTGGCCGCCGACATCGCCGCGGCGATCCGCGCCGCCGGGCACGTCACCGTCGACTTCGTCATCGTGGCCGCCGGGCCGAACGGCGCCAGCCCGCACCACGGCACCTCGGGCCGGCCGATCGGCGCCGGCGAGCCGGTGGTCGTGGACATCGGCGGCACCATGGCCTCGGGTTACCGCTCGGACTGCACCCGCACCTACGTCGCGGGCGGGCCGGCGCCGGCCGAGTTCCTGGACTACTACGCGGTGCTGCACGACGCCCAGCGCGCCGCCGTGGCGGCCGTACGCCCCGGGATCACCGGCGCGGAAGCCGACGCCGCCGCCCGGGAGCCGATCACCGCCGCCGGCTACGGCCCGGCGTTCCTGCACCGCACCGGCCACGGCATCGGCCTGGACGGTCACGAGGAGCCCTACCTGGTGGCCGGCAACGACCGGCCGCTGGAGGCGGGAATGGCGTTCTCCATCGAGCCGGGCATCTACCTCGCGGGCCGGCACGGCGCCCGCATCGAGGACATCGTCGTCTGCACCCCAGACGGCGTGCAACGGCTCAACACCACCCCCACGGAGCTCATCGCGCTATGACTGTCGACCGGATCCTCCCCACCGACGAGGCCCACGACCTGCTGGACCTCGCCACCGAGCTCGCCGACCGCGAGCTCGCGCCGAAAGCCGCCGGCTTCGAGGAGCGCGCCGAGTTCCCCCGCGACGTGCTGCGAACCCTCGGGCGGGCGGGCCTGCTCGGCCTGCCGTACCCGGAGGAGCACGGCGGCGCGGCCCAGCCGTACGAGGTGTACCTCCAGGTGCTGGAGATCCTGGCCAGCCGCTGGCTCGCCGTCGCCGAGGCGGTCAGCGTGCACACCCTGTCCTGCTACCCGGTGGCCGCGTTCGGCAACGACGAGCAGCGCAAACTGCTGCCGGACATGCTCGGCGGCGAACTGCTCGGCGCGTACTGCCTCTCCGAGCCGCAGGGCGGCTCCGACGCGGCGGCGCTCAGCACCCGGGCGGTCCGCGACGGCGACGCGTACGTCGTCTCCGGCACCAAGGCGTGGATCACCCACGCCCGGGTCGCCGACTTCTACAACGTCTTCTGCCGCACCGGCGGGCCCGGCCCGAAGGGCATCTCCTGCCTGCTCGCCGACGCCGGCACCGCGGGCATCACACCGCAGGCGGCGGAGCGGACCATGGGGTTGCGCGCCTCGCCGGTCGCGCAGCTCACCTTCGACGAGGCACGGGTGCCGGCCGATCGGTTGATCGGCGGCGAAGGTGTCGGTTTCACCATCGCGATGTCCGCACTGGACTCCGGCCGGCTGGGCATCGCGGCCTGCGCCGTCGGGCTGGCACAGGCCGCGCTGGACTACGCCGTCGGGTACGCCCGGGAGCGGCAGCAGTTCGGCCGGGCCATCATCGACTTCCAGGGGCTGGGCTTCACCCTCGCCGACGCGGCCACCCAGATCTCCGCCGCCCGCGCGCTGACCCTCGCGGCGGCCCGGCTGCGCGACGCGGGGCGCCCGTACTCGATCGAGGCGGCCAAGGCGAAGCTCTTCGCCACCGACATGGCGATGCGGGTGACCACCGATGCCGTGCAGGTGCTCGGCGGCGCCGGCTACGTGGCCGACCACCCGGTGGAGCGGTACATGCGCGAGGCCAAGGTGTTGCAGATCGTGGAGGGCACCAACCAGATCCAGCGGGTGGTGATCTCCCGGGCGCTGACCAAGGGCTGAGCACCGGGCGACGATGCGTGGTGGCGCGGCTGCGGTGGGTCCACCGCGGCCCGCCGCACGCGCGGTGCCGTGGGAGCGTCGTCGCCGTCAGCCGTTTTTCCCGGTAGGTTGCTCGCCGTGGAGGAGATCGACCGCGCCATCGTCGCAGCGCTGACCGGTGACGGCCGGCTGTCGTACACCGACCTGGCCGAGAAGGTGGGCCTGTCGGTGTCCGCCGTGCACCAGCGGGTGCGCCGGCTGGAGCAGCGCGGGGTCATCAAGGGGTACGCCGCCCGGGTCTCCTTCGAGGCGCTGGACCTGCCGTTGACCGCGTTCGTGGCGATCCGGCCGTTCGACCCGTCGCAGCCGGACGACGCGCCGGAGCGACTGGCCCACCTGCCCGAGATCGACTCCTGCTACTCGGTGGCGGGGGAGGACTTCTACATGCTGCTGGTGCGGGTGGCCAGCCCGACCGACCTGGAGCGGGTGCTCCAGGAGATCCGCACCTCGGCGAACGTGACCACCCGGACGACGGTGGTGCTGTCCACCCCGTACGAGAACCGGCCCCCGAAGATCAGTGCCGCGCCACCGAGTCGGTCGCGGTCCCGGGTGCCGGAGGAGCCGGCTGGTTCCACCGCAGGATGACCTGCCGGCCGTGCTCGTGACCGAGAACGCTGACCGTGGCGGTGTCCAGCCGCAGTCGGCCGCCGGCGGACGGGGGCATTCCGATCCAGCGGGCGCCGAGCACCCGCAGGCTGTGGGCGTGGCCGACCAGCGCCACGGTGCCCCGGTCGAGCAGTGGGGTGACCCGGGTCAGCACCCGGTCGAGCCGGTCACCCACCTGCGCGGGTGACTCTCCGCCGGGGCAGCCGTCGGTCCAGATGTTCCAGTGCGGCTGGTCGGAGTGGATGTCGACGGTGGTGCGTCCCTCGTACTCGCCGTAGTTCCACTCGCTGAGGTCCTCGTCGACGGCGTCGACGGTGAGCCCGGCCAGCTGCGCGGTGCGCAGCGCCCGGGAGCGGGGGCTGGCCAGCACGGTGACGAAACGCCGGCCGGCGAGGAACGCCGCGAGGGTGCGGGCCTGCCGCTCGCCGTCGGGGGTCAGCTCCAGATCGGTGTACGAGGTGTGCCGCCGGGTGGCGCTCCAGGTGGTCTCGCCGTGCCGGATCAGCAGGAGCTCTCCCATGCGCCCAGTTAACCATCGCGGGCATGACAGCACCGGGTGGGTACGGCAGCCGTTGACCGTCACCCACGGTGATCCATGCGTCGCGGGTACCGAACGAGGGGCCCTTACTATCTTCCTAGGATGCCTTACGCAATGTGCGGTACGCGACAAACGTTTCGGCAGCAGCGGGGTGGGCAAGCGATCGGAACACCCGCCAGACGGAGGAGGCGCAATGAGCTTCACCGAGAAGGCACGCAACAAGGTCGAGCAGGTGGCCGGCGCCGCCAAGGAGCGGATGGGCGACGCGACCGACAACGAGTCGATGCGCGGCGAGGGCGCGAGCCAGCAGAGCAACGCGCGGGCCAAGCAGGCCGGACAGAACGTGAAGGAAGCCGGCAGCAAGATCAAGGACGCCTTCAACAAGTGACCTGACCGGTCAGGGTCCCCGGGCAGCACCTGCCCGGGGACCCGTGCGTTCGCAGCCGGCTAGGGTCGGCGGCGTGACCGTGCTTCGTTCGCTGGTGTTGTTCGCGCTGGCCGCGCTGGCCGAGATCGGTGGGGCGTGGCTGGTCTGGCAGGGCTGGCGGGAGCAGCGCGGCCTGTGGTGGATCGCCGCCGGAGTGGCGGCGCTGGGCTGTTACGGCTTCGTCGCCACCTTCCAGCCGGACGCGCACTTCGGCCGGATCCTGGCCGCGTACGGCGGGGTGTTCGTGGCGGGTTCGTTGGGCTGGGCGATGCTGGTGGACGGCTTCCGGCCGGACCGGTGGGACCTGGCCGGCGCGGCGCTCTGCCTGCTCGGCGTCGCGGTCATCATGTACGCACCGCGTGGCGCGTCGGCCTAGCGTCGCTGGCATGCCGACGCGCCGTCACGCGATTCGTCGTTCAGACGGCGGAACGCTCCGCGACCGGCCGGCGGCGCAGTCCCACGTTCGACATGGCCGGTGGCACGTAGGCCACGTCGTTGGGGCCCGCGTCGGTGCCGGGCGGCGCGATGTCGTCGATCCGGTCGAGGATCTCGTCGGTCAGGGTGACGTCGGCGCCGGCCAGCAGGTCGTCGAGCTGTGCCATGGTGCGCGGCCCGATGATCGCCGAGGTGACGCCCGGGTGCGCGATCGCGAACGCCATCGCGAGGTGGGTCAGCGGCATGCCAGCCTGTTCGGCGAGCGGGATGAGCTGCTCCACGACGTCGAGCTTGCGCTCGTCGCTGAAATGCTGCGGGGTGTAGCCCGACCGGTGACTGTCGACCTGCTGGCCCTTGCGGTACCGGCCGGTGAGCAGGCCCTGGCCCAGCGGGCTCCACACCAGCGCGCCCATCCCGTACCGCTGGCAGACCGGCAGCACCTCGCGTTCGATGCTCCGGTTGAGGATCGAATACGGCGGTTGCTCGGTGCGGAAGCGTTCGAGGCCGCGCCGCTCGGCGACCCACTGCGCTTCGACGATGTCCGAGGCGGGGAAGGACGACGCGCCGATCGCGCGAACCTTGCCGCTGTGGATGAGGTCGGACAGGGCGGACAGCGTCTCCTCCACGTCGACGGACGGGTCGGGACGGTGGACCTGATAGAGGTCGAGGTGGTCGGTCTGCAGGCGGCGCAGGGAGTTCTCGACCGCGGTGGTGATCCAGCGGCGCGAGTTTCCGCGCTGGTTCGGGTCCTCGCCCATCGGGTAGTGCAGCTTGCTGGCGAGCACGACGTTGTCGCGGCGGCCCTTGAGCGCCTTGCCGACGATCACCTCGGATTCGCCGGCGGAGTACACGTCGGCGGTGTCGACAAAATTGATCCCTGCGTCCAGTGCCTTGTGGATGATGCGGATCGAATCGTCGTGGTCGGGGTTTCCCATGGCGCCGAACATCATGGCGCCGAGGCAGTACGGGCTGACGCTGATTCCGGTACGGCCCAGGTTGCGGTATTTCATGTCGTCCCTTGGAGTGATTCTGTGATTGGTCGGTTCCGTGTCGGCCAGGAACGGCGCGCGTGACCGTTCCTGTGGTGTGGACTATCCGGACTGCGTGGAGGCCGCGGTGCGCAGTTGCTCGTCGTCGAACACGATTTCGAGGAGTGGGCTGCGGGCGAACCAGTCGTCGAACCTCTGGCGCCGGCCGACCCGGGCAGCGATCTCGGGTCGGTTCTGGAGGTCGAGGACCGCGGTGATCACCCGCCGTCGTGTCGGCTCGTCGACCGGCACCGCGGTGGCGGGCAGGTCGGCTGTGACACCGTGCTTGAGATGCACCGTGAACCGTGGGTGGGCGCGCAGGTTCGCGTACCAACTGCGGGGTCCGGGCATGCCGGTCAGGTACCAGCGGCCGTCGACGCGGTGGAACCAGATTTCGACGCGGCGTGGGATGCCGCTGCGTGCTCCCAGTGTCGTGATGTCGATGGTGCGCTCGGCCGCGGACGAGTCCGGTCCGATGGCGAGGGCTCGTGCGATGGCGTCGTTGGCCGTCATGGGCGGATCGCGGGCTCGTCGCGGTGGGCCATGTCGCCCTCGGTTTTGGTACGGCTCATTGCGCGGTATGTCATTCTGCCCCCATGTTCTGATGAGTTCGATTGAAGCAGCGCCGCGGAGGCCGAACTAGGCAAATCGTGTCGAGTGGTTGCACGATCCTCTTGCGGGTGTCAGGGGAGTGCGGCGCCAGTGCTTCCGGATCCGGCCCGTATGCGCAAGGCGTCGATGCTGGGCGGGGCGCCGAACAGTCGCCGGTACTCCCGACTGAATTGGGACGGGCTGTCGTATCCGACACGGTGGGCGACGCGGCTGATGTCGTTGGGGCTGTTTGTCAGCAGCAGTCGCGCCGTCTGCAGGCGGATGTGCTTCTGGAACTGGATGGGGCTCATCGCCGTCACCGCCTGGAAGTTCCGGTGGAACGCGGAGACGCTCATTCCGGAGAGCTGCGCGACCTCGTCGACGCGGAACGGCCGGGTGTAGTTCTCCCGGATCCATCGCACGGCCCGGGAGATGTGGCTCAGGCTGCTGTCGGCGAGGCCGATCTGCCGGACGGTCTCACCTTGTTCGCCGGTCATCAACCGCCAGAGGATCTCGCGCTTGAACAGAGGGGCCAGTGTCCTGCGGTCGTGTGGGCGGTCGAGCAGACGTAGCAGCCGCACGATGGCGTCGAGCAGTTCGTCCGGGGCGTCGCTGACCGTGATTCCGGGCCGCGCGGTACCGGAGGACTGCGGCAGGTCGCCCGGCCCGGCCCCCAGTAGCAGCTCCGCGATGGCGGCGGGTTCCAGGGTCATCCCGAAGCCGAGCGTGGGGTTGCCCGGGGTGGTTTCGATGACGTGCCCCGTCACCGGGAGGTCAACCGAGGCGACGAGGTACTGACCTGGGCCGTATTCGTACACCTGGTCGCCGAGTGCGAGGCGCTTGCCACCCCGGGCGATGACCGCCAGCACCTTGCCGGACATGGAGGAGACCGGGGAGGCGGTGGGGTCGATCCGGCAGACCCGCACGCCTTCGATCGCGGTGTTCAGATCGAGGCGTACGTGCCGTTCCAGCAGGTCGCGAAGCTCGGCCAGGGGCATGTCCGACAGTGCAGCACGACACCTGCGATGACCGCTGGTGAGCGGCAGGATCGTGCAAGGAGTCGCCAGTTTCGTGAGAGCGTCCACCCGGTCTGGCCGACAGTTGGGGGACACGGTTCTTCTTCACGTCTGGGATGATCACCGCCGTGATCCGATCTTGGGTGCGCCCGCTGCTCGGTGTGGTGGTGGCGGTGGCCGTCGTCGGCGCTGCCGCGTCGCTGATCGGGCGGTCCGCTCGGCCCGCTCCGTCCACGACCATCGGCGGATCGTTCGTCGCGCCGGTTGCCCCGACGGTGCCTGCGGTTGCCGCGACCACCCAGGAGCCCCGGCCCGCGGCCACCGTGGCTGGGGCGACGCGCCCGGGGACCCGGCCGCCGGTGGTGGATCACGGACCGCGCACCGGCAACCGGGTGGCGTTGACGTTCGACGCGGACATGACCGACGGGATGCTGGGCAATCTGCGCGCCGGGCGGGTGAGGTCCTACGCCAATCTGCGCATCCTCGACGTGTTGGAGCGGGAGCAGGTTGCGGCCACCTTCTTCCTGACCGGCAAGTGGGTGCAGCGCTATCCGGAGATCACCCGGCGGATCGCCGGCAATCCCCGTTTCGAGTTGGCCAACCACACCTACGGGCACCTGGCGTACACGGGTGACTGTTACGACCTGCCGCGGTTGCCGGCGCGGGGTATGACCGACGACGCGGCGAAGACGTTCGAGGTGATTGCACCGTATGGGGGGCGGCAGACGCGCTACTTCCGCTTTCCGGGGCTCTGCCACGACGCGGCGGCCCTGGAGGCGCTCGCGCCGCTGGGGGTGACGGTGGTCGACGGGGACGTGGTGAGCGGGGACCCGTTCGCCACGGCCTGGGAGCCGCTCGTGCGGGCGGTGCTGGACAACGTACGCCCCGGGTCGGTTGTGATCATGCATGTGACGGAGGCGAACGCCCGGATGACCGACGAGGCGCTGCCGTACATCCTGGCCGGGCTGCGTGAGCGGGGCCTGGTCCCGGCGCCGCTGTCCGAGGTGCTGGCCGGCGCCTGAAGCGCCGGGCCTAGTCGCCGGCACGCGGGCCCTCTGCCATGCCGGTAGGCAACGGGCGGGCGGGTACTGATGACCCGCCCGCCCGTCCTTGGTGTCCAGCCTGACGCTTACCGTCGGCGGCGGCTGGGCTCCGGGATGTTTGCCTCGATCTCCTCGTGGCGGACCTGTTCGTCGATCGGTTGGTCCTCGACCACCTCGTTCTTGGCCAGGCGGACTCGCTCGACCGGCACGCTGTCCTTGGCCACCACGGGCCGTTCGGCGCGCAGCTGCATCTCCTGCTGTGCCTCGCCGATGCCGGCGCGAACGTTGCCCGCGTCCGAGGCCGTGATCGGTTCGCGCTCGACGTAGACCTCGTCGTGCTCGACCGGGACGGTCGTGTGCACGTTCTCGGTGACCACGTTCTTGCGCAGCACCGCCTTGCCGGCAGGCTGGCTCTCGGTGCCCACTCGCAGCCGCTCCTCGGAGCGGATGAGTTCCTCGCGGGCCTGCGGCGTCTGCTTCGGCTGCATGCGATAGTGCGCGTAGAGCTGCGTCGTCTGCTCGGCGTTCAGCGGCGTGTCGTTGTCGGGCTCCACGCTCGGGGCGCTGCGGACGTCTGCCTGGTCGTAGGCGACCTTCAGCTTCCCCTTCTGCATCTGCGCGTTGCTCAGCGGGGCCATCGGATCACGGCCACCGCCGGTTTGCACGCTGACCCAGGCCGGGTGGCCTGCGGTGGCCCACACCTGGCGGACCGTGCCGATCTTGGAACCCGACTGGTCTTGGAGGTCCTGGCCGTACAGCGAACGCACCTGCTGTTCATTGAGTTGCACGGGTCGTCCTCCTCTCGCGTGTCACCCTCCGCGTACCCGACGAGTCCCCGGCTATTCGGCACCCCGCGCCTACGCGAAGCGGACGAGTGGCCCGAACGGCTGACTGCGTGATGGTCAGGACGAAGACGACGTCGAAGAAGATCTCGATGGGAGCGACGCGGGCGGCGGCGCCGGTGTCAGGGGCGGGCCGCGCGTGTCCGATGGTGGGGACGGTAGTCGTCGGAATGCGCGACGCCCCCGGGAAGCGGGTTCCGCGGGGGCGTCGTGGCTGGTGGGTCAGTCGTTGTGGTGGGTGGTCCACCACTGCTGGCCGGTGGCGGGCAGGGTGTCGATCGGGTCGTAGTAGGCGTAGCGCTTGTTGAGCGCCTCCAGGTCGGCGGACTCGATGGAGGTGCGGTAGTTCTTCGTCCAGTAGGAGATGCCGTGCTCGCGGTCGTAGTCGGTGAGCATGTGCACCCAGCGCTTGCCGACGAAGGGGACGTCGCAGACGATCCGTGGGGTGGCGTAGCCGGGCAGGTAGCCCATGATGTCGTGCTGGAGTTGCTGGGCGTGCCAGACGGGGACCCGCCAGTGTTCGGCGTTGGGGATCATGTCGCACATGTAGAAGTAGTACGGCAGGATCCCGGCCTCACCCTGGAGCGCGAAGCAGAGGTCGAGCAGCTCGGGGGTGGTGGCGTTGACGCCGCGCATGAGCACGCCCTGGTTGCGGACGTCGCGGACGCCGACGTCGAGGGCGGTCTGGGCGGCGCGGGCGACCAGTGGGGTCAGTGACTGGGCGTGGTTGACGTGGGTGTGGATGGCGAGGTTGACGCCGCGTCGGGCGGCGGTGCGGGCGACGCGTTCCAGGCCCTCGACCACGTCGGGCTGCAACCAGTGCTGGGGGAGGCCCATGAGGGCCTTGGTGGCGAGCCGGATGTCGCGCACCGTCTCCAGTTCCAGGAGCCGCATGAGGTACGACTCGAGGTTGCGCCAGGGCACGTTGGCGACGTCGCCGCCGGAGACGACCACGTCGCGGACGCCGGGGTGGGCCTTGAGGTAGGTGATGTGGGCGTCGTATCGCTCGACGGGCTTGAGGGTGAGCTTGAGTTTGTCGACGGCGGGGGTGGAGTTGCCGACGAGGTCCATGCGGGTGCAGTGCCCGCAGTACTGCGGGCAGGTGGAGAGCAGCTCGGCGAGGACCTTGGTGGGGTAGCGGTGGGTGAGGCCTTCGGCGACCCACATGTCGTGCTCGTGCAGGCTGTCGCGGCTGGCGTAGGGGTGTGACGGCCAGTCGGTGCGTCGGTCGGAGGCGACCGGGATCATGTAGCGCCGGATGGGGTCGGCGAGCAGCGCCTCGGTGGTGAGGGGCGCGAACGGCACCATCGTGTTGATCATCTGGGGTGGCACCAGCATCGACATGGTGGCCAGGGCCTTCTGGTCGGCCTCGAGGTCGGCGTAGAAGGTCTCGTCGATGAGGTCGCCGAGGACGCTGCGGAGCTGCTTGATGTTCTTGACGCAGTTGACGCGCTGCCACTGGGCGGATTCCCACTGGTCGCGGGTGACGTGTCGCCAGCCGGGGAAGCGGGTCCAGTCGGGCTCGACCAGGGGGCGGCGGTGGTATTCGTACGGCTGCCCGGCGGTCGGTACGGCGACCGGGGCGTGACGGGGTTGAGGGATGGTCTCAACCGGTTGGGTCTGGGTCACGGCCCCTCCTCGGTGCTGCGGCTGATCATCGAAACCCGAAGGCTACTGGAAAATATCCGGCGAAGAAATTAGTCTGCCGTAAGTTTTCCCGTTGCGCGAGCCCTTGACCGGGGCTTCGGACGGCTGGACAGGGGAGGTGGGCGTGACGTCACCGGTGGGACTGCACCGCGTCGTGGAACCGGCGGGGGTGCTGCCGCAGGCGGCCTGGCGGCTGGACACGTCCGCCGCGATCGCCCCGAACGAGGTGCGGATCCGGGTGCAGCGGCTGAACCTGGACGCGGCGAGCTTCCGGCAACTGTCGGAGAAGCACGGCGGTGACGGCGACGCGGTCCGCGCCGAGGTGCTGGAGATCATCTCCACCCGGGGGAAGATGCAGAACCCGGTGACCGGCTCCGGCGGGATGCTGATCGGCACCGTCGAGGAGGCCGGCCGGCGCTCCCCACTGGGCCTCAGGCCCGGCGACCGCGTGGCCACCCTGGTGTCGCTGACGCTGACCCCCCTTACGGTGACCGACGGGCTGGCCCGCTGGGACGGGCGCAGCGAACAGGTGCCCTGCGACGGGTGGGCGATCCTGTTCGCCCGCTCCATCGCCGCGGTGCTGCCCGACGACGAGGACCCACAACTGTCCCTGGCGGTGCTGGACGTGTGCGGCGCGCCCGCGCTGACCGCACGGGTGGTGTCGCGCTACGTGGAGGATCGACGGCGGGCCGGTGACCCGACGCCGGTGCGCGTGGCGGTCATCGGAGGGGCCGGCAAGAGCGGCTCGCTGTCCCTGGCCGCGGCGCGGCGGGCGGGCGCCGCGCGTACCGTCGGGGTGGTGCCGGTGCAGGCCGAGCGCGACGCGCTGACGGCCGCCGGCCTGGCCTCGGTGGTGGCGTTGGCCGACGCGCGGGACCCGGTGGCGCTGTCCACGGCGGTGACCACGGCTCTGGGCAGCCCGGCGGACGTCACGGTGGTCTGCGTGGACGTGCCGGGCTGTGAGCACGGCGCGGTGCTGGCGACCGCCGACGGCGGCACGGTGATCTTCTTCTCGATGGCGACGAGCTTCTCCGCGGCGGCGCTGGGCGCCGAAGGGCTGGCCGCGGACGTGACGATGCTGGTGGGCAACGGGTACGTGCCGGGGCACGCGGAGCTGGCGTTGGGGCTGTTGCGCGCCGAGCCGGGGGTGCGTCGGCTGTTCGCGACGCGGATCGCGGCAGACTGAGGTCATGACGAACCCCTCGACCTTGTACCGCGGCGGCGTCCTGCACTGTCCCGCCGATCCGAGCGCGACCGCGCTGCTGGTCTCCGGTGGGCGGATCGCGTGGCTGGGACCCGACGGTGACGCGCCGCCCGCCGACCGGGTGGTGGACCTGGGTGGGGCGTTGGTGACGCCGGCGTTCGTCGACGCGCACGTGCACGCCACCGACACCGGGTTGACGTTGTCCGGGCTGGAGTTGTCCGGGGTGCGTTCGGCGGCGCAGCTGCTCGACGCGGTGGCCGCGTTCGCGGCGGGTCTGCCGGCCGACGCGGTGGTGCTGGGGCACGGCTGGGACGAGTCGGGCTGGCCGGATCCGACGCTGCCGGACGCGGCGGCCCTGGACCGCGCGGCCGGTGGCCGGCGGGTGTACCTGTCGCAGGCGTCGATCCATTCGGCGCTGGTGTCGACGGCGTTGCTGACCGCGTGCCCGCAGGCGGCGGCCGAGGCCGGCTACGACGCGTCGGGGTGGTTGCGTCGGGACGCCCACCACGTGGTGCGGGCGGCGGCGCAGGGCTCGGTGAGCCGGGCGCAGCGCGTCGCCGCGCAGAAGGTGGCGCTGGCGCACGCGGCGTCGCTGGGTATCGCGGCGGTGCACGAGTGCGGCGGCCCGGAGATCTCCGACGAGGAGGACTTCACCGGTCTGCTGGGCATCTCCGGTGCCGGGTTGCCGGAGGTGTACGGGTACTGGGGTGAGCTGGGTGGCGCGGCGCGGGCCCGGGAGCTGGGCGCGGTGGGCGCCGGCGGTGACCTGTTCGCCGACGGGGCGCTTGGCTCGCGCACGGCGCACGTGTCGCAGCCGTACGGCGACGGCGACGGCTGCGGGCACGGGTACCTGTCGGCCGAGCAGGTCCGCGACCACCTGCTGGACTGTGCGGCGCACGGCATGCAGGGCGGGTTCCACGCCATCGGTGACGCGGCGATCGGCACGGTGCTGGAGGGGTTCGCGGCGGCGGCGTCGACGCTGGGCGTGGAGCGGTTGCGCGCCGCGCGGCACCGCATCGAGCACGCGGAGATCATGGACAAGCCGATGATCGCCCGGTTCGTGGAGTACGGGGTCGTGGCGAGCATGCAGCCGGCGTTCGACCGGCTGTGGGGTGGCGCGGGCCGGATGTACGAGTCGCGGTTGGGTCTGGACCGGGCCTTGGAGTCCAACCCGATGGGCGCGATGCACGGAGTGGGTGTGGCGCTGGCGTTCGGGTCGGATTCGCCGGTGACGCCGCTGGATCCGTGGGGGTCGGTGCGGGCCGCGGCGGCGCACCACAACCCGGCGCAGCGGATGAGTGTGCGGGCGGCGTTCGCCGCGCACACCCGCGGCGGGTGGCGGGCGGTGCACCTGGACGTCGAGGGGGTCCTCGCGTTGGGCGCGCCGGCGACGTTCGCGGTGTGGTCGACGCCGGCGGGGGTGGAGCGGGGCCTGCCGGTGCTGCAGGCCGAGGACCCGGAGCTGCGGGGCCCGCAGGACCCGACGCCGCTGCCGGTGTGCCGGAGCCTGGTGCTGCGCGGTGAGGTCATCTATCAGGAAGGGTCGTCGTGAGCGAGCAGAGCGAGCGGACCGGCAGGCACGGCAGCGCGCCGATGGTCGATGTGGCGGGGGCGGCGGCGTGACCGGCAAACTCGATCTTGATCCGGTGCTGGTGGCGCGGGCACGGGAGTTGGCGCGCCGGGCCGGGCAGCCGGTGGTGGACCTGGCGCGCAGCCACACGACGGTGTCGGTGGAGCGGGCGGTGCTGCGCCTGGCCGGGGTGACCGGCGCCGACCCCGACGGCATCCCGTGGGTGAACCGGCTCGTCGACGCGGTCGTCGCGGACGTGGGGCTGGGGCACGGGGTGGCGGTGCCGGTGTTCGACGCGCTGACCCGCGAGGGCATCACGGACGTGACGCTGCTGGCGCAGAAGGCCGCCGCCGGGTCGGTGCGTTTCGCCGTGCCCACCGGTCGGGCCGCCACAGCCGCCCGGTCGGCGGCGCGCAGGGCCGTCGCGGCGGGTATCCGGCGCATCGACCGGCGGCGCGCCGAACGCGACCGGCTGATCAAGCGGCACGGGGACCCGAAGCAGCGGCCGTGGATCTACCTGATCGTGGCGACCGGGGACATCTACGAGGACATCCCGCAGGCGCAGGCGGCGGCGCGGGCGGGCGCGGACGTGATCGCCGTGATCCGGTCCACCGGGCAGTCGCTGCTGGACTACGTGCCCGAGGGCGCCACCCGGGAGGGGTTCGCCGGCACGTACGCCACGCAGGAGAACTTCCGGCTGATGCGCGCGGCGCTGGACGAGTCGTCGAAGGAGTTGGGCCGCTACGTGCGGTTGACCAACTACGCCTCCGGTCTGTGCATGCCGGAGATGGCGACCCTCGCCGGCCTGGAACGCCTCGACATGATGCTGAACGACTCGATGTACGGGATCCTGTTCCGCGACATCAACCCGATCCGCACGTTCGTCGACCAGCGGTTCTCCCGGCAGGTGCACGCCCGTGCCGGGATCATCATCAACACCGGTGAGGACAACTACCTCACCACCGCCGACGCGGTCGACGAGGCGCACACGGTGACGGTGTCGCAGCTGCTCAACGAGTTCTTCGCCCACGAGGCCGGGCTGGCGGACTGGCAGTTGGGGCTGGGGCACGCGTTCGAGATCAACCCGGAGGTGCCGGAGTCGTTCCGGTTGGAGCTGGCGCACGCGCTGCTGGCCCGGGAGTTGTTCCCCGACGCGCCGCTGAAGTGGATGCCGCCGACCAAGCACATGACCGGCGACGTGTTCCGCGGCAACCTGCTCGACGGGTTCTTCAACCTGGCGGGCACGCTGACCGGGCAGGGCATCCTGCTGGTGGGCATGATGACCGAGGCGGTGGTGACGCCGTGGTTGTCCGACCGGGACATCGCCCTGCAGAACGTGCGCTACGTGTTGGGCGCGGCCGGCGGGCTGCACGAGGACTTCGTGCCGGCGCCGGGCGGGTTCATCCGGCGGCGCGCCAACCAGGTCCTTGGTGAGGCGCTGGACCTGCTGGAGCGCATCGGCGAGCAGACGCTGCTGACCGCCATCGCCGAGGGCACCTTCGGGATCATGAAGCGGCCGGCGGACCGTGGCAAGGGCCTGGCCGGGGTCGCCGCCCACGAGGCCGACTACTGCAACCCGGCCACCGAGATCCTGGAGGCCGCGGCGTGAGCGGGACGCAGAAGGCGATCGTGCGGCCGTACGGGGACACCACCGGCGACGGGATGGTGCAGGTGTCGTTCACCCTGCCCGTGTCGCACGACAAGCGGGCCGAGGGCGCCGCGGTGCAGTTGGCCAACCGGATGGGCATCGACCCGGCGATGGTGGTGCACGCCAAACCGATGGGCGACGGGTTCACGTTCTTCGTCGTCTACGGGCGGGTCAACCACCTGGTCGACCTCAACGCGGTGCAGGTGGTGGAGCGGGACTTCGCGCTGCTGTCGGCCAAGGACGTCAACACGGTGATCAAGCAGCGGTTGCGGCGCAAGCTGTCCGTGGTCGGTGCGTGCATCGGCACCGACGCGCACACCGTGGGCATCGACGCGATCCTCAACGTCAAGGGCATCGCCGGGGAGAAGGGCCTGGAGTACTACCGGGAGCTGAAGGTCACCAACCTGGGCGCGCAGGTCAGCGTCCCGGAGTTGGTGGAGGCCGCCCGGGCGGAGAAGGCCGACGCGGTGCTCGTGTCGCAGGTCGTCACCCAACGCGACGCGCACCTGCACAACACCCGGGAGATGTCCGCGGCGTTCCGGGAGGCGATGCCCGCCGGGCGGCGCCCGCTGCTGATCGTCGGCGGTCCCCGCTTCGACGAGACGATGACCGACGAGTTGGGCGTGGACCGGATCTTCGGCCGCGGCACCACCCCCGGCGAGGTGGCCAGCTATCTGGTGCACGCCCTGATCACGCAGCGGAAGGCGACGGCATGACCGACTCCAGGCTCGGGTTGACGGTGACGCACCGGCGGTACGTGCCGTACTCCCACGCCCACTACGCCGGCAACCTCGTCGACGGGGCGTACGCGTTGGCGTTGTTCGGTGACGTGGCCACCGAGGTGTGCATCCGCACCGACGGCGACGAGGGCCTGTTCGCCGGCTACTCCGACGTGCGGTTCACCGCGCCCATCCGGGCCGGTGACGTGGTGGAGGTGACCGCGCGGGTGTCCCGCGTGGGCAGCCGCAGCCGCACCCTGGAGTTGAGCTGCGCGGTGGTGTGCCGGGGCCGCCCGGACCGCTCCGAGTCCGCCGCCGAGGTGCTCGACCCGCCGATCGTGGCAGTCACCGCGACGGGCACCGTGGTCGTTCCCGCCGCGTCGTGACCCTGGCGGTCTGCGCGGACGTCGGCTCCACGTACACCAAGGCGGCCGTGGTGGACCTGGCCGCCGGTGTGCTGGTGGGCGCGGCGTCGGCGCCCACCACGGTCGGCACCGACGTGCTGCGCGGCCTGGACGCCGCGGTCACGGCCGCCACCGCCGGCCTCGGCGTCCGCGACGTGCCGTGGTACGTGTGCTCATCGGCCGGCGGTGGGCTGCGGCTGGCCGTGATCGGCTACGAGCCGCTGGTCACCGCGCAGGCCGGCCGGCGGGTCGGGTTGTCCGCCGGCGCGCACGTGGTGCACGTGGCCGCCGGTCGGCTCGGCGCGGCGGACCTGGCGGCGCTGCGGGCGGCCCGACCGGACGTGGTGCTGCTCGTCGGCGGCACCGACGGCGGTGACGCCGAGACCATCGCCCACAACGCGACGCGGCTGGCCCGGGCCCGCTGGCGGGTGCCGGTGGTCCTCGCCGGCAACGGCGAGACACGCGCGGAGCTGACCGCGCTGCTGGAGGCCGCCGGGGTGCCGGTGACGGCCGCGGACAACGTGCTGCCCCGCATCGGGGTGCTCGCGCCCGCGTCGGCGCGCGCGGCGATCCGGGCGGTGTTCCTGCGCCACGTCATCGGCGGCAAACGGCTGTCGCGGGGCACCCGGTTCGCGCGGCTGGTCCGCGCGGCCACCCCCGACGCGGTGCTCACCGGCGTGGAGGTGCTCGCCGACACCATCGGCGGGGACCTCGCCGTGGTCGACGTGGGTGGGGCCACCACCGACGTGTACTCGGTGCTCACCCCCGACGAGCGGGCCACCGGCCCGGGCCGGGAGGTCGCCGGCAGCCTGTGGCGGGCCCGCACCGTGGAGGGGGACCTGGGCATGCGGTGGAGCGCCCCCGGGGTCGTCCGCGCCGCCGCCGAGGAACGACTGCTCACCCCCGACGAGCAGGACGACCTGGCCGACGCCGCGACACGACGTGCCGCCGACCCGGCGTTCCTGGCCGCCGACGACGCCGAGCGGGCCGTGGACGCCCGCATCGCCACCCTCGCGGCGACGGTGGCGCTGCGCCGGCACGCCCGTGGCGCCGCCACCGGGGAACGCGCCGGGCGGGACCTGCGCGACGTGCGGCTGATGGTCGGTTCCGGAGGGGTGCTGCGGCACGCCCCGGCGGGCACGGCGGGACAGGTGCTGGCGGCGGTCCTCGGCGACCACGCCGGGGGATGGGCGCTGCCGCGCGACGCCCGCGCCGCCGTGGACGTCGACTACGTGCTGGCCGCCGGTGGGCTGCTCGCCGAGGAGCACCGGGCGGCCGCGAGCGCTCTGCTGCGCCACCACCTGACCACGCATTGAGACACGCCGACCCGACACGCCGTGTCGCAACACACGACAGGCCGGGGGCGGGTTGACAGGAGGCGGGGTGCAACACGTACCGTCTTTGAGTCCTACCACGGGAAGCGGCTGTTGTTCGCTTCGTCCCTTCGTCCGCTGGCCGAGCGACATGTTTCAGCATCATCGTCGCGGCGGCCAGGTCCAGCGGGCGGGGGTCGGCGGGGCGGCGCGAACCGGTCGCGGTTACCGGTGTACGGGCAGGGTGAGGTGCACGGCCAGTAGACAACGGCCCGGCGGGGGCAGCCAGTCCGCGTCCGGTCGGTCCGAAGGTCGGCGTGCCTCGTCCTCGCCGCACCGGCCGGGGAGGGCCTGGGAGCATCGGGGCGCGGCGCGAGCCGCGCCCCGATTTCATGTCCGCCGGGTGGTTCGTCCCCGGTGGCCCGATGCGGTCGCCACCCCCGCAGGCCAGGTAGCCTTCGCCCCGTGATCGAGGGGAAGCTGCGGTGACGACACTGACCCACGCCCCGGCGGTGCCGCCTGAGCCGACGGTTGCCGACCGGCCACTGCCGCTGAGGGTGGCCGTGCCGATGGCGGTGGCCGCCGGCCTGGCCCTGCTGGTGGCGTTCCCGCCGTACGGGCTGTGGCCGCTCGCGCCGGTCGGGGTGGCGCTGCTCGCCGCCGCCGCGCACCGACGGCGCCTGCGCGCCGGCGCGGGACTGGGCTTCCTCACCGGGCTGGCGCTGTTCGGGCCGCTGCTGGCCTGGACCAACCTGCACACCGGCTACCTGCCGTGGGTGCTGCTGTCGCTGCTGCAGGCCGGCTACCTGGCGCTGCTCGGCGTGGCCACGGCCTGGGTGTCGCCGCTGGCCGACCGCAGCCGGTGGGCGTGGCCGGTGCTGACCGGGCTGCTCTGGGTGGGCCAGGAGGCGCTGCGCGACCGCACCCCGTTCGGGGGGTTCCCGTGGGGACGGCTGGCGTTCAGCCAGGACTCCTCCCCGCTGCTGCGCCTGGCCTCGCTGGGCGGCGCCCCGCTGGTCACCTTCGCGGTCGCCCTCGTCGGCGGGCTGCTCGTCACCGCCGCGTGGCGTGGCTGGACCGCCGCCCGGGAAACACCCGCGCAGGCGCCACCGGCGCGACGGTGGCTGCCCGTGGCCGTACCGGCCGCCGCCGCGGTGGCGCTCAGCGCGGGAGGCCTGCTGGTGCCCGTCGCCGCCGCCGGCGACGGCGCCGAGGTCACCGTGGCGATCGTGCAGGGCAACGTGCCGCGCCTCGGGCTGGACTTCAACGCCCAGCGGCAGGCGGTGCTCAACAACCACGTCGACGCCACCCTGGAGCTGGCCGCCCGGGTCGCCACCGGCGCGCAGCGCCAACCCGACCTGGTGGTGTGGCCGGAGAACTCCAGCGACATCGACCCGCTGCGCAACCCCACCGCCGGCGCCCGCATCTCCCAGGCCGCCGACGCCGTCCGCGCGCCGATCCTGGTCGGCGCGGTGCTGCTCGGCCCCGGCGCCGGTCAGGTCCGCAACGCGGGCGTCCTGTGGCAGCCCGGCACCGGCCCGGACCTGACCCAGCTGTACGCCAAGCGGCACCCCGTGCCGTTCGCCGAGTACGTGCCGCTGCGCAACGTGGCCCGCATGGTCAGCGACAAGGTCGACCTGATCCGGTCGGACTTCGTGGCCGGCAGCACCCCGGGCGTGGTACGCACCGGCCGGATGGTCCTCGGCGACGTCATCTGCTTCGAGGTCGCCTACGACGAGGTGGTCCGCGACACCGTCACCGGCGACGCCCAACTGCTCGTCGTGCAGACCAACAACGCGACGTTCAACGTGGCCGAGGCCCGCCAGCAGATGGCCATGGTGCGGCTGCGGGCGGTCGAGCACGGTCGGCCGGCGTTGATGGCCTCCACGGTCGGGGTGTCCGGGTTCGTCGCCCCCGACGGCCGGGTAAGCGACGCCACCGGGTTCAACACCCGGGAGGTCGTGGTGCGGCAGCTGCGGCTCGACGGCGCAACCACCCTCGCCACCCGGCTCGGCTGGTGGCCGGAGGTGGCGCTCGCCGGGCTGGCGGCGGCCGCGCTGGTCGGCGCGGCGACGCTGCGCCGGCGGCAGAGGGTCATGCCCGGATAGCAGCAGCCGGTACGCCGGCGGAAGCGGAGGAACCGTGATCCAGGCGACCGATACGATCCGGCGTCCGGGCGGCGTGCCCGGGGTGGGTCGGGTGCTGGTGGTGATCCCCACCTACAACGAGGCCGACAACGTCGCCGCGATCGTGGCCCGGGTCCGCCGGGCGGCCCCCGCGGTGGAGATCCTGATCGCCGACGACAACAGCCCCGACGGCACCGGCGCGATCGCCGACGACCTGGCCGGCGCCGACGCGCACGTGCAGGTGCTGCACCGGGAGGGCAAGCAGGGCCTCGGTGCGGCGTACCTGGCGGGGTTCGGTTGGGCCCGCGAGCGCGGCTACCACGCGGTGGTGGAGATGGACGCCGACGGCTCGCACGCCCCGGAGGACCTGCCGGCGCTGCTGGAGGCCGCCCGCGACGCCGACGTGGTCATCGGGTCGCGGTGGACCCGGGGCGCGCAGCTGGTGAACTGGCCGCTGCGGCGGCTGCTGCTGTCACGCTGCGGCAACCTGTACGCGCGCCTGGCCCTGGGCATGCCGGTCTCGGACGCCACCGGCGGCTACCGCGTCTACAAGGTCAGCGCCCTGGACGCCATCGACCTGGAGTCGGTGTGCTCCCAGGGCTACTCGTTCCAGGTGGAGCTGTCCCGGCTGGCGCACCGGGCCGGGGTGCGGATCGTGGAGGTGCCGATCACCTTCGCCGAACGGGAACGTGGGGACAGCAAGATGAGCCCCCGGATCGTGGCCGAGGCCCTGTGGCGGATCACCACCTGGGGAGTGCAGGACCGGCGGCAGGCGCTGCGCCGGAGCCTGAACGGCACCCCCACCGGTCAGGTGCGGTGGCCGTGAGCGTAGCCGTGTCATGCTGGAAGGGCGGTACTTGTCCGGGTGCCGCGGATTGGCGATGAGGTGAGATGCGCCGAGGACTGAGGTTCGTGCCGTTGGCCCTGTTGCTGGCGGTGGTGCTGGAGCTGGCCGTGTTCGTGCTGGTGGGGCGCGCGCTGGGGTTCGGCACGGCGGTGCTGCTGGTGTTCGCCGCCTCACTGCTCGGGCTGGTCCTGCTGCGCCGCGAGGGCATGCGCGCCTGGCGTGGTTTCCGCTCCGCCGCTCAGGCGGGGCAACCCCCGGGCCGGCAGGTGACCGACGGGCTGGTCGGGTTGGGCGGGGCGCTGCTGCTGGCGGTGCCCGGTCTGGTCAGCGGCCTGGTGGGCCTGCTGCTGCTGGTGCCGCCGCTGCGCCGGTTGGCGCGCGCCGGCGTGCAGCGCACCACCGAGCGGCGGGTGTCGTCGATGGTCGCCGGTGACCTGTTCGGCCCCCGCACCGTGCGGGTGCGCCAGGGTGCGCCGCAACCGCCACCGCGTCCGGCTCCGGAGCAACCGGTGGTGGTCGACGGCGGCCGGGCCATCGAGGGCGAGATCGTCGAGCCTGGCCGCAACTGACGCAGGACACCACGGCGCCCCCGGGGAAAACCCCGGGGGCGCCGTGTCGTGCGTGGTTGCGGCTCAGGCGCGGCCGCGGCGGGTACGAACCTCCTGGAGCCGCTCAGCGAGGATGTCCTCGAGCTCGGCGATGGAGCGCCGCTCCAGCAGCATGTCCCAGTGGGTACGCGGCGGCTTGGCCTTCTTCTGCTCCGGCTCGTTGCCGTCGACGAGTCGAGCGACGCTGCCGTCGAACTTGCACTCCCAGGTCGTCGGGACCTCGGCGTCGACGGCGAACGGCACCTCGAACTGGTGGCCCTTGGCGCAGAGGTACTCGCGGGTCTGACGCGGCGCGAGCTCGGTGTTGCGGTCGGATTCATAGCTGACCGCGCCCAGGCGGCTTCCGCGCAGCATACGCTCGCCCATGATCGACTTCCCCTCGTTCGTGGTGCTGGTCTTCTGGGTGTAACGGTGCGTTCCCGCCCAGCCATTCCCGCCCGAGGGCGTGAGGCGTCCACGGGTGGGCCGGGACCAAGGGTAGCCGGCCAGGACGGTCACTCCACCAGGTGATCCCCGGGCGGGTCGTGACGGTGCAGCGTTTCCGCTGCCACCGGGGATGTTAACCGCCCGAATGCGGCGCAGGTTGCGGTGACGATCACCCCACGCCGCTTGGGCTCACACCACCGGGGTCGGCGGCAGCGGCAGCGGCAGCCCGGGCAGGCCGTCGATGCTGCGCGCCACGTGCTCCTTCTTGGTGAAGTACTCGCTCAGCGACGCGTCGTCCTCCCGGGCGAAGCGCTTGCCGTGCAGATCGCGGTCCGCGTCGTAGGTCATCAACGGCACGGCGTAGCCGCAGGTGTCCCGGATCAGCTCGGCGTGCACCACGATGATCGCGCGCAGCCCGTGCTGGCTGGTGTCGACGTCCGGGAAGTGACCGATCAGCCCGGCCCACCGCGGGTCGTCGCGGAAGACCACCGCACCGCGCCCGTGCACCCGGACGATGTTCGGCGGGCCCTCGAAGGCGCACCACATGAGCGTGATCCGGCCGTTCTCCCGCAGGTGGGCCACCGTCTCGGCGTTGGAGCCGGCGAAGTCCAGGTAGGCCACCGTCTGCTCGTCGAGGACCGCCCACGACCCGCGAAGGCCCTTGGGGGAGAGGTTGATGGTGCCGTCACCGGCCAGCGGCGCGGTGGCGGTGAAGAACATCGGCTGGGCTTCGATGAAGGTCCGCAGCCGGCCTTCGATGCGCTCGTATGTCTTTCCCACCCGCCCATCATCGTCCGGTCGTGGTCCGCGCCGGCACCCGCCGTCGGCTCATCCCACGGCGCTGTCCGCGCCCGCAGCCGGCGGCTGCGGGGCGGGGCCCAGCCGGGCCAGTGCCAGGGCCAGGTCGCTGACCTGGTCGCCGAGCTGCGCCACCCGCCGCTGGGCCAGGTCGCGGTCGGCCTCGGCGGCCTCCAGCCGTACCGTCAGGGCGGTGAGCCGGCCCTCGGCGGTGGCCGCGGCCTGCCGGGCGGCGCCCACCTCGGCGGCGAGCGCGTCGCGTTGGGCGACCGTGGCGGCCAGCTCGGCGCGCAGCTGCGCCGCCAGCTCGGCGGCCTCCTGCCGCGCGTCGTCGGCCTCCCGGGCGGCGACCTGCGCGCGGTCGCGAGCCCGGTCGGCCTGCTCCCGCGCCCGGATCGCGTCGGCGGCCTCGGTGCGGGTCCGCGCGGCGTCGGCGCGGGCCTGCTCGATCTGGCGCCGTACGTCCTGCACCTCGCCCTGCCACCGTTGTGCCCGGTCGGTCGCCTCGGCGGCGGCCCGGGTGGCCCGCTCGGCGTCGGCGCGCAGCGCGTCGCGCTCGACGGTCAGGTCGGCGATCCGCTGCCGGTCGGTGTCCCGTTGCGCGCCCAGGTCCCGCAGCTCGTGTCGCGCCTGGTCGCGGTCCCGCTCGGCCTGAGCCCGCAGCGCCTCGGCCGCGCTGGCGTCGTGGCGTGCCTGGTCGCGGGCGGCCTCGGCGTGCTGGGCCCGTTCGTCGGCCGCGGCGGCCTGCTGCACGGCCGCCTCGGCGCTCCGCCGGGCGTCCTCGGCGTCGGCCCGCGCCGCACGGGCCTGCTCGCGGGCCCGCGCCGCGTCGGCCGCGGCGTCCTCGGCGTCACCGCGGGCCTCGTCGCGTTCGGTCTGCGCCGCCGCCACCTCGGTGGCCGCCTCGGCGCGGGCCTGGGCCAGCTGCCGCTGCACACCCACCGGGGACAGCTCGGCGTGCAGGGACTCGGTGAGCGTCTCGACGATCTGGTCGAGCCGGTCCACCACCTCCCAGGTGCGCGCCACCTGCCCGGGCAGGCCCGGGGCGTTGCGGTGGCGCATCCGGCTGTTGCGGGAGGCGCGCTGGCAGGCGCCGTCGTTGTCCCGGCAGTAGCGAAACGGTCGACCCGCGCCGACGCGCTGCGGCACCGGCTGTCCACAGTGGGCGCACGGGCGGGTCTCGGCGGGGGTGGGCTGGGCGTCCATCGAGGGCGAAGTCTAGTGCCGGGCGGCCGGCGGCGTCGCCGTGCCGTCAGCTGGCCGCCCGCGCGGCCGCGTCCAGGGTGTAGCGGCGTTGCAGCAGCAGCGCGACGAGCATCGCCACGGCGGGCAGCAGCCCGAACCCGTAGCGGACCGCCGCGAGCGCCGCATCCGGCTGGACCGGCGTCTGACCGGCGGTCGAGGCCACGAACCCGCCGACGGTCAGGCACAGGGCGTACGCGTACGGGCCGAGGGCCGCACCGGTGGCCTCGGTGGCCGTCCACACGCCGGTGTAGGTGCCAGCGCCGGCCGCGCCGGCAGCGCGGATCACGTCGGGCAGCATCGAGAACGGCAGCAGCTGCATGCCGGCGAACGCCACCCCGAGCACCGCCACCGCGCCGACCAGCACCGGCAGGCCGGCCGGTCGGCCCACCGCCAGCACCAGCGAGCCGACCGCGAACGCGCCCTGCGCGCCGAGCAGAGCCCGCTGCTTGCCGACCCGGCGGGCCAGCACCAGCCAGGCCGGGGTGACCAGCAGGGCCGGCGCGACGAACGCGGCCACCAGGACCGTGGTCAGGCCGGCGTCACGCAGCTCGTACTCGGCGTAGTAGGGCACCCCGGCCAGCACCAGGTGGGTGGTGGTGGACATGGCCAGGTAGGCGGCGACCAGCCAGCGGAACTGCCGGTCGCGCAGAGCGGTGCGCAACGCCCGCCATCCGCCGTGCCCGCCGGGACCGGTCGCCGCCGCCGAGCCCCGCAGCCGGGCGATGCCCACGACCCCGACCAGCATGGCGAGGGCCATCCCCACGGCCAGCACCACGCCCATCCGCTGGTAGCCGGCGCGGGTTGCGGCGTCGCCGCCGGTCAGCAGCGGGGCCAGCAGCCCGGAGACGAGGATGCCCAGGGTCAGCACGACCATCCGGAACGCCATCAGCCGGGTGCGTTCGTGGTAGCCGATGCGCAGGTCGGCCGGGGTGGCCAGGTAGGGCACCTGGTAGGCGGCGAAGAGCAGGTTGCCGGCGACGAAGAACACCGCCACCCACGCGGCGGCCAGCGCGCCGGTCAGCCCGCCGGGCACCGCGAACAGCGCGGCGAACGCGAGCGGCAGGGCGCAGCCGAGCAGCAGCAGTCGTCGCCGGTCGCCGCGGCGGGTCTGCTCGAGGTCCGCGCGGTGCCCGACCCACGGGTGCAGCAGCACGTCGGCGACCTTCGGCAGCAGCAGCGCCAGACCGGCCAGCCACGGCCCGACGGCCAGCACGTCGGTGAGGAAGTACAGCAGCAGCAGGCCGGGCACGGTCACCCAGACGCCCATGCCGAGCGAGCCGGCGGCGAAGCCGGCCAGCGGGCCGCGAGGAAGTGTTTCGTCGGTGGCGGCGGCGGGCCGCCGGTCGAGCCCGGTCATCGCCGTGTCCTCTCCGGGCATCAGCCCGCCAATCCAACGGTTGCTGGATTCTAGGGGCAGAATGGCGGCCATGACCATGCCCCGACGCCGCCCGGGTCGGCCCCGGCGGGACGAGACCCGCCAGACCCGCGAGGTGGTGCTCACCGCGGCCACCGCGCTGTTCGCCGAGCGCGGCTTCGACGCCGTCGGGCTGCGGGAGGTCGCCGCCGCCGCCGGCGTGGACGTCGCCACGGTCGCCCACCACACCGGTACGAAGGCCGCGCTCTACGACGCCTGCTTCGCGCGGGTCTTCGCCGCCGAGCGGGAGGTCCTGACGCAGGCGGCCGAGCAGGCGCACTCGGCCCTGGACGCGGGGCCCGACGCGGCGCGGCGCGCCCTGCACGACCTGGTCGACGTCTTCGTGGACTTCCTGGAGGACCGGCCGGAGACCACGGCGCTGTGGCTGCGGCGCTGGCTGGAGCCGCAGCGGCACGCCGAGCTCGACCAGCGCTACGCCGAGCCGCTGTACCGGCTGGTGACGGAGTTGCTCACCGCAGCGGCGGCGGCCGGCGCGCTGGTCGAGCCGACCCCGCACATCACCGTCCGGAGCCTGGTCTGGGCCGCGCACGGGCACGTGGTGGCCCTGGCGGCGGGTGCGCCGGGCGCCCGGGAGCGGCGCGAGTTCCGCACGTTCGTGCACCGCTTCCTGGACGGCCTGTACGGACCGCCGGCCCCTTGACGGGCCGCCCGCGCCCGACGATTATCCATCGGACGTTGGATTAAATGGGGGCAGCGATGGGCGCACGACCCAGGGTGGCGGTGATCGGCGCCGGAGCCGCCGGGCTCGCCGCCGTCAAGGCACTGCGCGACGCCGGGGTGCCGGCGGTCTGCTTCGAGGCCACCGACCAGGTCGGCGGCCTCTGGGTGTACGGGGCGCCCGACTCACCGGCGTACCGGACGCTGCACCTGAACACCAGCCGCGGCCGCACCCAGTTCGCCGACCACCCGATGCCCGCCGACTGGCCCGACTACCCCGACCACCGGCGGATCGCCGGATACCTGGCCGACTACGCCGACCGCTTCGGACTGCGCGACACCATCCGCCTGCGCCACACCGTCGAGCGGGTCACCCGGGAACCGGCGGGCACCTGGACCGTGCGGGCGAGCGGACCCGACGGCCCGGTCGAGGTCACCGTCGAGGCCGTCGTGGTCGCCAACGGTCACAACCGCGTGCCCCGGCTGCCCGACCCGCCGTACCCCGGCGCGAGCACCGCGCATCAGCTGCACAGCCACGACTACCGGGGCCCGGAACAACTGGCCGGCAAGCGGGTCCTGGTCGTCGGGGGCGGTAACTCCGCGATGGACATCGCGGTGGACGCCTCCCACGCGGCCTCCCGCACGCTGCTGTCGCTGCGCCGAGGCGTGTGGGTCGTCCCGAAATACCTGCTGGGCCGCCCCTCGGACACGCTCAACGGGGCGTTGGCCCGCCGGCTGCCGTGGCGACTGCGCCAGCGCATCACCCAGGCCATGCTGGCCACCACCGTCGGCAGTCCCACCCGGTACGGGCTGCCCGCGCCGACGCACGGCTTCCTGCAGGACCATCCGACGCTCTCCGACGGGTTGCTGTCCCGGCTGACCCACGGCGACATCGAGGCCCGCCCCGGCGTCGCCGCCCTCGACGGCGACCGGGTGGAGTTCACCGACGGCCGCAGCGACCCGGTCGACCTGATCATCTGGTGCACCGGCTACCGGGTGGAGATCCCGTTCCTGGATCCGGCGCTGCTGGGCGGGGGTGCGGACACCCTGCCGCTGTACCGGCACGTGTTCCACCCCGACGCGCCCGGCCTGGCGTTCGTCGGGCTGATGCAGTCCACCGGATCCGCGTTTCCCCTGGTGGAGGCGCAGGCCAAACTGATCGCCGCGCAGCTCGCCGGCCGGTACGCGCTGCCCGAGGCGCAGCGGCAGCGGGCCGCCTGTCGGGCCGAACTGCGAGCGGCGACCGCCCGCTGGGGTCAACGCCGCCCCGCGATGCGGGTGGACTTCGACGCGTACCTGGCCGAGCTGACCCGAGAACTGGCAGCCGGCAGCCGCCGCGCCCGCACGGCCTCGCCGCTTGGAGCGGGGCGGTGAGGAGCCGGACGGCGACCGGGCTGGCCGGCCGCCGGGTGCTGGTGACCGGGGCCAGCGGCACGTTCGGCCGTCACCTCGGCGCCGCGCTGACCGCCGCCGGCGCCCGGGTCGTCGGGCTGGACCTGCACGCACGCCCCGACGACGACCTGCCGGTGCTCGGCTGCGACCTGACCGACCCGGCCGCCGTGCCGCCGGCCGTCCGCGCCGCCGTCGAGCGGCTCGGCGGGCTGGACCTGCTGGTCAACAACGCCGGGGTCGGTGGCCCCGCCCCGGCGGAGCTGCCGCCGGACGAGACGGTCCGCCGGCAGCTCGAGGTGAACCTGCTCGCCGCGTGGCGGACCACCGCCGCGGCGCTGCCCCCGCTGATCGCCGCACGGGGACGGGTGATCTTCGTGGCCAGCCGGATGGCGGTGCTGCCGCTACCGCTCGCCGCCGCGTACGGGGTCAGCAAGCGGGCCCTGGTCGCCTACGCCGACGCGCTGCGCCACGAGGTGGGCACCCACGTCGGCGTGAGCGTCGTCTACCCGAGCATGGTGGCCTCACCGATCCACGACAGCACCGCCGAGGCCGGCCTGTCCCTGCGCGGGGTGTCCCGGCCGGAGCCCGTCGAGGGCGTGATCGCGGCGATCCTGCGTGCCGCCACCGCCCGACGGGCACCCCGGGACGTGGCGACCACGACGCGCGGGCGGGTCGAGTTGGCCGTCGGCCGGCACGCGCCCGGGCTGGCCGACCGGCTGGTCCGCCGTACCCTCGCCGCCCGGCTGGCCGCCGGGGACCTCGACGCCGCGCCGCTGGCCGCCGGGATGCTGCGGCGGCACCGCGAGCCGGGCCGCTGAACCACCGCGGCGGCTCAGGAGGTGGCGACCGCGGCGCGGGAGCGGTCGGTGGCGATCCGGACGGCCAGCGCGGCCAGCGCGGTGCCGGTCACCCAGCGCTGCACCCGCAGCCACAGCGGCCGGCGGGCGAAGAAACCGGCAAGGGAGCCGGCGGTGAGCACGATCAGCGCGTTCACGGTCAGCGCGACGGTGATCTGGGTCAGGCCGAGCAGCAGGCTCTGCGCCGCGAGGTGCCCCCGCGCCGGGTCGATGAACTGCGGCAGCAGTGAGACGTAGAGGATGGCGATCTTCGGGTTCAGCAGGTTGGTGACCAGGCCCATGGTGAACAGCCGTCGAGGCCGGTCCGGCGGCAGCGGTGCGGGACTGAACGGGCTCTGCCCACCCGGGCGCAGCGTCCGCCAGGCCAGCCACAGCAGGTAGCCGGCCCCGGCCAGCTTCACCACCGCGTACAGCGTCGGCACCAGGACGAAGACGGCGGCCAGGCCGGCGACCGCCGCGGCCAGGTAGACGCCGAAGCCGGCGGCCACCCCGAGCAGCGAGATCATCCCGGCGCGGCGGCCCTGCGCCACCGAGCGGGAGATCAGGTAGACCATGTTCGGGCCGGGTGTCAGCACCAGCCCCAGCGCGACCAGCGTGATGCCCAGCAGTGCACCCGTACCCACCATGACGCCCCCCGTTTCACCGATACCCCCACCGACCGTAGGCCCGACGGGGATGCCGGCACAGGGCCACCTGCCGGACCGTGGCCTGCCGCTGGAACCGGTCGTCCGGTCCGAAACCACCCCCTCGACCGAGCCCCGGGAATGGTCCCCGGCCCGACCGCGCTGTCTCCTTGCGGTGCGCGTTGCCCGCCGGAGGCGGCGCGTTACGGTGGCCAGGGAGGTGCCGCAGAGTGACCGAGGCGTGGGACGCGGCCGTCGAGGCGCAGATCCGGGGAGCCGTGCAACGCGGCGAGTTCGACAACCTGCCCGGCATGGGCAAGCCGATCCCCGGCAAAGGGGCGCCGTACGACGAGTCGTGGTGGATCAAGAGCTTCCTGGAGCGCGAGGCGCTGCCCAGCGACCTGCTGCTGCCGACCCCGCTGCAACTGCGCCGGCGCATCGAGCAGGTCCCCGACGAGGTCCGCGACCTGCCCACCGAGCAGTCCGTACGCGACTTCGTGGGGCAGCTGAACGCGCAGATCGTGGCCTGGTTGCGCAACCCCGAGGGGCCTCGGGTGGTGGTGCGGCCGGTGAACGCCGACGAGGTGGTCCGCGGCTGGCGCGCCGAGCGCGACCGGCGCGTGGCCCACACGCCGGCCGCCGAGCCGGCGACCGTCGCCGCGCCGGTCCGCCGGCCCCGCCGCGGCTGGTGGCTGCGCTGGCGCCGCCGGGGCTGACCCCCGCGGCGGCGGCGGCGACGGCAGACTGTGCGGATGGTCATCGAGTCGAGGGCGTCGGCCACCTCTCCCGCACTCGTCCTGCGCCGCTGGTGCGCGGACGACCTGGACGCGCTGCTGGCGGCATACCGGGATCCGGTGCTGCGCCGGTGGACCCGGGTCCCCGCGACCACCGCCGCCGAGGGCCGGCGGTGGCTGGATCGGGTACGGGACGACTGGGACGACGGCAGTCGGTACAGCTTCGCCGTCATCGAGGACGGCGTGGACGGTCCGCGGCTCGTGGCGAACGTGGTGCTCAAGGGCGCCGCTCCCGACCGGCCGGCAGCCGAGGTGGGCTACTGGACGGCGTCGTGGGCGCGCGGCCGGGGGATCGCCCCACGGGCGGTCACCATGCTCAGTCGGTGGGCGTTCGACCGGTTCGAAGCGCTGGAGCGCCTCGACCTGCTGCACCAGGTGGACAACGTCGCGTCCTGCCGGGTGGCGCAGAAGAGCGGCTACCTGTTCCAGGAGGTGTTGCCGGCCCGGCCGCCCTTCCCCCTCGACGGTCACCGGCACACGCTCACCGCCCCCTGAGGCGGGGACGGCTCAGTCCACCGCCGCCCGCCACCTCCAGGACGTGCGCCGTGCCCGACCCGGCAGCTCGCCGCGACCGGTCATCCAGAGCAGCACGTCGGGTGCGTCGCCGTCCGGGGCGTCCGGGAAGAGTCGCCGCAACACCAGCGCGCTCAGCCGCTGCGGCGGCTGCCACGGCACGCCGAGACCGAGGGTGATGTCGTGGGTGTGCAGCAGGGTCTCGGCCACCCCCATCGCGGCGAAGCCGGCCGGGTCGCAGGGACCGAAGTGCCAGGCCCGCGTCTCCGGGGCGGCGGCGTCGACGGCGGCGGCGAGCAGGCCGGCGCAGGCACGCAGCACGGTGAGCACCTGCGCCGGGCTCGCGTCGGGGGAGACCCGCAGGTCGTACGGCAGGTAGCCGTCATCCGGGCGGCCGGTGACCTGGCCGGCGTACGCGAGGAGGTCGTGCGCGACGTGCGCCGCGGTGGTCCAGCAGCTCCAGGTCAGCGTGCCGGCCGGCACCGACCAGTCGCGCTCCCGGTGTGGGTGCAGCACCCGGATTGTCTCGTCGGCCGCCTGAAGCAGGTCGGCGCCGGTCACCGCTGACATCCGTCGACCCTCGCAGTTGGTGCTCCGACGGCGCAACCGGGATCGTCAACCAGCCGCGGCGGGATGCGAGTCCAGGCGTTGTGTCGAGCCCGCCGCCAGCGCCTGGTCGACATGCTGGATGCCCGCGCGGACCAGGTCGCCGTACTGGTCGGCCGGCAGGTGCTCGGCGAGGCTGCGAGCGGTGGCCAGGTGCGCCCGGGCACGGGTGGTATGGCCCAGTCGTCGGTGCACGTCGGCGAGGTTCAGGTGCAGCGACGGCAGGAAGCCCCGCACCTGAAGCGTGTGGTGGTGCTGCTGGGCGCGTTCGTCGGTGAGGTCGGCGACGGCGGCCAACGCGCGTTCGTCCCACACCAGCTCGGCCTCGGCGGTGTCCTGCAGGTCGGCGAGGTAGTGGGCCAGGGTGCAGCGGTGCAGGGCGTCACCGGTGGGGCCGATCTCGTCCCACAGTGTGCTGAGCAACTCGCGGGCCTGGACCGGTGTGCCGGATTGGCCGAGCTGCACCGCTTCGATGATGCGCGTCATGGTCGGGTCGGGTGTCGGCTGGTCGTCCATGTCGCCGATGCTCGGGCCTCAACCCGGTCGAGGGTCAACTGCTGACGCCCGCCCCGGACGAACGGCTCAACTCCGCGCCGGTGACCACCCGTTGGCGACGAGTCGGGATGCGTCGGCGCCTTCGCCGGAGAAGAGCACACCGTCGCGGTCCTGGGCGACGACCCGGTCGACGTAGACGCCACGCCCCTGGCCGGAGCCGTCGGTGCTGCTGCTCCACCGCAGGTGCGTCGCCTGGTCGGGCAACGCCACCGAGACCTGCCACCACACCCGGCCTCCGTAGCCGGTGACCGTGCCGTCGGAGGTCCACCGGTGCCCGCCGTCGCGCAGCCGCATGGTCGCGGTGGCCCAGGTCTGCCCGCCGTCGGTGGAGACCTCGAACCGCGCGCTGTCGTAGCGGGGCTCGGTGTCGTACCAGAGCAGGAAATTCGCCGTCGCGCCCCGCGCGGGCCGGCGCAGCGGCGCCGTGAGAGTGCTCGTCGCGGAGTCGCGTGGCTCGGCCCGCCAGGCGCTGGCCGAGCGCGGCCGCACCGGCATCGCCTC
Source organism: Micromonospora yongxingensis (assembly GCF_052601155.1). Taxonomy (NCBI): domain Bacteria; kingdom Bacillati; phylum Actinomycetota; class Actinomycetes; order Micromonosporales; family Micromonosporaceae; genus Micromonospora; species Micromonospora yongxingensis. Next base: position 127,053 of record NZ_JBQXEO010000013.1, read on the forward strand.
GGCCAGGTCGCGGGCGACGGCACGGCGGGCCACGTTGTTGCTGCCCCAGCCGCGGTCGGGGTGCACCCGGTTGCTGAGCATGATGACGAACGAGTGGGAGAGCGGGTCGACGACGATCGACGTTCCGGTGAACCCGGTGTGCCCGAAGGCCACCGGCGAGGAGAGCCCCATCATGTACCAGTGCTTGTTCAGCTCGAAGCCGAGCCCACGATCGCTCTCCGGGTACGCCGACTCCAGTGGCGCGTTGTGGTTGACCAGCATCGCCCGCACCGTGTCCGGCCGCAGGATCCGCCGACCGTGGTATTCGCCGCCGTTGAGCAGTGACTGGCAGAGGACGGCCAGGTCCGCCGCCGTGGAGAAGACCCCGGCGTGCCCGGCCACCCCGCCGAGCGACCAGGCGTTCTCGTCGTGCACCTCACCCCAGACCATGCCCCGCCCGGCGTACGGCTGGTATTCGGTCGCGGCGATCCGTGACCGCTGCTCCGGGCCCGGGTTGTAGCCGGTGTCGGTCATGCCGAGCGGCCGGGTCACGCCGTCGCGGACCAGCTCCGCCAGCGGCCGTCCGGTCACCCGCTCCACCAGTACGCCCAGCGCGATCAGCCCGAGGTCGGAGTAGACGTACTGCGAACCGGGTGTCGCGCCGGCCGACAGGGGTGTGGCGAGCGCGGCGGCGAACCGCTGTTCCGGCGTCGGGTACCTGCTCCACAGCGCCGTGAACGCGGGCAGACCCGAGGTGTGGGTGAGCAGCATCCGGACGGTGACGGTCGCCTTGCCGCCGGCGGCGAACTCGGGGACGTACCGGGCGACCGGCGCGTCCAGCTCCACCCGTCCCCGCTCCACCTGCTGCATGGTGACGATCGTGGTGAACAGCTTCGACACCGACGCCAGGTCGAAGATGGTGTCGGACCGGGTCGCGATCTGCTCGTCGGCGGGCAGTTCCACGCCGACCAGACCGGGCGGTGGCCCGACGGAGGCGTACTTGACGGCGGTGCCCACGGCGGCGTGCTGGACGACCACGCCGTCCTTGGCGGCCAGCACCACCGCGCCCGAGTACGCCGGGTACCCGGGGTGGTCCGGTGTCGGCTGCAGATACGCCGCCAGGTCGGTGGGCAGGCGATCCACCTGGTCGGGGAGCAGCCCCACCTGGCGGGCCGTGCCGCGGCGCAGCGTGTCGTGCCGGAAGTGGATGTCGGCGGGGGTGACGACCGGCGGTCCGGACGGAGGTGCCGCGGCAGCCGCGGCGGTGGCCGGCAGCGTCGTGGTCAGGGCCGCCAGGGCCAGGGCGAGCGCGAGTGGGCGGAGCGGACGGCGGGTCGACCTGGTCATGACCGCACTCCTCAGTAGAGCAGGTAGGGCCGGCGTCGCCGGTTGAAGGTGGCCAGCTCGTCGGCCCAGGCGCCGACGACGTCGTCCACGTCGGCTCCGGCGTCGATCTGGGTACGCAGCCGCGGCGATCCGGTGAGCTTGTCGATCCAGTACGGGCGCACGGTGTCCCACGAGTCCTGCCGCCAGGCGAACGCCGGGTACTTGTGCGCCTCCACGAGCATCGCCACGCCGGTGCGGATCGGGTCGTACACGGCCGCGTCGGTGACCTTGACCTCCACGCCGGCGCAGAGCTTGTTGAGCAGGGCCGGCTTCTGGCCGGCGGAGGTCGGCGAGAAGTACGCCTCGCGGAACTCCACCCCGGGCAGGTTCCGGGCGTTGAGCCGGTCGCCCCAGTGATGGTCGAAGTCGGTCGCCAGCCCGCCGATCAGCTCGAACGGGCGGCACGTGCCGCGCCCCTCGGTGATCGACGCGACGCCTTCGAACAGGCCGGTGCCCGGGTAGACCAGCGCGGTGTCCGGGGTGGGCATGTTGGGGCTGGGCATCACCCAGGGCACGCCGGTGTCGGCGGCGAGGTCGTCGCGCTTCCAGTGCCGGCACCGCACCACGTGCAGGTCGACCGGCCGGCCCGCCTCGACCGGCAGGAACGTCGCGTTGAAGAAGCGGGCCAGCTCCCCGACCGTCATCCCGTGCTGCTGGATGATCTCCTTCAGGCCCACCCCCGAGGTGTACGGGGTGGTCATCATCGGCCCGTAGGCCCGCCCGCCGATCGGGTTGGGCCGGTCCAGCACGACGTAGCGTTTCCCGACCCGGGCCGCGGCGACCATCGACGTGTACATCGTCCAGATGTAGGTGTAGAACCGGACCCCCACGTCCTGGATGTCGAAGACCACCGTGTCCACCCCGGCCTCGGTGAACATGGCTTCCCACCGGGCCAGCGAGGCGCCGTACGCGTCGTACACCGGGATGCCGGTGCGGGCGTCGGTGCCGGTGCCCTCACTGCCGCCGGCCTGCGCGGAGCCACGGAAGCCGTGCTCGGGGCCGAACGCCGCGACCAGTTGCACCCGACCCGAGCCGTGCATCAGGTCGACGAGGTGCCGGTAGGACGCGTCGACGCCGGTCGGGTTGGAGACGACACCCACCCGCTGGCCGGCGAGCTCGGCGAACCCGGAGGACACCAGCTCGTCCAGGCCGGTGCGGACCTGACGGCCACGGGAGTCGGCTACCGCCGGTCCGACACCGAGCGCCGCCGCTCCCAGCGCGCCCGTACCGACCGCGCCGGCCAGGAAATTCCTCCGCTGCATTGGTTGCCTCCTACCAGCTCAGGCCGTGGCCGTAGGGGTAGAGCACGGAGCCCGACCCATCGGCCGTGGGGATCGTGACGGGCAGCCGTCCGCTCGGGGACAGCTCGCCGTGCAGCGCGCGGACGAGCGCGTCCATCGCCGCCCGGGTGTACGAGTACGTCGCCAGGTAGGTGGTCACGCCCGGCAGGTACGCGATGTCGTAGGGATCGCGGACCGCCACGACGACCACGGGTTTCCCGGTGCCGAGCAGCGCCGCGACGAGGCGCTGCTGGGTGGCGCGCGGGTCGGTGACGGTGGTGTCCCACGCCTTGTTCACCAGCACGACGGTGAGGTCGTGCGCGGCGGCCTGGGTTGCTGTCGCGGCGATCACCGCGTCGGAAGGCATGGTCGCCGGCCGGGCGGTGGTGCGGGCGCCGCGGGCGGTGAATCCGTTGGCGACCGTCGTGATCGGAGCGAAGGCCGCGCTGTCCCAGCCGGTGACCAGCACCGACCGGCCAGCGCGGGGCAGCGGCAGTATGCCGGCGTCGTTGCGGACGGCGGTCAGCGTCGGGTCGGTGACGCGGGTGACGGCGGCGAGGTGTTCCGGCGCGCCGACCGTCCGTACCGCCTTCTCCACGTCGACCAGCGGTGAGCGGGCCAGTCCCTGGCGGTACTTCATGGCGAGGATGCGCCGGACCGACTCGTCGATGCGGCGTTCGGTGAGTTCGCCGTCGGCGACGGCCCGCAGGACCGCGTCCCGGGCCAGGGCGAGGTCCGGCGGCATCAGGAGCTGGTCGGCGCCGGCCTTGAGCGCCAGCACGGGCACCCGCTCGTCGCCGTACTTCGTTCGTACGCCAGCCATGTTCAGCGCGTCGGTGACGATGACGCCCCGGAAGCCGAGTTCACCGCGCAGCACACCGGTGAGGATCGTCGGCGACAACGTCGCCGGGTCGCCGGAGGGGTCGAGCGCGGGGACCACGATGTGCGCGGTCATGATCGAGTCGACGCCGGCGCTGATCGCCCGCTTGAACGGCGGCGCGTCGATCCGGTCCCACTCGGCGCGGCTGTGGTTGATGACCGGGATGCCGGTGTGGCTGTCGGTGGCCGTGTCGCCGTGCCCGGGGAAGTGCTTCGCCACGGCGGTCACGCCGGCCCGGTCCTGGAAGCCGGTGACCTGGGCGGCGGTGAGGTCGCCCACCAGGGTCGGGTCGGCGCCGAAGGACCGTACGCCGATGACGGGGTTGCCCGGGTTGACGTTGACGTCGGCGATCGGCGCGTACGGCTGGCGGATACCGACGGCGCGCAGCTCACGGCCGGTGACCTCCGCCGCCGTCCGGGCGGCCGCCGCGGAGCGTGCGGCACCCAGCGCCATCGACCCGGGGAACTGGGCGGCGGGGGAGGGCATCCGCAGCACGGCGCCCTGCTCCTGGTCGGTGGAGATGAGCAGGGGAACCCGACCCTTCGCACCGTCGCCGAGGGCGGCCCGCTGGAGTCCGTTGGAGAGGGTGGCGATCTGGCGGGGACTGTCCAGGTTGTGCGACCAGGAGAAGTAGCAGACGCCGCCGAGCTGGTACCGGTCGATGACCTCCGCCGGCGTCTCGACGCCGAACGCGGCCCGGTTCGCGGCCCGGTCGGCGGCCGTGGGTTCGGTGGCGTCACCGCCGTAGACATAGGTGGCGAAGAGCTGCCCGACCTTCTGCTCCAGGCTCATGTGTCGCAGCGTCGACGTGACCCAGCCGTGCTCGGCCGAGGACGGGTGTGCTGGTCGGTCGGAGGCTCGGGCGGGGAGGGGGGCGAGGGTGACCGCCAGTGTGGCCGCCCAGGCGGTCGCGGTAACGAGTCGGGTCTGCATAGACGCCTCTCAGTCCGGGTGGCTGAAACTTAGCTACGTGCCAACCGCCAGTCAAGAAGGGAACCTACAAATTGCTGCCAGTGGCCACCCGAAGGCGCTGGCGGCCCGCTCCGGTCGCCTTGCTGGTACCGGGCCGGCATACCGCCCTCACCGACCGTCCTGTCTAAAATTTCCACTGCGTTGTTCAAATCTTGCAGTTGTGGGTCGTCATCCGTAGGCTGCCCTGGTGAGCGAACGTCCTCTGGTCGCGGCGACCGGCTTGACCAAGGTCTATCCCCGGCGCAGGTCCACGGCGGAGTTCCGCGCCGTCGACGGCATCGACTTCGAGGTCCAGCGGGGCGAGGCCTTCGGACTTCTCGGCCCCAACGGTGCCGGCAAATCCACGACCATGCGCATGATCGCCGCGACGTCGCCGATCAGCGGCGGCAGGCTGCGCGTGCTCGGAATGGACCCGATGAGACAGGGGCCGGAGATCCGCTCCCGACTGGGTGTCGTGACGCAGGACGACTGCCTCGACAACGAGCTCACCGTCCGGGAGAACCTGCACATCTACGGGCGATACTTCAGCCTGCCGCGGCCGGTCATCCGCGAGCGCGTGACCCGACTGCTGGGCTTCGCCCAGCTTGAGGAAAAGGCCGGAGACCAGGTCGAGACGCTGTCCGGCGGCATGCGCCGGCGGTTGACCATCGCCCGCTCTCTGATCAACGAACCCGACATCCTGCTGCTCGACGAACCGACCACCGGCCTCGACCCGCAGGCTCGGCACATCCTGTGGGACCGGCTCTTCCGGCTCAAACAGGAGGGCGTCACGCTCATCCTCACCACGCACTACATGGACGAGGCCGAGCAGCTCTGCGACCGCCTCGTCGTGGTCGACCACGGCCGGATCGTCGCGCACGGCTCGCCTCGCGACCTGATCACCCGGTACGCGACCAGGGATGTTCTCGAACTCCGCTTCCGCCTCGACGAACGGGACACCGCGGCGGAGAAGCTCCGGACGTCGCCACTGGCCACCGGCGGCAACGACACCGACGGCCGCGTCGAGCTGCTTCCCGACCGGGTGCTCGTCTACGCCGCCGACGGCGAGGCGGCCCTGTCCGCGGTGCACGCCATGTCGCTCACGCCACTCACCGCGCTGGTGCGCCGCGCGACGTTGGAGGACGTGTTCCTCAAGCTCACCGGCCGATCGCTCATCGAGTAGCAGGAGAGACGACTGGTGCTTCGTTCCTTCGGATACTGGATCACGCTCTACCGGCGCACCTGGCGCGGCTCGATCGTGATCAACGTGCTGAACCCGTTGCTGTTCCTCATCGGTGTCGGTGCCGGCCTGGGCTCCCTCGTGGACGACAACGCCCCAACCCAGATCGCCGGTGTCACCTACGCGGCGTTCTTCGCTCCGGGCATGCTGGCCGCGGCGGCGATGCAGAACGCGTTCCTGGAGGGATCCGCAGGGGTCGCCCGGGCCGCGGGCTTCGGAGCGTACCGGGGCGCCACGCCGACGCCGCTCAAGCCGGAGCAGCTGGCCGCCGGGCACCTGCTCTTCATCGCCTTCCGGGTGCTCATCGCCAGCGGTGCCTTCATCGTGGTGATGGCCGCGTTCGGGCTGATCGGAGGCTGGTGGGCGCTCGGCGCCCTGCTCGGCGCGACGCTGACCGGCGTCGCGTTCGCGGCACCGGCCGCGGCGTGGGCAGTCGGCGTGCGCAAGCTGCGCCACATCGACACGGTGTTCCGCTTCGTCATCATGCCGCTCTACATGTTCTCCGGTACGTTCTTCGCGGTCTCGCAGCTACCAGAGTGGATCCGACCGGTGTCCTACGTGCTGCCGCTGTGGCACGGGGTGGAGCTGTGCCGCACGCTCAGCCTCGGCACGGCGACGGTCATCGGCAGCTCCGTCCACGTCATCTACCTGCTGGCGCTCGCGGTCGGCGGCTTCCTGGTCGCTCGCATCACCTACCGCCGAAGGCTGCATCCGTGACCGCCCACGCCAACAACCCCCGTGGAGAACCCATGACCACCGTCGCCGTACCCACCTGGACGCGACGTCGGACCCTGGCTCTCGTCGAACGCAACTTCATGCTCTACCGCCGGTCGGTCACGCCGCTGCTCAACGCCCTCGTCGAACCGATTCTGTACCTGTTGTCGATCGGTGTCGGCGTCGGGCTGCTCGTCGGCACGGTACCCGGGGTCGATGTCCCCTACGCCGTCTACGTGGCCCCGGCGATCCTGGCCACGACCGCGATGAACACCGCGTTCAACCAGACCAGCTTCGGTGTCTTCGTCCGCATGAGGGTCGAGAAGACCTACGACGCGATCCTGCCGACGCCGCTCTCGGTCACCGACATCGCCGTTGGCGAGGTCACCAGCGCGATGATCAACGCGTTGCTGACGTCGATCGGCTTCCTCACCCTCATGGCGCTCGGCGGGCTCGTCACCTCGGCCTGGGTGCTGCTGGCCCTGCCGGCGTCGGTGCTGATCTCCTACGCGTTCGCCGCGGGTGGACTGGCCGTCACGACGTACCTGCGCGACTTCCCCGACTTCCAGTACATCCAGCTCTTCATGCTGCCGATGTACCTGTTCGCGACGACGTTCTACCCGCTGTCGGTCTACCCGGAGGCCGTGCAGCCGCTGATCCGGGCGCTACCGCTCTACCACAGCATCGAACTCGTCCGGGAACCCGCGCTGGGCCGCCTCAGCTGGGACCTGCTGATACCCGTGGTCTACCTCAGCGCCTTCGGGTCCATCGCGATGTACGTCGCCACCCGCCGAATGACCCGGGCCATGCTGCGCTGACAACACCTCGACGTCGCCGATGGCGGTGCGGATCATCTCGCCGTGTCACGGGTCGAGGGGTTCGATGACCCGCTTGCGGGCGTGTTGGTAGATCACGGAGCTGCGGAACCCGACGATCTCGCGGCGTCCGCTGAACTTGTCCATCAGGAACGCGTGCAGGCTGTCCACGCTGGGCACGGCGACGTGGACGAGGAAGTCGTCGCCGCCGGCCACGACGAACACCGACAGCACCTCAGGCAGTGCCACCGTGTACGCCTTGAAGCTCTCGATCACGGTGCGGCTGAGCGGTCGGACCTGCGGCACCGTCATGCGGCGACGGCACACCGCAGTCACGCTCCACGAGGATCCCCACACGGGACCTGTCAGCGGCGCTGCCCGCACCGCGGTTCCTGGACCGGGGTGCCTGAGCCGGTGGACGGAGGCGCACAGGGTCGCTGTTGCCTCGGTGATCCACCGCGAGGGGGCGGACTTCGCTGAGCAGGTCAACGGCGACCTCCCGCAGAGTCCGGGCCGGCGCGGCGCGGAGGTGCCGGCGTCGTGCTGGCGTGCGCTCCGCCACGCGCTGCGGTGGGTTAGGCCCTGGGGTGGCCGCAAACCGGCCTTAAGGGTCGAAACGGTCTGCGAGGATGTGAGAGCCACAACGGGCATGGCTCATGCGATGAGCGGATTCTTCGCGGGGGAAGCAGATGAAGGCGGGCTGTTCGGGGCAGTCCCGGGCCTGGCTCTGGCTGGAACACAACCTCAGCCGACGCGAGGAGCTGCGGCAACGGCACGCCACGCCCGGTTCTTCGCCGTCGAGCAGCTCGGGTCGCTGCTCAGGATGATGGCCTACGCCGCAGCCGGTGTGGTTCGCTGGCTGGTCGACGTGCCAGCGTGCTGGTCGTCCTGCTCCTGTCTTCTGCGGACCGCGTAGCGAACAGACCTCGGTGCCGACACCGAGAGGGAGCACCATGACAACCGTCGGAATGTCCACGGAGACGTGGTTGGGGACGATGGACCGCGACGAGCCGGCTAGCGGTGAGGGGCCCCGATGACCCGCAGTGAACAGCACCGCCGGGAGATCGTCGTCGGACTGGTGGCGACCCCGCCGGACCACCCGGCCCGGGTGGCCGCGCCGCTCACCGCCGAGTTGGCCGGCCGACTCGCCGACCGGGTGAACGCGAACGTGCGGTGGATTGTCCGGGAAGGTTGGGGCGAGGTGGCGCCGCGCCGCGACGGCGGCGTTGAGGCGCTGCTCGACGATCTTGCTCAACGGCGCGTCGACGAGCAGTGGGACGTCGCAATCTGCCTGACCGACCTGCCACTGCACGCCGAGCGAGTGCCGCTGGTCGCGCAGACCTCCGCCCGGCGCCGAGTCGCGATGGTGTCCCTGCCCGCGCTGGGACTGCACCAGCTGCGAGCGGCTCGCGCGGCCGTTCCGGATCTGGTGAGCCGGTTGCTGACAGACGTTTCCGACCAGCGGGTGCCGCCGGCCGGCTGGGCACCGGCCGAGATGCCAAGCCGGGTTCCCGCCATCCACCGGGTGGTCGACGAGGCCGACGCCGGTGAACGACGCTACGTCGCCTCGCGGCTCATCGGCCGGGTGCGGCTCTTGACCGGCATGGTCCGCGCCAACCGCCCGGGGCGGGCCCTGTTGGGCCTGTCCAAGCTGCTGGTCGGCGCGTTTGGCACGGCCGCGTTTGCGCTCACCACGGACACCATCTGGCAGATGGGCGATGCCCTTGGAGGACTCCGACTCGCCGTGATCATGTTACTCGGCCTGACGGCGTTGGTGACCTGGCTGATCGTCGCGCACGACCTGTGGGAGAAACCAGGCCGCGAGACACCGACTGAGCTGGCACGGCTGTTCAACCTGGGCACCATCCTCACCCTTACTCTGGCCACGGCGGTGTCCTACGTGGTGCTGTTCGCTGGAACGGTGCTGGTCGGGGTACTGCTGATCGACACATCGGTGTTGGTACAGACCTTGCAGCGGCCGGTCAATTTCACCGACTATCTGACGCTCGCCTGGATCATCAGCTCGCTGGCCACCGTCGGCGGCGCGATCGGCTCCGGGCTGGAAAACGAGGAAACGGTCCGGGCTGCCGCTTACGGCTACCATCCCGAACCCGGGGGCTGGCGGGACGAGAAAGGCGGGCAGCCCCACGGCAGGTAGGTCGGCGCATGCCCCGAGTCGCGACCGAAACGCCGCGGGACTGGGCCTCGCGAGGTGCGCCGGTGGCGTGGCGGTGCGGCCAGTAAGGGCGAGCTTCGGGCGGTGAGGACGAAGGTGGCCGTGGCCTCGGCGGTACCGGTCAGCTGGTGGGCTGGAAGACGGCCCGTACGCATCCGTCGAGCTTCTGTTTGAACATCTCGTAGCCGCGCGGAGCTTCGTCCAACGGCATGGTGTGCGTCGCGAGATGCTCCGTGACCAGCTCACCGCGGGCCATCCGCTCCAACAGCATGGGAATGTAGCGCTGTCCGTGCTGCTGTGCGCCGCGCAGCGTCAGCCCCTTGTTCATCACCGCCCCGAGCGGAAACTTGTCCACCAGGGCGGCGAACACGCCCAGGACGAACACACTGCCGCCCTTGCGACAGTTGTAGATCGCCTCCCGGGCAGCGATCGGGCGGTCGGACTCGATCCGCAGCTGCTGCTTGACCTGGTCGTACCAGAATTGCGGACCGCTGCTGTGCGATTCCATACCGACTGCCTCGATGCACACGTCTGGGCCTCGGCCGCCACTGCGCTCCAGCAGCTCGCCGCTGACGTCCTGCTGCTCGTAGTTCAGCGTCTCGACGCCGAGATGCGTCTGGGCCATCTGGAGCCGGTTGTCGAGTCGGTCGATCACGATCACCCGATCGGCGCCGAGCAGCACGGATGCGCGGGCGGCCATTTGCCCTACCGCCCCGGCACCCCAGACCGCGACGACATCACCCGGTTTGACCCCGGCGAGGTCGGCGCCCATCCAGCCGGTCGGCGCGGAGTCGGAGGCGAACAGCGCGCGCTCGTCGCTCACCCCGTCCGGGACGCTGAAGGCACCCTGGTCGGCGTAGGGGACACGGATGTACTCAGCGTGGCTGCCGGCAAAGCCCCCGAGTGCGTGCGAGTAGCCGTAGCAGCCTCCGGGCGCGGAACCCCAGATGTTCTCGGTGATCATCGGGTTCGTGTTCCCGTTGTCGCACAGCGAGAACTGTTGTTGCTGGCAGTACCAGCACTTGCCGCAGGAGATGAACGAGCAGACGACGACCCGGTCGCCTACTTTGTGGTTGCGTACCTGCGGGCCGACCTCGACGATTTCGCCAAGGAACTCGTGCCCGAGGACATCGCCACGTTCCATGAACGGGATGTACCCGCCGAGCAGGTGCAGGTCAGAGCCACAGGTCACAGTCCGGCGGACCCGGACAATGGCGTCCTGCTCGTTGCGGATCTGCGGGTCCGGAACCTGCCGCACCGCGAGCTCGTTGGCCCCTTCCCAGACCAGGGCCTTCACAGCCGTCCCTCCCGCCGACCCTGTCGGGTGGCCATCCGCAGCGGCTTGTTCACCGGGGTCGGCTCGGTGGTGGGTGGATAGTCCGGGCGGAGGACCTCACTGGTCTCGATAAGCTGCTTCGACTCTCGCAGGGCCGCCCGGATCGCCTGCTCAGGATCTCGGCCGGTGGCCCGTCGGGCCGCGGCGGCAACAGGGAGTCGGGCACCGTCGCGCAGCCGTACGGCGATCTCTGTTCCCCGGTCGCCGGGGGCAGGCCGGACCTGGACCTCGACGGCGTCGCCGAGCCCGGCCAGCGGCTCGGGAAACTGTCCGCCCGGGGCGATGTCACTGGGCGGTCGGTTCACCGTCGCCACATGCCACCGCGGCCCGCGCCGCTGTGCCTGACCCCGTTGCCAGTGATCGTTGCCCCGGCCAGCCCCGCCGAGCAGGCGCCGGGCGACCATCCCGCCGGCAACCACGGCCCCTCCGCCGATCAGCCACCTCATGTCAGCCCCTGTCGCTTGATCTGCTCGTGTGGGTGCCGTCGATAATTCGCAACCTTCAGGGCAAACCATTTCATAAGGGGCGGGCCGCGCAGGGGTAATTCCGGCACCGGGTGACTGCCGGTTGGTCGGGTGCTGTGGGACGAGACCATGCAGTGATGACGCTCGCCGACCTGCTATCCGGGACCACCGGCATCCCGCATCCGGCCGCTGGCCGGCATCGACTTCTGCGCTGCCGGGGAGCATGCGGGAGCCCACGCCTTCGATCACGAAGAACGGGCCGTTCATCGGCCCGAGTGCCCACCGGTCAGGGCTGGTACTGGTTGCGGGTGCGGGGCAGCCACTGGGGGTGCTGGTCGCGCAGGTAGCGGATCAGTCCCTCGCGTAGGTCGCAGCGCAGGTCCCAGGCGCTGGCGCCGTCGGCCGCCGAGGCCTGCACCTGGATGACCACCGTCTGCGGGGTGGAATCGACCATCTGGAGCACCCACTGGCCGCGATCCCACAGCGGTGAGGACTCAACCAGGCGGCGCGCCTCCCGGCGCAGGTCGTCCAGCTCGGCGGTGTGGTCGACATGCATCTGGATCTTGCCGACCACCCGGGACTCGTTCCGGGTCCAGTTCTGGAACGGCCGCTCGGTGAAGTACGTGGTCGGCAGGATGAGCATCCGGTCGTCCCAGAGCCGGATCACCACGTTGGTCAGCTTCACCTCCTCGACCCGGCCCCATTCGCCGTCCACCACCAGCACGTCGCCGACGTGCAGCCCGTCGGCGAAGGCGACCTGGACGCCGGCGAACGCGTTGCCGAGTGCGGTTCGGGCGGACAGGCCGATCACTGCGCCGACCACTCCCGCCGACGTCAGCATGGAGATGCCGAAGACGCGTACCGGCCGGAACGTGATCAGGATCAGGCTGATCGCGACGATCGTCACCACGGCGACGGTGAGCCGCCGCACAGGGCGGATCTGGGTCCGGGCCCGCCGGATGCGCCGGCTGGTGACCAAATCACTCGGCAGCTTGCTGAACGAGACCACTTCGACCACGCTCAACGTCCTGATCGCCAGCCATGCACTGGCGGCGATCAGGACCAGCAGGATGGCGTGCCGCAGGTGACGCTGCCAATCGGCCGGTCCAGGCGGCAGCGCGTAGTACAGCGCCCCGGAGAGCAGAGCCGCGGCCGCCGGCCGGCGGCAGGCCTGCCGCAGCGGTTCCAGGAGCCACCTGTAACGCCCGCGAGCTACCCGGCGGACCACCATGCCGGAGATCAGGTCCACGACCACCGCCGTCGCCAGCGCGGCTACTACGATCAACGCGGTACGCATCAGAGGTCGTCCACCGTGATCCCGATGCCGCCTTTCCTCAGCTCCCTAGCTCCCTGCCCAGTCCACGTGCCCAGGGTGCCATCCGGTCCTGTGGTGGGCGGCAAACATCGACAAACAAGCGCTGAGCGGGCCCGCGTCAGCCGCTCGGCGGTCTCCGGGTTGCCGGGTCTTCAGGGCCGACACCCCCGCCGGAGCGCGGCGGGGCAAGATGGGCCAATTCTTTGCTCGGCTCAGCCAGCAGATGAGCGGCAGCACCCTCGCCGAGCCCGTCGTGTACGACGCGCTGACCATGCCCGCCGCACTCGTGCACGCCGGTCGGCCGCTCACCCGGGCCGCACTGGCCACAACGTCCGGTCTCGGTCCTGTGCTAGTTGGCCCGCGCACGCGGAGACGTGCCGGAGATAGCTCGTGCGGCTTCGTCTCGGCCAATGAACAGGTGCGTTCGCATCCCCAATCGGGCTGCGGCATCGACGTTCTCGGCGCGGTCATCGATGAACAGGACGGTCTCGGGGGCGAGACCGAGTGCCTGGCAGCACCAGCGGTAGGCGGCGGGGTCGGGCTTGGCCCGGCCGGTGCGGCTGGAGAACGCGACGACGTCGAAGTGGCGCAGCCAGCGGCCGTGGTGCAGTTCGTAGTGCGCGGCGAGTTCTTCCGGGATGTTGGACAGCAGCCCGAGGCGCAGTCCTGATGCTGCCAGGTGGTCGATCAGGCTGACCATGTCCTCGTCGACGGTGCTCCAGCTCCCGATGTCCGCGAGGATCAGCGCGGCGGTGCGGTGCTCGTCGAAGCTGACGTTCAGGGTTGCGGCGACGCGATGCCAGTAGGTGGTGGCGGTGACATCAGCGCGGTCGTAGGCGGCGCGGTGTTTCCAGTAGGCGTCCCAGAACGTGGGGGCAGCGACGCCGGCGAGCGTGGTGAGCGCGTCCCGGGCTGCCGGAGGCTGGTTGCGGGCGATGACACCGAACAGGTCGAACAGCACGGCGGCCGGGGCGGCACTCATGCCGTACGCACGATCGTGCCGGCGGCGGTCAGATTGGTCAGGTCGTCCTGCGATGCCTCGTCGGTGGTGATCACCATGTTCAGTGCGGACACCGGTGCGACGTGGGCCAGCGCGGTGCGGGCGAACTTCGCTGGTTCAGCGACCGCGATGACTCGGTGGGCGGAGGCGATCATCGCGCGTTTGATCGCCGCGTCGTCCAGATCGTAGGCGGTCAGCCCGGCGGCGTTCAGGCCGCAGCAGCCGATGATCGCGGTGTCGAAACGCAGGGCCTGCAGAGATGCCTGCGCAAGGGGACCGATGAGGGCAAGCTCACCGGAGCGCGGTTCGCCGCCGGGCAACAGCAACCTCAGCTGCGGTGCACCCGTCAGGACGTTCGCGGCGTGCAGCGACATCGGCATGACCGTCAGCCGGCGTGCGGTCATCAAGCGGGCGACTTCGAGGCAGGTGGTGCCGCTGTCGAGCACGACAGCCTCGCCGTCGGCGAGCATCTCCACGACCGCGGCCGCGATGCGCTGCTTGGCTTCGCGCTCCTCATGGGCGCGCACGGCGAACGGCGGCTCCTGCCCACGCAGCACCAGACTGCGCGCACCGCCGCGGTAGCGCTCGAGCACGCCTTGCTCGGCCAGCTGGTCCAGGTCTCGGCGCACCGTCATCTCCGACGTTCCCGTCAGCTCCGCCAGTCGGGCGACGCTGATCTGCCCGGCCTGCTGTACGGCGTCGACGATGTGGCGGTGTCGATCAGCGGTCGTCGTCATGACGGCCATTGAACATCACCACCCGGCTGCCTTGCAACCTTACGAACATCAGATCTGTTTGTTACGTTCGTTGGCGTGTCCAAAAACTTGCGAGCCGCTCGGGCCGCCACCTTCGTGTACTTCGCGCTGAACGGCTTCGTGCTGGGAATCTGGGTGGTGCACATCCCGGCGATCGAGCACAGATCCGGCATCAGCCACGCCACCCTCGGCTCGCTGCTGCTTGTGCTCGGCGGCGGCGCGTTCATCGGCATGCAGATCGCCGGCCCACTGACCGACCGCTTCGGCGCCCGGCGGGTGGTCCCGCTGAGCGCGCTGTTCCTCAGCGCCGCGCTGGTGCTGCCCGGCCTGTCGACCAACGGCTGGGCGCTGGGCGCCGCCCTGCTGGTGCTCGGGCTGGGCAACGGTTGCCTGGACGTCAGCATGAACGCGCACGCCGTGCAGGTGGAGGCCGGCTACCGGCGTCCGGTCATGTCGGCGTTCCACGCACTGTTCTCCCTCGGCGGGGTGCTCGCGTCCCTGTTGGCGGCTCGTACTCTGAGCTGGGGTTGGAGCCCCGCCACCACGTTGACCGCCGTCAGCGTCCTCTCCCTGGGCATCGCCGCGGCCTCCTTCCCCGGGCTGCTCGCCAAGCCGCAGAGCACCGCACCCGGCGCTGACGTGGCTTCGGTCAAGCCGACCTGGCGGTCGACCCCGCCCCGGATCTGGATCCTGGCCGCGCTGGCTCTGATGCTCATGCTCAGCGAGGGCGCGGCGGCCGACTGGAGCGTGCTGGCCATGCGCGACGTGCTGGACGCGCAGCCGGCCACCGCGGCGCTGGCCTACGGCGCGTTCGCGACCGCGATGACCGTCGGGCGGCTGCTGATCGACCGCATCGCCGCCCGTTTCGGCCCGGTTGCCGTGCTGCGGTGGGGCTCCGCACTGGCCGCGTCGGCGCTGGTGCTGGTCGTCTGGTCGCCGTCGGTTCCCGTGGCGCTGGCCGGGTGGGCTCTGTTCGGGGCCGGTTTGGCGGGCACGATTCCGCAGCTGTTCAGCGCGGCCGGGCACGCCGATCCCGCCGCGGCGGCCACCAACGTCTCCCGGGTCGCCGGGCTCGGTTACCTGGGCATGCTGGCCGGGCCGGCCGTCATCGGCGCGCTCACCCACGTCACGCGGCTCAATCACGCGTTCCTGCTCCCGCTGATCTTCTGCGTGATCGCCGCGGTGACCGCGCCCATGTTGCGCCCCAGCCGGTCGCAGGCATCGACCACGGAACCGGCGTACGTCAACGCCCACTCCGCGAACTGAGCAACCGTCACGGCGATGGCTCGACCCCGACCGGGTCGGGCCATCGCCGTTTCACGATTACTGGTTTGTCGTTAACGATAATTCGATAAATCACCGCCACATAAGGGGTATACCGTACGGACACCATAATGACAGTTCTTGTGCGTAAGGACTCAGCCTGGTGTAACCGAGGAGAATCGTCAGGCAGCTAGGACCTTGCAAGGTATTCGGGTTGCTGGAGTCAGCCGGTTGAGCAGTGCCAGCTTGTGCGGCCGCCCTCGCCGTACCGGGGGCAGGCGCAAGGCCTCGGCCGACAAATCGATCGACGTCTCCGAGCCGGGGGTGCCATCCTGCCCCTATGACCGACGATCTGAGGCAGCAGCTGGACCGGCCACGGTTCCCGAGGAGCGCCGGCTACGACCCCCACTGGATGATCGAGAACTGGATGGGCCCGAGCGCCCTCTGGCTGCTCGAATGGCTGTGCTCCGAGCTCGACCTGGCGCCGGGCGCCCGCGTGCTCGACCTTGGGTGCGGCAGGGCCATCACCTCGATCTTCCTGGCGAAGGAGTTCGACGTCCAGGTCGTCGCCGCCGATCTCTGGATCAATCCCACCGAGAACTGGCGCAGGATCGACGCCGCGGGCCAAGCCAGGCTCGTCACGCCGCTGCTGGCCGAGGCGCATGACCTGCCGTTCGCCGAGGGCTACTTTGACGCCATCGTCAGCGTCGACGCCTACCACTACTTCGGCACCGACGCGCGTTACCTGCCCTACCTGAGCCGTTTCCTGGCTCCCGGCGGCCACATCGGCATCGTGGTGCCGGGGCTGACCAGGGAACTCGACGACGGGCTGCCGGAGCACCTCACGCCGTACTGGGAGCCGGATTTCTGGACCTTTCACTCGCCGGCGTGGTGGCAGCAGTTGTGGAGTCGCAGTGGCGTGGTCGACGACGTGCGCGCCGACTTCCTGGAGGACGGGTGGCGCGACTGGCTAATTTGGAGCGAAGCCGTCCTGGAGACGACCGACAACGACATCGCCCGCAAGCTCGTTCCCCGCGAAGTGAACATGCTGCGGGCCGACACCGGCCGTCACCTCGGTTTCACCCGCGTCATCGCCCAGCGCACCTGAGAAGCTGGGTCACCCGGTCTCCCCGCAGGAGTCACAGCTTCGATCCCGGATGACCCACTGCTCAGGCGGAATCAGTTCGCGGGCTTGCCGAACCAGCGGGAGAGGTGGTCGTCCAGGTCCTGCTGATCGTCGCCGATCCAGGCGACGTGGCCGTCGGGGCGTAGCAGGACGCACGGACCACCCAGGTCGGCGGTGGGATCCGCGAGGTGGTCGACCCGGTCTGACCACCCGCCGACGGTCAGGCGTTCGGTCCGGTCCAGCAGCAGGCCGCGGCCGCGATGCAGCAGGCCGTAGAGGTGGCCCTGTTTCACCTCGATGTCGCGCAGGCGGCGGCCGAGCAGGTCGGGGCCTTCTCCAAAGTCGTAGCGGATGCCGACCGCGGTGATCTTTTCGATCAGGTAGCGGTTCACCTCGTCGAAGTCCATCAGTTCCGTGAGCAGCCTGCGCACGGCCTGCGGGCCTGCTTCGGTGGACAGCAGTTCAGTCTGGGCGCGGGTGTTGTCCAACACGTCCTCGGCGACCGGATGACGTTCGGCCTCGTAGGTGTCCAGCAGTGTTTCCGGCGCCCAGCCGCGGATCTGTGCGGCGAGTTTCCAGCCGAGGTTGAATGCGTCCTGAACGCCCAGGTTGAGGCCCTGTCCACCGATGGGTGGGTGGATGTGTGCCGCATCGCCGGCCAGCAGCACCCGCCCGACCCGATACTGTTCGGCCAGCCGGGTGGCATCGCCGAAGCGGGACAACCAGCGCGGGGAGTGCACGCCGAAATCGGTTCCGGCGATGGTGCGCAGCTGTTGTTGGAAATCCTCGAGGGTGGGCGGCGCCGCGCGGTCGCTGACCCCGGCGGCGGGAACCACGACGCTGTAGACCCCGACGCCTGCGGGCCGGAGCCAGAACCGGTGGTGGGTCTCGCGGATGTCGGCCAGCTTGGCCGCGATCTCCTCCGGCGGCACGCCCACTTCCATCTCGCCCATCAGCGTCTCGGTCCGGGACGGCTCGCCGGGGAAGCCGACACCGAGCCGCTTACGCACCGTGCTGCGCCCGCCGTCACAGCCCACGAGATAGCGCGTGCGCAGCTGTTCCCCGTCCGCCAGCTCGACGGTCACACCCTCGTCGTCCTGCTCGAAACCGGCGACCGCGCAACCGCGCCGGACCTGTGCACCCAGCTCGATCGCATGCTCTTCGAGCAGGTGGACGATGACCGGCTGCGGGATGCCCAGCAGATAGGCGTACGGGGAATCCAGGTCCTTGGGCGCGGGTTTGGCGATGGCGGCGAAGAAACCGCCGGCGGCGCGTTGCCGTCCGTGCGGGAGAATGCGATCCAGCAGTCCGCGCATCGCCATCAGCTCGAGACTGCGGATGTGCAGACCGACGATGCGGACGAACGACGCGGGCTCGGTTTCCTTCTCGAGGACGAGTACCCGCACATCGTGCAGCCGCAGCTCGGCGGCCAGCATCGCACCGGTCGGCCCGCAGCCGGCAATGATCACGTCGAACATGAGGGCCGCGTTGTCGGTGCCGGAAGTCGGCGAGGGGAGCCCGTGGGCGTCGCCCACGGGGGAGTCGCGCTCGACCACGTCGTTCGACGACGGCTCGGCGGTGAACGGCAGAGAGTGCATTGGAGTTGCCTTTCGGGAGCGCCTGGTTGGCGGGCGCTCCCGGCGACGCCTACGTCAGTCGCCCGGCCGTGACGGGAAGGGGGAGCACCCACATCGATACAGCGTTCATGGGTCTCACCTCCTCGGGCGGCGTCACGTTCAACGGCAAGCTACAAGCCCCGGCCTCGTCCCGTCCAATCCTTTTTCCCGCCACGTGGTCACGACTCCGGCCGGGCGGTGTCACCTGAGCCCGCCCCGGGTTTCGTGTAGAGGATCTCGCGGGCCTGCTCCGCGGCGCGGGTGAGGCTCTCGGTGACGAAGTCGACGAAGCGGGCGATGTTCTCCAGGCGGTCGGCGGCCGGGGTGTTGGGGCCGAGGATGCTGACGCCCTGCCGTGCGGTCTCGGCGAGCTCGATGTTGGCTCGGGCGGCGGCGATCATCCCCTGGTACCAGACGTCGTCGTCGACGACGTAGCGCTCGCGGCGGCGCTCGTCGCGTTCCCGCCGGATGAGGCCCTGGCTCTCGAGGGACGTGACCGCCTTGGAGATGGACGCCGGGCTGACCTGGAGGCGCTGGACGAGTTCGGATGCCGTGAGGCTGCCCGCGTCGGTGGTGTAGAGGCAGGTCAGCAGCCGGGACATCATCTTGGGCAGGCCCTGTTGCATGAAGAGGGTCGTGAACCTCTCCTCGTACTCGCGCACGGCCTCGGCGTCGCGGCCGTGCGCCTGCGGGGACGCCTGCGGCCCCCGGGGAGTCGCCTGCCTGCGCCGGTGGGCGCGGTGTTCGGTGGCGCGGTGGGCCAGGTCCGCGCGGTAGCCGGTGGGGCCGCCGTTGCGCATGACCTCACGCGTGATCGTGGAGGTGGGGCGGTCGAGGCGTCTCGCGATCTCCGCGTAGGCGAGCCCGTCGGCCACCCCCAGCGCGATCTGCTGGCGTTCCTGCTGGGTGAGCCTGCCTCCCGGCATCGCGATCTCCCTCCACGCGTTCCTGAGGCCGCCAGCATAGCGTTCATTCTTCGCCCAATGCAACGGGCAGACGATCTTCGTTGCATTAAAATCAACGCCGTTGCAACGATTCTGCGGCTGCCACCTGCGCAAACACCGTCTTGACGCAACGACGTTGTTGCCCTGTACCTGAACGCAACGTAGCGTTTCCACCGCCAGAAACGACAGGCGCAAGAGGAGAGCACGATGCAGACCTTCGACACCCCCACCCCGATCTCCGTCGTCCTCGACATCCCCGCGGGACGCGTGCAGTTCATCGCCGCCGACCGGGCCGACACCACGGTCGAGGTCCTGCCCGCGGACCCCTCGAAGGGTCGCGACGTGAAGGTCGCGGAGCAGACCACCATCGAATACGGCGACGGTGTCCTGCGGATCGCCGCCTCGGCGAAGAACCAGATCCTCGGAAACTCCGGATCCATCGAGGTGACGGTCCAGCTGCCCGTCGGCTCCCGGGTCGAGGTGAAGGCGGCCAGCGCCGAGTTCCGGTCCGTCGGACAGCTGGGCGACGTCGTCTTCGACGGCTCGCACGGCGCGATCACGCTCGACGAGGCCGCGAGCGCCCGCCTCAACACCGCCGCCGGTGACGTCTCGATCGGCCGCCTCAACGGCCCCGCGGAGATCAGCACCATGAAGGGCGACATCCGGATCGCCGAAGCCGTACGCGGCACGGTCGTGCTGCGCACCCAGGCCGGTGACGTGTCCGTCGGCGCCGCCCACGGAGTCTCCGCCGCCCTGGACGCCGGCACCAGCTACGGCCGGATCACCAACGCACTCAGGAACACCGACGGCACGGCCGACCTGACCATCCACGCGACCACCGCCCACGGCGACATCGACGCCCGCAGCCTCTGAAGGAGCACCACCATGACCAACCTGGCGATCTCGGCCAACGGCCTGCGCAAGTCCTACGGCGACAAGGTCGTTCTCGACGGCGTCGACCTGTCCGTCCCCGAAGGAACGATCTTCTCCCTGCTCGGCCCGAACGGCGCCGGCAAGACCACCGCCGTCAAGATCCTGTCCACCCTCATCTCTCCCGACGCCGGCTCCGGCGACATCCGCGTCGGCGGCCACGACCGCACCGCCGACCCGCAGGCGGTACGCGCCGCGATCGGCGTCACCGGCCAGTTCTCGGCCGTCGACGGCCTGATCACCGGCGAGGAGAACATGCTCCTCATGGCCGACCTGCACCACCTGTCCAAGCGTGAGGGCCACCGCGCCGCCGCCGACCTGCTGGAGCGTTTCGACCTCACCGACGCGGCCAAGAAGGCCGCCTCCACCTACTCCGGTGGCATGAAGCGCCGCCTCGACCTCGCCATGACCCTGGTCGGCAACCCGCGGATCATCTTCCTCGACGAACCGACCACCGGGCTCGACCCCCGCAGCCGCCACAACATGTGGCAGATCATCCGCGAACTCGTCGCCGACGGCGTCACCGTCTTCCTCACCACCCAGTACCTGGAGGAGGCCGACGAACTGGCTGACCGTATCGCCGTGCTCAACGACGGGAAGATCGTCGCCGAGGGCACGGCCGCGGAACTGAAGCGGCTCATCCCCGGCGGGCACGTCCAGCTGCGCTTCGAGGACCCTGCGGCGTACGAGCGGGCCGCCGGGGCGCTGCACGAGACCGTGCGCGACGACCAGGCACTGGCCCTGCAGATCCCCAGCGACGGCACCCAGCGCGAGCTGCGCGCGATCCTCGACCGGCTGGACGCCGCCGACGTGCACGCCGACACCCTCACCGTGCACACCCCCGACCTCGACGACGTGTTCTTCGCCCTGACCGGCGGCGCCGTCGTCCCCCACCAGCAGAAGGAAGCTGTCCGATGAGCGCCCTCTCCCTCGCCGTACGCGACTCGTCCACGATGCTGCGCCGCAACCTCCTGCACGCGCGGCGCTATCCGTCCCTCACCCTGAACCTGCTGCTCACCCCGATCATGCTGCTGCTGCTCTTCGTCTACGTCTTCGGTGACGTGATGGGCTCGGGCATCGGCGGCGGCGGTGGGGACCGCTCCGAGTACGTCGCGTATCTCGTCCCGGGTCTGCTGCTGATGACCATCGGCAGCGCCGTGATCGGGACTGCGGTGTCCGTCTCCACCGACATGACCGAGGGCATCATCGCCCGCTTCCGCACGATGGCGATCCACCGCGGTTCGGTGCTCGTCGGGCACGTCGTCGGCAGCGTGCTGCAGTCGATCATGAGTGTGGTCCTCGTGGGTGCCGTCGCCGTGGCCATCGGCTTCCGGTCCACCGGTGCCGGCGTCCTGGAGTGGCTCGCGGCGTTCGGGCTGCTCGTGCTCTTCGCCCTCGCGCTCACCTGGATCGCGGTCGGCATGGGCCTGGTCAGCCCGAACGCCGAGGCCGCCAGCAACAACGCGATGCCGCTGATCCTGCTGCCGTTGCTCTCCAGCGCCTTCGTCCCGGTCGACGCCATGCCCGGCTGGCTCCAGCCGATCGCCGAGTACCAGCCGTTCACCCCCGCCATCGAGACCCTGCGTGGTCTGCTGCTCGGCAGCGAGATCGGTCACAACGGGTGGCTGGCGGTCGTCTGGTGCCTGGGTCTCGCGGTGCTCGGCTACGTCTGGGCGACGTCGACGTTCAACCGCGACCCGAAGTAGCCGCCATGACAGCGCGGGCCACCTCCCGCAGCTCGTCCCGACACACTCACCGCCCAGTCAGGCCATCGCTGTCGGCCCGACTGGGCGGTGAGTGTGTCCGCACCGACGTCAGCCGAGCCAGCGGCCGTCGCGCAGGAGCACGCGTCCTCGCAGTTCGTTCGCCTCCCGCCAGGCCTGGATGCGCCGCGGCCGGATCACGAAGTACTGGTAGGGCTCGTCGAGCCCGCTCGGGTCGAAACCCGTCCTGGTCGCGAACGCCTCAATCTTTTCCGGGCCGAGGTCGGCGACGTCCACCGGCTCGGCCGTGCCGTCGACGATGACGACGTCGCGCGTCGGCCCGAGGCTGAGCCGCACCCGGCCGTCGGCCAGCAGGTTGCGGCCGGTGACCGAGCCGCGCGGCGTCGAGATGAGGAACGTGCTCCCGTCCCAGAGGTACGACAGCGGGATGAGGTGCACGCCGCCGGGGGAGCCCGAGGTCGCGACCCAGAGGTCGACGTCGCTCTCCAGCCTCGCGCGCGTGTCCCGCACCCTCTCCTCAAGCCCTCGCGGCGGGGCGCTCGTCATGCTCACTCTCCCATCACGTCGTGTCGGCCGTCGCGGACGATGGCCAGATCGGGCGGCTCGGTGGCAGATCAGCGCGTCGGTGCCAGCGACGCGGCCTCCCACGCGAACCCGTCCGGGTCGGTGAAGGATCCGGCACCGCCGCCGATCACGAGGCGGTGCGATCCGGTGCCCTCGGGAGCGACACCGAGGTCCTTGGCGAGGGCACGGCGCCGGTACAGCGCCAGCTTGACCGGGCTCGACCCGGCGGCGAACTCGACGTACATCCGGGCGAAGCTCTTCGCCACGGCGAGGCCGCGCTCGACGTAGAACCGCTTGCTGGCGGCTGCGTCCGCGACTCCCAGCAGGAGCACCATCTCGTCGATCTGCCGGGTGGCCGGGCCGGTGTCCTTCTTCGCCGAGGTCGCGACCTTCCAGATCGTCCCGTCCGGGGCCTGTACGACACCGCCGTAGCCCCAGAGCGACTTCGCGGCGGGCTTCAGCGACGTGGCGCCCGCGTCCAGGGCGGCGCCGACGAGGTTGTCGACGGTGGACGGCCGGGAGACCGTGAGCGCCAGCGTGAACCCGCGGAAGCCGCCCGTCGGTGCCATGGCCGTCACGCTAGGTGCGGCTCGGCGACGGGTGCTTCTTGATTCCTGACCGGTCTGGTCGCCTGTTTCGCCACAGACGGTGGCATCCACGCCCGCCGGTAGGCGCCGGGTGGCATGCCGACCAGCTCGGTGAAGCGGGTGCTGAAGGTGCCCAGCGACGAGCAGCCGACCGCGAAGCTCACCTCGCCGACGGTGAGGTCGCCGCGACGCAGCAGCGCCTTCGCGTTCTCGACCCGCCGCGTCATGAGGTACGCGTACGGCGACTCGCCGTAGGCCAGCCGGAACTGGCGGCTGAGGTGCCCGGCCGGCATGTGTGCGCCGCGGGCGAGCGCCTCGACGTCGAGCGGTCGCGCGTACTCCCGGTCGATCCGGTCGCGGACGCGGCGCAGTCGCGCGAGATCGTCGCTCGGGCGCTGCGCCCGGGCCAGGACACGCCCCCACGAGGGGTGACACACGTCAGAACTCCTTCCCACCGGTGCAGGTGGTCGCGACGCCGGCCAGCGCGGCGGCATCGGTGACGGACAGGGCTCAGCGAAGCTCCTGGATGCGGATCAGGTTGCCGGCGGGGTCGCGGAAGGCGCAGTCGCGGATGCCGTACGGCTGCTCGGTCGGCTCCTGGACGACCTCTGCGTCGCCGCCCTGCAGCTTCTCGAAGGTGCCGTCGAGGTCCCGGGTCGCCAGCAGGATCCAGCCGTAGGTGCCCTTGGCCATCATCTCGGCGATGGTGTTGCGCTCGTCCTCGGTGATGCCGGGGTCGGCGGCCGGCGGCGCCAGGAGGATGGACGTGTCGGGCTGATTGACGGGGCCGACCGTGATCCACCGCATGGTGCCCTGCCCGACGTCGTTGCGGACCTCGAAGCCGAGGACGTCTCGGTAGAAGGCCAGGGAGGCGTCCGGGTCGACGTGCGGGAGGAAGCTGGTGTGAATGGTGATGTCCATGGCGATCATGCTAGGTGCGGCCACCTGGCCTGGACTTCTTGATTCCTGACCGATGGCGCCCTTTCTCTCGCACCGGAGGCGGGCTACGTGCGGCCGTACGCGGCACGTGCCTGGGCCACCTCGGCGGCGGCGCGTTCCCGCCAACGGCGTTGGGCCTCGCGGTTGCACGCCCGGCAGACCCGACGGTACCGGCCCGTGGCGTCGTCGAGCTCGCGGTCGTGGCCGTTGCGGCACCGCGGCGGCTGGGTGCGGCTCCGGGAGGTCTCCGCCCGGCTGACCTGGCGCAGGTGTGTGGGCTCGATGCAGTCGGCGACTCCGCAGAGGTGGACGACGTCGAGGGTCGGGTCGTACCCGCCGACGAGGACCGCGAACGCGGCGATGTGCGCCCAGGCCCGACCGGCGACCTTCTGGTGGACCCCACGTCGGGGCCCGTACCCGTGGATGACGAGACAACCATTATCGGTGCGGTGCGAACGCCCCAGCAGGTACGCGCGTAGCGACTCCTCGGTGTGGTACCGCGAGAGACCCTTCACCTCCGACAGCACGCCGTCACCGTACCCGCGCGGCGGTCAGCCGGTGTGGCGTACCTCGGTGTCCCAGATCTGCGCCCACGGACGCCGCAGCTCTCGGCACACGAAGATCGGGCCGCCGTTCTCGTCGTTGTCCACCTCGACCCGCTGGTCCACCCGGCCGGCCGGCGCGCACTCGTGGAACCAGGCGGTCAGTGGGTCGGAACGCTCCCAGCCGACGACGATCACCACGTCGGCGCTCTCGGGTGGCCGGCCGAAGTCGACCATGCTGTTGTGCCCGGAGTAGGCGCGGGGCAGGTCACGGGCCGGGCCGTAGCGGGCCAGCGCGCCGGCCTCGCCGTAGTTGCCGGTCAGGATGACCGCCCGCGATCGCTCCTCGGGTGGCAGGCCACGGTGGACGGCCGCGACCGAGTCGGCGAACGCGGGCCAGCCGATGGTCTCGCCGGCGTCGTAGTTGACGTCGAGCACGAAGCCGGGCAGCCGGTCGGCCGGCAGCACCGGCAGCAGCAGGACGACGCTGGGCAGGAGGAACGGCACCGCGCCCAGCGTGAGCAGGCCCCGCCGCAGCCGGACGGCGCCGCGCGACGCCCACCCGGCGGTCACCAGGGCACCGGCGGCGGTGAGCACCAGCAGCAGCGGCGCGTCGTAGTAGCCCTTGCCGCCGGCGAGCAGCACGATGCCGACGACGACCAGCCAGGCCCAGCCCACCGCCCGGTACGCCCGCCACCGGGGCCACCGCAGCAGCGCGACGAGGCCGGCGATCCAGATCGGCACGGCGTACGGGCTGATGATGACGAACTGGAGGATGAGCGCGTCGAGCCGGCCGCTGTAGGAGCTGTCTCCATCGGAGATCGAGGCGGCCACACCGAGCTGCGGAAAACCGTGCGTCGCCTGCCAGGCCAGATTCGGCGCGGCCAGGAGCACGGCGAGCCCGGCGGCGGCGAGCACCCACCGGTCGCGCAGCAGCCGGCGTGGCCCGGCGATGGAGATCCCGGCGATCAGGCCCACGGCCAGCAGCGCGGGCAGCAGCTTGTTGAGCATGCCGACCCCAAGCGCCATCCCGATGCCGAGGGCCCACCGGCTGTCGCCGGTGCGCAGCAGCCGCACCGCGCACAGCGCCGCGACCAGCCAGGCCAGCAGGTCGACGGTGGTGGTGCTGAGCAGGTGGCCGCCGGCCAGGACGATGCCGGAGAACGCGGCGAGCACCGCCGCGAAGGTCTGCCCGCCCCGGCCGGCGCCCAGCTCCCGGGCGATGGCGGCGACCAGCAGGACCGCCGCACCGGCCAGCAGCGCCGACGGCGTACGCAGCACCACCAGGTTGCCCGGTGCGATGGTGTCGAGCAGCCGGGCCAACGCCGGGACCAGTGGGCCCTGGTCGACGTAGCCCCAGTCGAGGTGCCGGCCGCAGAGGAGGAAGTACAGCTCGTCGCGGTGGTAGCCGTAGCGCCCGGCGAGCAGCAGCAGCGTCACGCTGACAACGCCGGCCACCACCCACGGCCCCCACGTGCGCGGGCCGGGCGTCGGTGACGGCTCCGGCGGCGACGCCAGGTCCGGCCGGTGAGGCCGGTCGATGTCGATCGCAGGCTCACTCACCCGCACATCATCGCCTGTGACGCGGCCGCCCGGGTGCCCGTGCCGCGCGCCGGGGCGGGTCGTCGGACCGCGTGCGAAGATCAGATTCGTTACTCGACGGGGGAGGAAGACATGCGCTACCGCACTCTGGGCGCGACCGGCACCGTGGTGTCGACGCTGTGCCTGGGCACGATGACCTTCGGCGCGGAGACCGACGAGGCGGGCAGCTTCGCCCAGCTGGACCGGTTCGTCGAGGCCGGCGGCACCTTCATCGACACCGCCGACGTCTACTCCGCCGGTGTCTCCGAGGAGATCGTCGGCCGTTGGCTGCGGGCGCGGCCCGACCTGCGCGACCGGCTGGTGATCGCCACCAAGGGACGGTTCCCGATGGGTCCCGGGGCGAACGACGCCGGCCTGTCCCGGGTGCACCTGACCCGCGCGCTGGACGCCAGCCTCCGGCGGCTCGGGGTCGAGGCGGTCGACCTCTACCAGGCGCACGCCTGGGACCCGCTGACCCCGTTGCCGGAGACGCTGCGGTTCTTCGACGACGCGGTCCGCGCGGGCAAGATCCGCTACGCGGGGGTCAGCAACTTCACCGGCTGGCAGATGCAGAAGGCTGCCCTGCTCACCCAGCACCTCAACCTCACCCCGATCGTGACGCTGCAGCCGCAGTACAACCTGCTGGCGCGGGAGATCGAGTTCGAGGTGGTGCCGGTCTGCGAGAACGAGGGCATCGGCATCCTGCCGTGGTCGCCGTTGGGCGGCGGCTGGCTGACCGGCAAGTACCAGCGGGACAGCGTGCCCACGGGTGCCACCCGCCTCGGCGAGAACCCACAGCGCGGCGTCGAGGCGTACGCGGGCCGCAACGCCGAGGAGCGCACCTGGCGGGTCATCGACGCGGTCCGGCAGGTCGCCGGGGAACGTGGCGTGTCCATGTCGGCGGTGGCGCTCGCCTGGCTGGCGGCCCGGCCGGCGGTCACCTCGGTGATCCTCGGAGCGCGGACCACCGAGCAGCTCGACGACAACCTGACCGCCGCCGACCTGCTTCTCGACGCGGAGCAGACCCGACTGCTGGACGAGGCGAGCGCCCCACCGGTGGGGGACTACCCGTACGGCCGAGCCGGTGTGCAGCAGCGCGGCCGCGACCTGCCGGCCAGCCCCGCACAATGATCCGATGACGACCGTCTTCCCCGAGCCCACCGTCCCCGCCGGCAACCGCACCGAGGTCTTCCTGCGCTACCTGGACTACTTCCGGGAGTCCGTGCTGGACAGGGTGTCGGCGCTACCCGAGCCGGAGCTGCGGCGCAGCCGGCTGCCGTCGGGGTGGACCCCCCTGGAGTTGGTCAAGCACCTGCGGTACGTCGAGCTGCGCTGGATCGAGTGGGGTTTCCAGGGTCGGGACGTCCCCGAGCCGTGGGGCGACCGTCGCGGTGAGCGCTGGCACGTCGCCCCCGAGGAGACCCGCGCGGACCTGCTGGAGGCGCTGCGCGCGCAGGGCGCGCACACCAGCGCGGTGGTGACGGCCCACGACCTGGCGGAGATCGGGGCGCCGGGCCCGCGGTGGAACCGCGCCGACCCGGCGTCGCTGGAGCGGGTGCTGTTCCACCTGGTCCAGGAGTACGCCCGCCACCTGGGTCACCTCGACATCGTGGCCGAACTGGCCGGCGGACCGACCGGGGAGTGATCGGGCGGCCGGGCCTGCGGTTCAGCGGACGGCGGCGGGTTCGGCCGCAGGTGGTGGCGTCGCCACCTCGGCCGGCCAGGTGAGCCGCCGGACGCCGGGGACGAGGGCGGTGCCGGCGCAGGCGGCCAGGACCAGCAGGCCGGCGACCGCCAGCGGCAGGGGTGCGCCGAACGCGTCGGCGGCCAGCGGCGCCAGGGCGTAGCCCAGCGGCATCGCGCCCAGCGACACCAGCCAGTCGTACGAGGTGACGCGCGCGAGGACCTCGGGCGGGAACTGGTGCTGCACGACGGTCTCCCAGACGGGGTTGAGGTAGCCGAGGGCGGTCAAGGCGATCCCGTAGGCGACGATCACCGCCGGAGCGGGCGCGGCGAAGGCGAGCAGCAGCAGCGGCGCGGCGTAGCTGGCCAGCCCAAGGTTGGCCAGCAGCACCGGCCGGCGCAGCCGGACGCGCCCGGCCAGCAGTGAGCCGGTGAGCATGCCGATCGCGCCGGCCTGCAACAGCAGCACCCAGGTCGCCTCGCCTCCGAGGCGGTCGATGGCGATGGCCGGTCCGAGGGTCATCAGGACGGCGGCGGCGCCGTTCCACACGCCGTGCCCGATCAGGCTGGTCCAGAACCAGTCACGGGCGCGTACCTCGCCGAAGCCGTGCCGCAGGTCGGCGAGGACGGAACGGCGGGGCACGGGTACGTGCCGGACGCGGATGAGCGCGAGCAGCGCGGCGCTGAGCGCGAACGACGCGCCGTCGATGATGAACGCCCAGCCGGGGCCGGCGGCCCAGATCAGCAGGCCGGCGAGCGCCGGGCCGGCGAGCCGGCTGGTGTTGGCGGTGACGCCCAGCAGGGCGTTGGCCCGCTGCCGGGCGGCCGGCTCGACGGTGCCGGCGACCAGCGGCGAGGCGGTCGGGATGGCGAAGGCCGAGGCGGTGCCGCCGAGCGCCGAGGCCACCACGATGGTGGCCAGCGACGGGTCGCCGCCGAGCAGTTCCACGCCGACCGCGAGCTGGGTCACGCAGCGGACCAGGTCGGCCGCCAGAGCGACCCGGCGGGCGTCGAACCGGTCGGCGACGACGCCGCCGAGGGGCAGCAGGAGCAGCCGGGGAACCATCGCCGCGGCGAGGACGACGGCGAGGGCGCTGGTGGAACCGGTGGCGCGCAGCACGGCCAGTGCCAGCGCGGCGGGCACCACGGCGTCACCGACCGAGGAGACGGTCCGGCCCAGGAACAGCAGCCGGAAGGAGCTGACACGCAGTGGGTTGGTCACCGCCACAAGCTACTTCGACATCGAATATTTCGTCAACGAATATTTCGTTGCGATAAGCTGGACCGGTGACCACCGCCCACGACTCCGTCGACCGGCACGTCGAGCGCTGGCTGCCCGTCCTGCCCGCCCTCGACGTCGACGTCGAGGGCGCCGTGACCCGGATGGGTGTCCTGACCCGGCACCTGCGCACCGTGAAGGAGCGGGTCCTCGCGGACTTCGACCTGCCGGCACACGAGTACGACACGCTGCACGCACTGGCCGGCCGGCAGGGACGTGCCGCGCCCTCGGAACTCGCCGCCGACCTGGCGATGGCCCCGGCCTCGATCACCGCACGGGTCGACAACCTCGTCGCGCGCGGCTTCGTGCGGCGAACCCCGTCCACTGTCGACCGGCGTCGCGTCGACGTGGAACTCACCGACGCCGGCCGCGCCGCGTGGCATGGCGCGATGGACGTCCGGGGCGCCGAGGAGCACCGGCTGCTCGGCGCGCTGACCCCGGCCGAGCGTCGACTGCTCTCCGACCTGCTGCGGCGGGTCCTGCTCGTCGCCGAACAGCCGACCGACCCCGCCTGAACGCCCGCGCCCGGAAATCGCCTGGCGGTCCGCGTACCCCGATGAGAGGGTGACCGGCGTGACAGCGGATGCTCTGGCCGGTGCCCTGGCCGACGACGGACGACGGCGGGTCTTCGCGGCGATCGTGCTCGGCGCGACCAACGCGGCGCACGTCGCCGAACGGACCGACCTGCCGGCGCGCGCGGTGCACACCGGGATTCACCGGCTCACCGGCGCGGGCCTGGTGACCCGCTCGGACGGCGCCCTCGCGGTCGACGAGGAGTCGCTGCGGGCGGCGGCGCGCGACCGCCGCCCGGTTGACGACGCCGAACCGGCCGGCGACCCGGTACTGCGCACCTTCGTGCGCGACGACGTGCTGGTGGGCCTGCCCGCACAGCGGGGCCGGCGGCGCGTGCTGCTGGCGCACATCGCCGAGCGGTCCTTCGAGCCGGGCACGCGATACCCCGAGCGGGCGGTGGACGAGGCGCTCAAGCCGTGGTGCGCCGCGGGCGGGTCAGACCACGTCACGTTGCGCCGCTACCTGATCGACGAGCAGTTGCTCACCCGCGAGCACGGGATCTACCAGCGGGCCTGACGGTAGAGGTCGCCGGTGGACCAGCTCAGCTTGCGTTGTATCGGCCGTTCAGTCGTCTCTGGCTGACGATCAGCCATTTCCATGTGCGTGTGCCCATTGACGACGGCTACGAAGTTCGGGTGACCAACGAGGTAACCGTTCCCCTGCTGCCCTGCGCGTCCATCGACGACATCGTCGCCTTTTACGAGGTGCTCGGTTTCCACACCACTTACAAGCAGCGCAAGCCCAACCCGTGCGTGGGGTTGCAACGTGAAGATCTACATCTGCAGTTCTTCGAGATCGCGGGGTTCGATCCGGCGCAGTCCTACGGTTCGTGTCTCGTGCTGACCACCGACACGGGGCAGCTGTACCGGGCTTTCGCGGCGGGAATGCGCGCCGCGTACGGCAAGGTGTTGGTCTCCGGGACACCGCGGATGACCCGGCCCCGGGCGCGGAAGAACGCCGACGGGCTGAGCGGCTTCAGCGTCATCGATCCAGGCGGCAACTGGATCCGCGTCTTCCAAAACGCCCCGGCCTCGCCCGCGCCGGCGCCGGCTGGGCGGCTGGGCAAGGCGATGGCGAACGCCGTCGTGCAGTCCGACTCCAGAGGGGACGCCCGGCAGGCGGCTCGGATTCTTGACAGTGCGTTGGCCCGTCCCGAGGCAGATGACGACCCGGTCGCGTTGGTGGAGGTGCTCGTCTACCGCGCTGAGGTTGCGATGGTCCTGAACGATCCGGCCACGGCGGTCGAGATGCTGGCCCGTGTTGACCGTGTCGCTTTGAGCGCGGACGAAGCCACACGGGCCGCTGCTGCGTATGCGGCCGCTACCGACCTTGCGGCAGCGCTGTTCTCGGGGCCGGCTTGATCAACCCTCAGTTCTTAGCGTCGTTTTGGTCTGGAAACCACGGGCGGGCATCCTGGTGACCCTGTTCTCCTTCGGTCCGTGTCGAGGCGACCGCCGGCGCGAAGGTCGGCGCTGCCAGCCCGGCGCCGCTAGCCCGTCCGGCGCATAAACGCGTTGACCGGGCGCCGATGATCGACAGGTGACCACGACCGTCCGACCCACCTGGGTGACCAGCCCCGTCCGACCCGACCAGCCCGACGCGGTCCGTCTGCTGCGCGAGTACATGACGGAGATGGTGGTCCGCTACCACCGCCGCCCGGCCCTGCCCGGCGAGGTCGACGAGGCGTTGGCCGAGATGCCCAGCGACGACCTGACGCACCCCGGCGGCCTGCTGCTGCTCGCCCGCCACGGCGCGGACGTGGCCGGCTGCGCCGGGCTGCGGTGGGGGCCGGACTGGGCCGAGCTGACCAGGGTGTTCATCCGCCCCGCACACCGTGGCACGGGCGGGGGCGCCGTGCTGCTCGCCGCCGTCGAGGGGCACGCCCGGGCGGCCGGGGCGGACCGGATCCGGCTGGACACCCGCGCCGACCTGGTCGAGGCCCGTGCCCTGTACGCCCGGCACGGCTACATCGAGATCCCGGCGTACTCGCACGGCCCGTACGCCCAGCACTGGTTCGAGAAGCGGCTTCGCTGAGGGCTTGACGCTCGCCTGCCGTGGCGTTAAAACAGAAGAGGAAGTTGAGTCACCCGGACTCAACTCATCACCTTCGGCCAGGAGAACCGAGGAGGCACAACGATGTTGATGCGTACCGACCCGTTCCGCGAGGTTGACCGGCTCGCCGAGCAGTTCTTCGGTACGGCCACCCGTCCGGCGATGATGCATCTGGACGCCTACCGCGACGGGGACTACTTCTACGCCGCGTTCGACCTGCCCGGCGTCGACCCGGACACCATCGACTGCACCGTCGAGCGCAACGTGCTCACCGTTCGGGCCGAGCGGCGTCGGCCCACCGGCGACGGCGTCGAACTGGTCGCCGCCGAACGCCCGATGGGCACGTTCACCCGGCGGCTGTTCCTGGGCGACACCCTGGACACCGACAAGCTGGAGGCCGGCTACGACAACGGGGTGCTGACGCTGCGCATCCCGGTCGCCGAGCGCGCCAAGCCCCGCCGGGTGACCATCAACGCCAACGCCAACGGCGACGGACGCCGGCAGATCAACGCCTGACCGATGCTCGGGGCGGGCCGCCCGGCCCGCCCGGCCCACCGGAGTCGCCACCCGCCGGCTGCACCGCGCGCTCGGCGCCGGTTGGTGGATAGAGCGCGGCGAGCGCGTGGGCGGTGTCGGCGAGGAGGTCCCGCAGCTCGGCCGGGGCGAGCACCTCCACCTGCGCGCCGAGTTTGAGCAGCTCGACGTGACCGTGCCGGATGGACTCGATCGGCACGGTCGTCACCACCCAGCCGTCCGCGTCCGGTGCGCCGGCGGCGTCGTGTGCGGCGCGGCTCATCGCCGGCGGGAGCAGGTGCACCGTCCGCGCCAGGGCGGCCACGGTCATCCGTACCGTTGCCTCCGCGCGGTAGACGCTGCTCTCGTAACGCTCGGTGTGCTCCCGCCAGCAGTCCGCCAGGTCGAACCCGGCCGGCCGGTCGGCGGGTTCGTCCAGCACGGTCAGGTCCAGGATGGCGCCCACCCGGTAGGTGCGGGCCTGCCCGTCCGCGGCGGCGACCAGATACCACCGGCCGGCCTTGAGCACCACGCCGAGCGGATCGAGGGTCCGTGTCACCTCCCGGGGCGCCTGCCACCGCCGGTAGCGCACCCGGACCCGGCGGTCCTCCCACACCGCGCCGGCCAGAGCGGCCAGATGCGGTGTCGGCTCGGGCTCGCGGAACCAGGTCGGCGCGTCCAGGTGGAACCGCTGCCGGATCCGCCCGCCCCGGTCGGCGAGGTCCGTCGGCAACGCCGCCCGCAACTTCAGCTCGGCGGTGGCCAGCACCGACCCCAGTCCCAGCTCGGACGCCGGCCCTGGAACGCCGGCCAGGAACAGCGCCTCGGCCTCACCGGCGGTCAACCCGGTCAGCCGGGTGCGGTAGCCGTCGAGCAGCCGGTACCCGCCCGCCGGGCCGCGCTCGGCGTACACCGGAACGCCGGCGGCGCCGAGCGACTCCACGTCCCGGTACACCGTCCGGACCGAGACCTCCAGGGCCTCGGCCAACTCGGGCGCGGTCATCCGTCCCCGGGTCTGCAGGAGCAGCAGCAGGGAGACCAACCGGCTGGCGCGCACCGCCCGACGGTAGCCGGCATGCCGCGCCCGGACACCGGCCGCACCCCCGGTGGCCTCGGCGCGCCTTCGCCGTGAACCCACCAGGAGCTGAGAACCTTTTTCACATGGTGTCCTCCGACCTGCCGGTGCTGGCCCGCCCGACCCCCCGACCGGCGCTGCCCGGCGGGCCGGTCGACGTCACCGAGGCGTGGCTGCGCAACCGGCGGCTGTCCGAGCACACCCGCGACGCGTACCGGCGCGACATCACCGGCTGGCTCACCTGGTGCGCCGGCCGCGACCTGGACCCGCTGCACGCCACCTTCCTGCACGTCAACGAGTACGCCCGGGCGCTGGAGTCCACCCTCGGCGCCCGCAGCGGCCGCCCACTGACCCCGGCGACCGTGGCGCGCCGGCTCTCGGCGCTGTCCAGCTGGTACGACTTCCTCGTCAAGCTGGGCGCGTTGCCGGCCAACCCGGTCGCCGGCGCCGACCGGCCCCGCGTCGACCGGGACCACTCGGCCACGGTCGGCCTGACCCCGGAGGAGGTCGACGCGCTGCTGAGCGCCGCCGACGCGGACACCGGCCCCACGGCTGTCCGCAACCGCGCCGCGATCGCGCTCCTGGCCGATCTGGGCCTGCGGGTCGGCGAGCTGATCTCCCTGGACCTGACCGACCTGGGCACCGAACGCGGGCACCGCAGCGTGCGCTTCGTCGGCAAGGGCGGCAAACCACGCCGCCGCGCCCTCACCCCCGGCACCGGGTACGCGGTGGACGCCTACCTGGCCCAGCGGGCCGCCGCCACCGGTGTGCCGGTGCCGCAGCTGACCGGGCCGCTGCTGGTCACCGCCAGCGGCGCCCGGCTGGACCGGCACTCGGTGTTCCGGCTGGTCCGCCGGCTGGCCCGGGCGGCCGGCATCCCGGCCTGGGCCAGGCTCTCCCCGCACTCGCTGCGGCACGCCTTCGCCACCACCGCCCGCTCCGAGGGCGTCCCGCTGGAGGACGTGCAGGACGCCATGGGGCACGCCGATCCGCGTACCACCCGCCGCTACGACCGGGACCGGCACAACCTCGACCGCGACCCGGCGTACGTGGTGTGGGCGGCCCGGTCCCGCCGCCGCGGCTGAGCGTCGTACCCCCGGTGAGCGGCGGCGGCGGGAGGCTCAGCCCTGTGGACGGGGGCAGATGCAGAACGGCTGACCGATCGGGTCGGTGAGCACCACCCACCGGTCGCCGCCCGGCTGGAATTCGGGCTTCGACGCGCCCGCTGCGACGAACTCCTTCTCGGCGGTCGCGAGGTCGTCGACGTAGAGGTCGAGGTGGTAGCGCTTACCGCCGGCCGGGTCCGGCCAGGACGGCGGCTGGTAGCCCTCGACCAGCCCGAAGCCGATCGAGACACCACCGCCGCTGATCATGGCGTACTCGGCCTGGCTGTGGGTGATCTCCCAGCCCAACGCGCGGTGGTAGAACGCGGCGTGCGCGGCCGGGTCGGAGCTGTCCAGGTTGACCATGGCGAGGTCTGCGGTTGTCGTCATAGCGGCAGTCTGCCCGCGCGTACCTGCCAACCACTGTCAGGTACGTCGGCGTTTTCCCGTCCTTTCGCGCCGGCGGTCAGGGTGGGTCCAGCGGCCACACCGTCACCCGGGCGGTGCCGTCGCGGCAGACCAGCCCTGTGCCGGCCCGCCGGCAGTCGGTCAGCCCCGCCGGGAGGACCGCGGTCACCCGGGGGCCGTCCCGGCCCACCGTCGCGACCAGGGTGCGGCGGCCGTCCGACGCGGTCCCGAGCAGCACCAGCGGTTCGGTGGTGATCCGCGCGCCCGCCACGGTGTGCCAGCGCGCCCCGGCCGGCCACGTCCAGGCCAGCGCGCCGGTGCCCGCGTCGATCGCCCACCTGCCGTTTTCGTCGTGCCCGCAGATGAGGCCCTCGCAGGGCCGCAGGGTCAGCTCGCCCGGCTCGACCGGCACCCGCCAGCGCGGCGACAGCCCGGGCAGGTCGTAGCCGGTCAGCGCCACCCCACTGCCGGTCGGGTGGCGCAGCACCAGGTGCCCGCCGATGACCTGGGGATTGTCCGGGCCGTAGTCGGCCGGCGGTAGCCGTCCCTGCCCGCCGACGGCGCCGTCTCGGACGTCGAGGACCCGGGCCAGCCCGTCGTCCTGCAACAGGAGCAACCGACCGGGCGTCGCCGGCAGCACTCTCAGCACGGCCGTGGAGGGCACCGGCGCCGTCCATCGGGTGGCGCCGGTGGCCAGGTCGAGGCCGTGCACGCTGCCCTCGATCCGGCGCCCCGGTTCGGAGGCGCTGCGGACCTCGCTCACCGCCACCGCCGCGTCGCCGGCCGCGTACACCCGCTCGGGTCGCCGCCACAGCGGCTGGCCGGTGCGTACCGACCGGGCGGTGGTCGCGGTCACCCGGCGCACCTGGTCGCGTTCGGTGAGCAGCAGCAGGTCACCGGCGACGTCGGCGGACCAACCGGTGGCCGGCGGCAGGGTGACCCGCCACCGCGCAGGGCGGTGCGGCGCGGCGGCGTCGTAGGCGCTCAGCGCCGGCGGGTCGGTGCCGGGATCGACGACCAGCAGCAGCGGACCCGCGCCGAGCACGGTCGCCCGGGCGGGTAGCGCCGGCCCGACGCGGGCAGTCAGGTGGGTGGGCGCGGCGGCGCCGCCGAGCAGGGTGCACGCCGCCAGCACCACCGCCATCCGGCCCCGCCGGGATGTCCCCGGCGGCGGTTTCGGGTCGTCCGGGGGTGCGCCCCGCTCGTCGCCCAGCTCGATCAGCACCGACATGGTGCCCGCCCGCCCCGCGCCGGCCGGTCAGCAGAGCAGGTCAAGGTGGTGGTGCCCGTCCTCGGCGATCTCCTCGTGTCGCAGCCAGCGTCGCGCCCACAGCCGGGCGGCCAGCTCCGCCTGCTCGTCACCCCACGCGGCGTGCTCGACGAGCAGGGCGGCGGTCAGCGCGTACGCCAGGCGCAGCGCCAGGCCGCGAGCGCCGGCGACCACCGTCGCGTCGCCCGGGTTCGCGGTCACCGCGCCGACGGTGTCGCCCAGCTGCGTGGCGGCCGTGGCGAGGGTGTCGGCCAACGCCGGCGACAGCGGCCGGGCCAGGTCGACGGCGGCGGCGAGCCGGCTCAACAGTGGCGCCCCCGCGTCCTCGCGGGCCAGCGCGCGCAGAACGTCCAGGGCCAGCACGTTGGTGGTGCCCTCCCAGATGGGCAGCACCTGCGCGTCGCGCAGCAGGCGGGGCACGCCGGTGTCCTCCACGTAGCCGGCTCCGCCGAAGCTCTCCACGTACTCGCTGGCGGAGCTGACGGCGAGCCGGCCGGTGGCCAGCTTCGCCAGCGGTGCCACGATGCGCAGCTCCGCGGCGGCCGCCGGGTCGGCACCGACCTCGACCCGGCCGAGCAGCGCGAACGCGTGCCCGGCCAGGGCGAACGCGCCCGCCGCGTCGACCGCGAGGGTGCCCAGGGTGGCCCGGTGCAGCGGCGAGGACGCCAGCGCACCCCCGGCGACGTGACGCACGTCGGCGTACGCCCGGGCGTAGGCCAGGCCGCGCCGCATGCCGCCGGCCGCCGCGGCGGCGTTGTGCACCCGGGTCACCACGACCAGGGTCATCGCCCGGGTCAGGCCGGGGACCGTCGGGTCGCCCAGCGGCACGGCGTACGCGTCGCGCAGGCCGATCTCGGCGGTGGGCAGCGCCCGGGTGCCGAGCTTGTCCTTGAGCCGGTGCACGGTGACACCCGGCGCGGGCGCGTCGGCCGGGGTCCCGTCGGCCAGGGGCGAGTCGGCCGCGTACCGGGGCACCAGGAACGGCGCGAGCACCCGGCTGCCGCGCCCGGCGCCCTCCGGGCGGGCCAGCGCCACCGCCATCGCGGCGTCGGCGGCGGAGCAGAACCACTTCTCCCCGGTCAGTCGCCACGAACCGTCGGCGGCGGGTCGGCCGATGGTGCTCGAGCGGCCCAGGTCGGAGCCGCCCTGCGACTCGGTCATCCACTGCCCACTGGTGATCGCCGTGGCCGGGTCGGTGGAGACCAGCCGGGGCAGCCACGCGTCGCGGACGCCGGAGTCGACGTCGGGCATGCTGAGCAGCGCCGCCGCCCCGTCCGCCATGGCAACCGGGCAGGAGAACGTCGCCGACTCCGGGCCGTACAGGTGCAGCAGGGCGTGCTGGACGACCCGTGCGGCCGCACCCCAGGTGCCGCGCGCGTCGGGCAGGTAGGGCAGCGCGACCACGGCGTGCCGGGCGGCGGCGGCGCGCTGCGCCTGCCAGCCCGCCGACACCTCGATCCGGTCGACGCGGGCACCCCACGGGTCGTAGCGGACCAGCGTGGGCGGGTGCGCCTCGGCGTCGGCGTGTGCCGCGCGCAGCGGCCCGGTGACGTCGGCGGCCAGGTCGGCGAGGCGACCCTTCGCGGCGGCGTGCCCGGCCGGGCCGAGGTGACGCTCCAGCCAGGACCGCAGCAGGGTGTCGTCGGCGTACGGGTCGGCGGGCGGTGGTACCGGCTGCACGAAGCGGTTCATCGATGGGCTCCCTGGCACTGCTCGGGGGTGTGCGCCGACGGTAGACGATCCGTGGCCGGTCCGAACAGGGCACACCCGCGTACCGGGCGGACCCGATTTCCCGCTTGTCGTGATTCCGTGCGACGACGTTCTCTACGGTCGGTAGTCGTGGGTGCCGGCCAGCCGTGGAGCCGACCGGCCCGGCGGCACCGCCCGATGCGCACCGGGCTGGCCTTCGCCGGGTTCGGCGTGGCGCTGTGCTGCGTCGGCGTGGCCGGGCTGGGGGCCTGGAACCTGCAGACCGTGCGGCAGGCCGCCGGCCCGATCCGGGAGACCGCCGACGGGTTCCTGAACGAGGTGGCCGTCGGTGACACCAACGGGGCGTACGAGCGGCTGTGCAAGGACGCGCGCAGCAAGTGGAGCGCGATCGGCTTCACCAGTTGGGTGCGCACCCCGCCGATGGTCACCGACTACGAGATCACCGACGTGTCGGTGGCCACCAAGGGCGGACGTCCGCACGGCACGGTGACCGTGCGGTTGACCCGTGCCGGCGGGATCAGCGAGGAACGTCGCCTGCCGGTGATCCGCGAGAGCGGGGACTGGCGGGTGTGCGGTGACCCCTTCTGAGCCGCCGGTCGTCCGGCTGAAACGGCCCTGGTTGCTCCGCGAACGTCGGGGGGTGGAGCCCACCACGTCGGCGGAGCTCTTCTTCGACCTGGTCTTCATCTTCACCATCACCCAGTTGGCGCACTACCTGATCGCGCACCCGGACTGGCGTGGCGCCGCACGGACCGCTCTGCTGTTGGCGCTGGTCTGGTTCGTGTGGATCTACACCACGTGGGGGACGAACTGGCTGCGACCCGACCAGGCACCGGTGCGGGCACTGCTGATCGCGCTCATGCTGGGCAGCCTCCTGCTCGCGGCGGCGATCCCCGAGGTGTTCGACGGCGGCGGGCTGGTCTTCGCGCTGGTCTACGCGACCATGCAGGTGGGCCGCACCGTGTTCGCGTTGTGGGCGGTGCAGGGCCAGCCGTGGCTGGTCGACGGGTTTCAGAAGACGCTGCCGTGGT
Source organism: Micromonospora yongxingensis (assembly GCF_052601155.1). Classification (NCBI taxonomy): domain Bacteria; kingdom Bacillati; phylum Actinomycetota; class Actinomycetes; order Micromonosporales; family Micromonosporaceae; genus Micromonospora; species Micromonospora yongxingensis. The sequence goes on from NZ_JBQXEO010000013.1 coordinate 165,857, forward strand.
TCGTCGGGACGTCGCTGCTCGTGGTGCTCGGCGCCGTGGTCGGCGGAGCCTTCCAGGAGGCGCTGTGGGCGTCGGCGATCGTGATCGAGGTGATCGGCCTGTCGACCGGATTCCCGGTACCCGGTCTGGGCCGTAGCCCCGCCGAGCGGTGGATGGTGGAGGGCGGGCACCTGGCTGAGCGGTGCCAGGCGTTCATCCTCATCGCCCTGGGTGAGTCGATCCTGGTCACCGGGAGCACACTCGCGCAGCACCTGAACCTGACGATGACCGGGGCCTTCGTGCTGGCGTTCGCCGGTTCGGTGGCGCTGTGGTGGGTGTATTTCGCCCGGTCGGCACCGGCGGCGGCGGAGGTCATCACCCGCGCCGGTGAGCGCACCGGCGCGTTGGGCCGGCTGGCGTTCAACTACCTGCACCCCGTGATGGTCGCCGGCATCATCGTCACCTCGGCGGGCGACGAGCAACTCCTGCGCGAACCCGGCGCCCCCGCCACCCCGGCCGCCGCGCTGTTCACCCTGGGCGGCCCGGCGCTGTTCCTCGCCGGTCACGCCGCCTACAAGGCGGTGCTGTGGCGGACCCTGCCGACCAGCCGGATCGCGGCGGCGCTGCTGCTGGTGGCGCTGACGCCGGCAGCGGTCGCGCTGCGGGTGCCCGTCGCGGTGGCCGCCGGGGCGGCGCTGCTGATCACGGTCGCGGTGATCGTGGCCGACCGGGCGGCGGGGCGGCGGATGCCTCAGTCGCGCGGGCCGAGGTCGCCGCTGCGGTAGTGCCGCCGGCAGAGCACCTGGTAGCGCACGTCGGCGGTGTCGACGGTGTCGCCGATGACGACCTGCGCGCCCTCGCGGACCACCCGGCCGTCGACCACCCGGGCGTTGAGCAGCCCTTCCCGACCGCACCAGCACAGCACCTCGACCTGGATGCGGGCCACCTCGTCGGCCAGCTCGAACAACCGCTGCGTGGCGGGGAACAGGCAGGACCGGAAGTCGGTGGCCAGACCGAACGCGAACACGTCCACGTCGTAGCTGTCGACCAGCTCGGCCATCTGCTCGACGTGCTCGACGGTGTAGAAACACGCCTCGTCGCAGATCAGGTAGTCCACGCGTACGCCGTCGGCCCACCGGCCCCGGACGAGTGCCCGCAGGTCCAGGTCGTCGGTGACCTCGATCGCCTCGTGCGCCAGACCGATGCGGGTGGTGACCTGCGGGCCGAGTGACCGGTCGATGCGGGTGGTGACCAGCCCTCGCCGGCCCTGCCGGGCGTGGTTGTAGTTCATCTGCAGCGCCATCGTGGACTTGCCGCAGTCCATCGGCCCCCAGAAGAACTTCAACGCGGCGGCGTGCACCGGACGCCCGTCGAGCCCGCGCGCGGCCGCGCACCCGGCCGGAGCGTGTGGCTGGCCGGGGAACGGGTGGGCCAGGCAGGTGGGAGCTGTGGCGGCGTCGTCGGTCACGGTCGGGCAGCCTATCTGATCGACCAGGGCCGATCGGGCAGGCGCGTGCTGGTCAGAGCACCCGGGGCGGGGTGTTCCCGGCGGCGACGATGGCCCGGCGGATCGGCACGGCCAGGAGGAGCAGGAACCCGACCACGAAGAAGATCAGCAGGGAGACCAGGCCCACCCGGTACGAGGCGGTGAGCTGGAACACCAGACCGAACGCGAGCGGGCCGAGCCAGCTGGTGCCCTTGTCGCTGATCTCGTAGAAGCCGTAGTACTCGCCTTCCTTGCCGGCCGGGATGAGCTGGCTGAACAGCGACCGGCTCAACGCCTGGCTGCCGCCGAGGACCAGGCCGATGGCCGCGCCGAGGACCATGAACGGCACCGGCGCCTCGGCGGGCAGCCGGAACGCGCCGATGATGACACCGGTCCAGAGCACCAGGCTGAGCAGCACGGTCTTCCAGGCGCCGATGCGCCGGGCCAGCGCGCCGAGGCTCAACGCGCCACCGAAGGCCAGGAACTGCACCAGCAGGATCGTGATGATCAGGTGGCTCTGCTCCAGCCGCAGCTCCTCGGTGCCGTACTGGCTGGCCAGGGTGATGACGGTCTGGATGCCGTCGTTGTAGACCAGGAACGCCAACAGGAAGAACAACGTCAACGGGTACGCCTTGATCTCCCGCAGGGTGCGACCCAGCTGCCGGAACCCGTCGGTGAGCACGTTGCCCTGCCGGGCCAGCGCCGCCGCGCTGGGGCGTTCCCGCAGCCAGCGCAGCGGCACGAGGGTGAACACCGCCCACCACACCCCGGCGGAGACGATCGACCAGCGGGCCAGGTCCAGGGTGCGCTGCGGGTTGTCGTCCTCGCTGAACAGGGTGACCGCGACCAGGTTGAACGCCAGCAGCAGGCCGCCGCCCAGGTAGCCCAGCGCCCAGCCGCGGCTGGAGATGCCGTCGCGTTCGTCCGGGCCGCCGAGCTGCGGCAGGAACGAGTTGTAGACCACGAGGGCCGCGCCGAAGGAGATGTTGGCGACCAGGAAGAGCGCCCCGCCGAGCAGGTAGCGGTCACCGGTGACGAAGATCATCGCGATGGTCGCGCCGGCGCCGGTGAACGCGGCGCCGCCGAGCAGCCGCTTCTTGTGCGCCGACCGGTCGGCGATCGCCCCGACCACCGGCAGCACGAACACGGTGAGGAACACCGACAGCGAGATCAGGTACGGGTAGTAGGACCCTGCCGCCACCCGGATGCCGAGCGGGTGCACGTACCCGTCGCAGGTGTCCGCGCCCAATTCGCACCCGGCGGCCAGCTCGGCCACGGTGGTGATGAACGGGCCCAGGAACACCGTGATGACGGTGGTCTGGAACGCGGAGTTGGCCCAGTCGTAGATGTACCAGCCGCGCCGCTCCCGGCGAGTGCTCGCCGGAGGCGGGGTGTCGTCCACCGTGGGGGTCACGGTCTCGGCCATCGGGGTCCTTCGACGGTCAGGCGGCCCAGTGGCCGCGGCTGCGGTAGACGTCGCGCAGCACGCCGACGTGATCGGTCATGATGCCATCCACGCCACGATCCAGTAAGTCGTGCATCTGGGCCGGTTCGTCGATCGTCCAGACGTGCACCTGCAGGCCGATCCGGTGGCAGTAGTCGAGGAACCGCCGGTCCACCACCGGCACCCGCCCATAGGTCGGCGGCACCTGCGCGGCGACCACCGACGGGGGCAGCCGCAGCGGGCGGCCGTGCAGGGAGGCGAGCCGCAGCCGGGCAACCCCGCGCATGCCGAGGCTGGTGGCGACCCGCCCTTCGGTGAGGGCGCGCAGCCGGGTCAGTCGGGCGTCGCTGAACGAGGCGAGCAGGACGCGGTCGGCGGCGCCGGCCCGGGTCACGGTGGCCACCGTGGGCTCGACGCCGCCGTCGGCCTTCACATCGATGTTGAAGCGGACCTGCGGCCACGCGCCCAGCACCTCGTCGAGCCGGGGTACGACGGCGGCACCGCCGACCCGTACCGAGGCGAGGTCGGCCCAGCGCAGGTCGGCGATGCGCCCCGGTTCGCCGGTGACCCGTGCCAGCGTCGGGTCGTGGAAGATCACCGCCACGCCGTCGGCGGTGGCGTGCACGTCGGTCTCCACGTACCGGTAGCCCAGCCCGACGGCGCGGGCGAACGCCTCGGTGGTGTTCTCGTCACCGTCGGCGGCGCCGCCGCGGTGGGCGAACGCCAGCGGCGCGGGCGCGTCGAGGTAGCCGGGTCGGGTCAGCACGCGACGCAGTATGCCTGCCGCCGGTGGACCGCGGGTGACCTGCCGGCGACTTTCGTCGGCCCCGTGCTCAGCGCCCCAAAAGCCGCAGCGTCTCCTCCCAGAGGAGGTCGGCGTCCTTGTCGTCCAGGGCGTACGGCAGCACGCCGCTCATGCCGTCGGAGCGCTCGGCGATGACCAGGGCTTCGTTGGCGTCCTCGAAGTAGCGGCCGGTGACGCCGTCGACCTCGGGGGAGGCGGCCAGCAGGACCGAGGTGGCCGCGCCCTGCTGCGGGGTCTTCCAGCCCGGCGGCACCTCCAGGCGGTTGCCCTGCTCGTCCACCGCGCCGACCCAGCGCAGTTGCGCGTCGTCGAGGTGTCGCTGCAGGTTGGTCATGATGCCGCCGGGGTGCAGGGCGTTGGCGGTGATGCCGTCGGCGGCCCACCTGTTGGCCAGGGCGACGGTGAACAGGATCGTCGCGGTCTTCGACTGGCCGTAGGCCGACCATGCCTCGTAGGGCCGGGCGGTGAAGTGGATGTCGTCGAAGACGACCGGGGACTGCTGGTGCGCCGAGGAGCTGACGACGACGATCCGGGCGCCGTGGGCGGCGGCGAGCGCGTCGTGCAGCCCCAGGGTCAGCTCGGCGTGACCGAGGTGGTTGATGGCGAACTGCCTCTCCCAGCCCTCGGCGGTCCTGGTCAGCTCCGGCAGGGCCATGACGCCGGCGTTGTTGACCAGGATGTGCAGCGGGCCCGTCCAGCCGGTGACGAAGGCGTCGATGGAGGCGCGGTCGGCCAGGTCGAGGCGGGCGACCCGGACGGTGCCCGGCGTTCCGCCGGCCGTGATGTCGGCGGCGGCGCGCTCGCCGGCGGCGGTGTCGCGGACGGCCACCGTCACGTCGGCGCCGGCGTTGGCCAGCGCGCGGGCGGTCTCCAGGCCGATGCCGGACGCGCCGCCGGTGACCACCGCCCGACGGCCGGTGAGGTCGACGCCGGCGATCACCTCGGCGGCGGTCGACTGGGCCGAGAAAGGGGTGACGATTCGCGACATTTCGGAACTCCTAGGGTGCAGAACTCTGCGATGGGGAGGTGGGGCGGGTCAGGCTGCGGCGCGGCGGATCAGTCGCAGCGCCCGACGGATCCGGTCGCGGAAGTCGTCCCGGGTGGCCGAGGTCGACTTCCAGGTCAGCGCGGCGGAGAAGAGCAGGTCCATCAGGTCGTCCGCGGTCAGCTCGGCGTCGAGCAGGCCGGGCGGCGCGAGAGCGCCGATGTGGGCGCTCAGCGTGGTGCGGGCCCGCTCCTGGTAGTCGTGGAACATCGAGCCCAGTTGGGGCCCGCTGTTCTCCAGCAGCTCGTTGAGGTCGCGTGCCACCTGCGTGTCGATGTACGGACCCATCAGCGCGTCCAGGCCCGCCACGATCCGCTCGTCGAAGGTCAGCGCCTCGTCGGCGAAGCGTTCCTCCATGGCCCGCTGGGCGCGTTCCATGACGCCCTGCATGGTGGCCCGGTACAGCTGCTCCTTGTTGGGGAACATCAGGTACAGGCCCGGCCGGGAGATGCCGGCCGCCTTGGCGACCGCCTCCATCGACGTCTTCTGGAATCCGTAGCGTCCGAACACCCCGACCGCTGCCGCCAGGACGCCGGCCCGCTTCGGGTCGTCGCTGAACTCCACGTTGCTCACGCTAGACAGCTTAGACAGACTTTCGAAAGTTGTCTAATGCGTCAGGTCACACCGGCCGGCGGCGGTGCACGCGGCTGAGGTCGCTCGGTCGGCCCGGGTCGACGTGCCGCGGCGTGTCGGGTTCGTCGGGGCGCAGCGGGGCGAGGGTGTCGGTGAGCGCGTCGATGATCCGGTCGGTGGCCCGGCGGGCGGCGCCGGGGCTGCCGGCGGTCGCCTCGCCCAGGTCGACGGGCTCACCGAAGTGCACCCTGATGACCGGGCGGCGCCACAGCGAGCGGGCGATGCCGCGCAGCATTCCTCGGGGCGCCCGATAGGGCAGCACCTCGTGGGCTCCCCACTGGGCGACCGGGATGACCGGTGCGGCGCAGGTCAGGGCGAGCCGGGCAGCTCCGGTCTTGCCGCGTTCGGGCCACATGCCGGGGTCCAAGCCGATCCGCCCCTCGGGGTAGATGAGGATCACCGACCCTCCCGCGACGGCGGCGGCCGCGTCGTCGAGGGCCCGGTGCACCGCGGCCGTGCCCCGGTCGACGCGGATGTGCCCGGCTCGCCGCATGAGGGCGCCGAGTACCGGGGCGCGGAACAGCCCGGCGGTCGCCATGACCCGGGGGGCCACCCCGCGGGTCCGGCAGGCGGCGACCATCACCACCGGGTCGAACGGGCTGATGTGGTTGGCGGCCAGCACCAGCGGCCCGCGACGCAGGTGCGCGGGGACGTCGCCGGTGACCTCGAGGCGGGCCAGCAGGCCGACCAGGGCCCGGGCCAGCAGTTGGGCGGCGCGCCAGATCAGCGGCGGTTGCCAGGGGGAGTGCGCGGTGTCCATCAGCGCGCCATCGTCGCACGCGGCGGCAGGGTCGCGAGGGCGGGTCGGCCGGTTGCCCATGGCGGCTGTCCTGCCGAGAGGCCGGGGTGATCAGGGTCATTGGTCCCGGGCCGGATCGGGCCGGCCGGCCCTGCCCATCTCTCTACGACGAGCAGTAGTATTTACTACGTCTCGTAGTACGGATGGCTGGGGGTTTCAGGTGGACGCGTTGGACGTTGCCCGCTGGCAGTTCGGTGTCACCACCGTCTACCACTTTCTCTTCGTGCCGTTGACCATCGGCCTGTCCGTGCTGGTGGCCATCCTGCAGACGATGTGGCACCGCACCGGCAACGAGCGTTACCTCAAGCTCACCAAGTTCTACGGCAAGTTGTTCCTGATCAACTTCGCGATGGGCGTGGTCACGGGCATCGTGCAGGAGTTCCAGTTCGGCATGAACTGGAGCGACTACTCCCGCTTCGTCGGCGACATCTTCGGCGCCCCCCTCGCCATCGAGGCGCTGGTCGCGTTCTTCCTCGAATCCACCTTCATCGGCCTGTGGATCTTCGGCTGGGACCGGCTGCCCAAGCGCGCGCACCTGGCCAGCATCTGGGCCGCCGCGATCGGCACCAACCTCAGCGCCTACTTCATCCTCGCCGCGAACTCGTTCATGCAGAACCCGGTCGGTTACCGCATCAACGCCGACACCGGCCGGGCCGAGCTGACCGACTTCCCGGCGGTGCTGACCAACAAGGTCGCCCTGGTCACCTTCCCGCACACCCTGGCCGGGTCCTTCCTCGTCGCCGGGTCGCTGGTCGTGGCCGTCGGCCTGTGGCACCTGATCCGCAACCGCGACTCCGCCGACACCGGCGCCTACCGCTTCGCCACGAAGTTCGGCTCCTGGGTGGTCCTGGTCGCCTCCGCCGCCGTGCTGTTCACCGGCGACATCCAGGGCAAGATCATGACCGACGTGCAGCCAATGAAGATGGCCGCCGCCGAGGGCCTCTACACCACCGAGAGCCCCGCCTCGTTCTCCGTGCTCACCGTCGGCAGCCTCGACGGCAGCCGCGAGCTGTTCGCCATCAAGATCCCGTACCTGCTGTCGTACCTGGGCACCGGCGACCCGAACGGCACCGTGCACGGCATCAACGACCTCCAGGCCCAGTACGCCAGCCAGTACGGCGCGGGCAGCTACACCCCGATCATCCCGGTGACCTACTGGAGCTTCCGCTTCATGATCGCCTTCGGGATGGCCGCCGGCGCGATCGCCCTGCTGGTGCTGTGGAGCCAGCGCAAGGGCCGTACCCCGAGCAGCAAATGGCTGCTGCGCGCCGGGCTGGCCATGCCGGTGCTGCCGCTGCTGGCCAACTCCTTCGGCTGGATCTTCACCGAGATGGGCCGCCAGCCGTGGATCGTCTTCGGCGAGATGCTCACCCGCAACGGCGTGTCCCGCAGCGTATCGCTGGCCGAGGTCCTGACCTCGTTCACCGCCTTCACGCTGATCTACGCCACGCTCGCCGTGATCGAGGTCAAGCTGCTGCTGCGCTACGCCCGTGCCGGCGTGCCCGACGTCAGCGAACAGCCCCCCATCGACGACACCACCGACGACGCCGAGCGTCCGCTCGCCTTCGCCTACTGATCCCGGAGCCCATCGTGGAACTGACCACCATCTGGTTTCTCCTCGTCGCCGTGCTGTTCACCGGCTACTTCATCCTGGAGGGCTTCGACTTCGGCGTCGGCATGCTTCTGCCGGTGCTCGGCCGTGACGACCGCGAACGCCGCGTCCTGATCAACACCATCGGCCCGGTCTGGGACGGCAACGAGGTGTGGCTGATCACCGCCGGTGGCGCCATGTTCGCCGCCTTCCCCGAGTGGTACGCGACCCTGTTCTCCGGCTTCTACCTGCCGCTGCTGCTGATCCTGCTGGCCCTGATCGCCCGCGGGGTGGCCTTCGAGTACCGGCACAAGCGCCCCGAGGTGTCCTGGAAGCGTCGCTGGGACGCGGCGATCGTGGTCGGCTCGCTGCTGCCGGCGATCCTGTGGGGTGTCGCGTTCGCCAACATCCTGCGCGGGGTACCGCTGGACGCCGACCACGAGTACGTCGGCGGCCTGGTCGACCTGCTCAACCCGTACGCCCTGCTCGGCGGCGCGACCACCCTCGCGCTGTTCCTCACCCACGGCGCGGTGTTCCTCGCCCTGAAGACCAGCGGTGACATCCGCGAGCGGGCCGGCGCCCTCGCGGTGCGCCTGGGCGTCGGCGCGGCCGTGCTCGCGGTGGCGTTCCTGACCTGGACGTTGAGCATCCGTTCCAGCGCGGCCGCCGTCGTGCTCGCCGTCGGCGCGGCCCTCGCTCTGCTCGGTGGCCTGGCCGCCGCCCGGGTACGCCGGGAGGGCTGGGCGTTCACCGGCACGGCCGTGGCGATCGGCCTGGCGGTGGCGACGCTGTTCGCGGCGTTGTTCCCGAACGTGCTGCCGTCCACGCTGGACGCGGCGGGCACCCTGACGGCGACCAACGCCGCCTCCACCCCCTACACCCTGAAGATCATGACGTGGGTGGCGGTGATCTTCACCCCGGTCGTGCTGGCCTACCAGGGCTGGACCTACTGGGTGTTCCGCAAGCGCATCGGCGTGGCCAACATCCCGCAGCACTGACCGCCGGGGTGCGGGGTGGGCGCGCCCGCGATCTTGCAGTTCCGGTCGCCGAGATGGGTGGAATGCCCTCGATGCGGCGGCAGCAACTGCAAGATCGCGGCCGTGTCGATCATGCCGGCGTAAATCGGCTGTCGGTGCGGACCCGCCTCGCTAGGGTGTGCCGATGCCGACCGCCGTACACGTCCGCGAACTCACCGCCGACGACCTCGACGCCGCCTGGGAGCTGGGCCGGTTCGCCTTCGGATCCGACCCGCAGCGACCGCCGCACGTCACCAGGCCGGTGCCCGGCCTGACCCGCTACGGCGCGTTCGACGATGCTGGCCGGCTCGTCGGCAAGGCCGTCGACCTGCACCACGACCAGTGGTGGTCGGGGCGGGTGGTGCCCGCCGCCGACGTCGCCGGCGTGGCGGTCGCCCCCGAGGCGCGGGGCCGCGGCGTGGCCCGGGCCATGCTCACCGCGCTGCTGCGCGGCGCCCACGAACGGGGTGCGGCGCTGAGTGCGCTGTACCCGACCGTCGTCGCGCCCTACCGCGCGTGCGGCTGGGAGGGCACCGGCGTGCTGCGCACCGTCGACCTGCCGACCGTGGCGTTGCCCCGGCACCGGCCGGACCCCCGGTTGACCGTCCGCGCCGGCACGCCCGCCGACCTGCCGGCCGTCGCCGCCCTGTACGAGCGGGTCACCCGACACCGCAACGGCCCGCTCACCCGCCGGGGTGAGCTGTTCGACTTCTACGCCGCCGACGGCGGCCTGCCCGGCGACGGGCTGACCCTGGTCGAGGACGACGGGGACCTCGTCGGCTACGCCAGTTGGCAGCGGGGCCGTGGCTACGGCGCCGACTCCGTGCTCACCGTCGACGAGGCCCTGGCCAGCACCGCCGAGGCCGCCCGTGAACTCGTCGGTGTGCTCGCCAGTTGGGCCAGCGTCGCACCGACCCTGCGGCTGTGCCCGCTCGACGGCGACGCCGTCAGCGTCCACCTGCCGCTGGCGTCGGCCCGCGAGCACGAACGGGACCTGTGGATGCACCGGCCGGTGGACGTGGCCCGGGCGGTCGCCATGCGCGGCTGGCCCGCTCACGCCCGGGGCACCGTCGACTTCGCCCTCATCGACGAGCTCGCGCAGTGGAACACCGGCACCTGGCGGTTGACCGTCGCCGACGGCGCCGCCGAACTCGCCCGGATCGGCGGCGAGGCCGACCTGCGGTTGAGCGTCCGCGGTTTCGCCCTGCTGTACGCCGGTGCCGCCCACGCCCGCTCGGTCGCCCAGGCGGGGCTGCTGCGGCACGCCGCCGGCACCGACCCGGCCGCCCTCGACCTGCTGGCCGTCGGCGGGCCGGTGCAGCTGCTCGACTACTTCTGATCAGGTCGTGCTCGCCGCCAGTTCGGTGTTCGCGCGGGCGGTGACCAGCCTGAGCACCCGTGCGGCCGTGCTCATCTCGTCGGTCGGGATGTCCGCGTACAGCCGGGCGGCGATGCCCGCGACGGCGGCACCGATGCTGCTCTGCGTGACGCGGCCGGTCTCGGTGAGGGACACCTGCGGCTCGCCGTCGCCGACGTGGACGAGATCGGCGGCGACGAGCTGACCGATCACCGTGTGCACGGTCGGCTCGTCGACCTTGAGGGTGCTGGTGATCCGGTGCACGAGCCATGCCCGGTCGACGGGGCCGTCGGCGAGCGCGTTGAGCGCGAGCACCTGGGCGAAGGTGAGCCCGAGTGGGGCGACGGCTCGTTCGAGCAGGGCCCGGGTGGCGTAGTGGGCCTGGCCGATGACCTGGCCGTTGAGGATCGGTGGAGTGGACATGATGCCTCCGCAAGAGATGTTGGCAGGACCAACGTTGGTGCTGCCAACGTAACACAAGTCGTGGGTCGTGCCAACGAATCCTGATAGGCTGCCGCGCATGGAATCCACCGGCCCGCAGTCACCCGCCGGGCTGCGCACCACACCCAGTTGGCTGCTCAACCAGACCGCCAGCCACGCCGCCCGCCTGATCAGCGAGGGCTTCGCCGCGCACCACCTGCGCGGCTACCACTACCGCCTGCTCACCGCACTGGCCGAGGACGGCCCGGCCAGCCAGGCCGACCTCGGCCGGCGCTGCGGCATCGACCGCAGCGACGTCGTGGCGGCCGTCAACGACCTGGCCGGCCGGGGATTGGTGGTACGCGCCCCCGACCCGGCCGACCGTCGCCGCAACGTCATCAGCCTCACCGACGCCGGCGCCGACGAGGCCCGCCGGATGGGGCAGACCGTGGAGCGGGTGCAGCAGGACCTGCTCGCTCCGTTGTCCGCCGACGAACGCGACCAACTGACCCGGCTGCTCACCCGGCTGCTGGAACACCACACCCGCCGCTGACCCCGTACCGAGGGGCCGGGACGGTCAGCGTGCCTCGCGCAGCTCCGCCAGCCGGGCCTCGATCTCGGCCAGCTCCGCGCGCAGCTTCTCCGCCTGCTGCTCCGCCTCGGCCCGCTCGGTGCCGAGGATCTGCTCCACCGCCTCCTGCACGCCCGGCACGTCGACCAGCGCCACCATCTTCAACGCCTCCGCCGGCTTCACCACGTACGGCTTGGCAAGCGCCTTGCTGCCCTGCTGCGCGGCGACCGTCCACTCGCCGTCGGCGTACGCCAGCGTCACCGTCAGGCCCGCGGGGCTCTTCGGCTTCGCGGCCTTGGCCACCCGCCGCGCCGGCGCCTTCTCCACCTGCTGGTCCACGTGCTCCACCCTCGGCTCCTCCCGCCGCGGCGTCGGCACCCGCGGCGTGTCCAACACGAACTCGGGCTCCGCCACCGCGGGCGGCTCCTGCACCGGCGGCTCCGGCTTCGGGTCCACCACCCGACGACCGGCGCCCTTGGGCGCCACCGCCAGATCCGCGGGGGAGAACGGCAACTCGTCGCGACCGAAGCGCACCACCACGAACTCGTCGGACACCTCGGGATCGGTCAGCTCGACCACCTGACCCACCTGACCGGCGATCTGCCCCGCCGAGGCGGTGAACACCACCCGTGGCTTACGCCCGGCCGCCAACGCCTCCCGCAGGCTCTGCACCTCGTCAGTGGACAAACCCTGGCCGGCATTCATCAGAACCCTCTTCCGTACACCTGTTTGATTGCTGTAGTGATACCAGCCGGCTGCGACACGCGCCGCACGGGGTGCGCCGCTCAGCCGCCCAGCGCCCGCAGCGCCCGGTCGGCGTGGTCGTTCATGCTGACCTCGCTGTGGATCACCTCGACCACCCGCCGGTCGGCGCCGATGACGAACGTCATCCGCTTCATGCTCAGCGGTCCCAACGGCAGCCGTCGCCGCACCCCGAACCGCTGGGCGACCGCGCCGTCCGGGTCCGACAGCAGCGGATAGTCGAAGCCGTGCAGCCGGGAGAACTCCGCCTGCTTCTGCACGCTGTCCCGGCTGATGCCCACGCGGGACGCGCCCACGGCCGCGAACTCCGCCGCCAGGTCGCGGAAGTGGCAGCTCTCGGCCGTGCAGCCACGGGTCATGGCCGCCGGGTAGAAGAACAGCACCACCGGCCCCGCCGCCAGGAACTCCGACAGCCGCCGTGGCGTGCCCGTCTCGTCGGGCAGCTCGAAGTCCTCGACCACGTCGCCGACACCCACACCCGCCACCGCGCACCTCCGTTGTCCGAGCAGACAGGCGGTGAGCGTAAGCGATCACGCCCAGAGCGCCGCCACCTCGTCGGCCACCACGGCGGCCTGCGCCCGGCCCGCCCGCACCGATCCGGCCCGTCGCGCCGGATCCAGCACGTTGCGGCCGATCGCCTTGCGGGCCGCCTCGTCCGGTGTCACGACCGCGACCCGTGCTCCGGCGTCGCGCAGGCCGGCCACCTGCGCCGACAGTCGTGGCATCGGCCCGAACGCCGCCGACGTCGGCGCGACCACCAGCACCCGCCGGGCGTCCGCCGCCAGGTCCGCGTTCACCGTCGAGCGCATCCCGCCGTCGACGTAGCGTCGCTCGCCGATCGTCACCGGCGGCCACACCCCGGGCACCGCGCAACTGGCACCCACCGCGTCCACGAGGGACACCCCGCTGTCGGCGTCGAACACCACGAACTCACCCGAGGCCGCGTCCACCGCGGTCACCAGCAGCCGCTGGGCGGGCCACTCCCGGCCCGGCAGGCGCGCCTCGATCACCGTCCGCCGCGACTCCTCCGACGGGGTACGCGCCGCCAGCGCCATCGCCCCGATGCGCGCCCGGGACCGCACCGCGTCACGGGTACGACCACCGGCCCACACCAGCCGCGCCAACGCCGCGAACCCCAGCCGTGCCGCCAGCTCACCCGACGGCGGCGCGAGCTGCGCCTCGTACAACTGCTCCAGCGGCATCCCCGAGCACACCTGCGCGCCGACCACCGAGCCGGCCGACGTGCCCACCACCAGATCGGCGTCGGACACCGCGACGCCCCGCTCGGCCAGCCCCGCCAGCAGCCCCAGCTCCCAGGCCACGCCCGTCACCCCGCCGCCACCGAGCACCAACGCCCGCTCCATGTGACTCTCCTCTCGACGACCGACCCGCGCCGGTCACGGTAGCGTCGGCGCGACCGGTACGCGGCCCCAGACAACAGACAGCGGGAGGCACCATGGCACCCGTCACCGTCATCACCGGCGGCGGCCGCGGCATCGGGGCGGCCACCGCCCGCCGTCTCGCCGCGGCCGGCCACCACGTCGCCCTGTGCTACCGCCGCGACCACGCCGCCGCCAGCGCCGTCCTGGCCGACCTGCACGCCGCCGGCGCACAGGCCGTCGCGGTGTGCGCCGACACCACCGACCCCGAGCAGGTCGACGACCTGTTCGAGGCCGCCGCGCAGCTCGGCCCACTCACCGGTCTGGTCAACAACGCCGGCGTCACCAGCCCCATCGGGCCCTTCACCGAGCTGCGCGTCGACGACCTGCGCCGGGTCGTCGACGTCAACCTCATCGGGTACGTCCTGTGCGCCCAGCAGGCCGCCCGCCGGATGACCGGCGGCGGCGCCATCGTCAACGTGTCCTCCGCCGCCGCCACCCTGGGCAGCCCCGGGGAGTACGTGCACTACGCCGCGGTCAAGGCCGCCACCGACACCCTCACCGTCGGCCTGTCCAAGGAACTCGCGCCGCAGGGCATCCGCGTCAACGGCGTCGCCCCCGGCATCGTGCGCACCGACATCCACGCGGACTCCGGCGTACCCGACCGCGCCGACACCGCCGTCGGGCGCATCCCCCTGGGCCGCGCCGGGGAACCCGACGAGATCGCGGCCGCCATCGCCTGGCTGCTCGGCTCGGACGCGTCGTACGCCACCGGCACCGTCCTGCGCGTGTCCGGCGGCCTCTGACCCCACCCTCGGGTGGGTGCCGCGTGTGTGCGACACCCACCCCGGAGGGTCAGTGCGTGAACAACTTCGCTGCCGTGATCACCGTCTGGATCACCCCGTAGCCGAGCAGTGCCCCCACCACCAGCCAGGAGATCCACAGCCGGGCCTGCTGCCCCTGCCGACCGTCGTCGCTCATCGCGTGCCACTCCTCTCCGCCGCCACCGGCGTCGTGCCATCGTTGCCGTCTCCACCGGTCGCCGGCTCGTGGTACCGCTCCGGCACCGCCTTGATCAGCAGGTTCGCCACGAAGCCCACCGCCAGCACACCGACCATCGTGAACAGCGCCGGCCGGTACGCCGCCGCCGTCAACGTGCCCGGCTTGCCCTGGGCGTCGAGGAACCCGTTGACGATCAGCGGGCCGGCGATGCCCGCCGCCGACCAGGCGGTCAGCAGCCGGCCGTGGATCGCGCCCACCTGGTACGTGCCGAACAGGTCCCGCAGGTACGCCGGCACCGTGGCGAACCCGCCGCCGTAGAACGACAGGATCACGCAGGCCAGCAGCACGAACAGGGCCGTGGCCGTCTGCCCGACGAGGGCCAGCAGCGCGTACAGCACCATGCCCACACCCAGGTACACCAGGTAGATCGGCTTGCGGCCGATCAGGTCGGAGGTGGACGACCACGCGAAGCGGCCGGCCATGTTGAACAGCGACAGCAGCCCGACGAACCCGCCGGCCGCCGCCACCGACACCGCCGAGGTGCCGTTGTCGCGGAAGAAGTCCTGGATCATCGGGCTGGCCTGTTCCAGGATCCCGATGCCCGCCGTCACGTTGCAGAACAACACCACCCACAGCAGCCAGAACGACCGGGTCTTCAGAGCGTTCGCCGCCGACACGTTCGCCGTGGTGACCAACGGCTTCGCGGCCACCGTCGCCGGGTCGAAGCCAGCCGGACGCCAGTCCGGCGCCGGCACCCGCACGTTCGCCACCCCGAACATCATGATGACGAAGTAGCCGAGGCCGAGCGTCACGAACAACCACACCAAAGCATTGCCCGACGCCGTCGAGCCCGCGTTGGACGGGTCGTAACCGGGGTCGAAGAACGACAGCAACTGACGCGACAGGGGAGAGGCCACCATCGCCCCGCCACCGAACCCCATGATCGCCAGCCCGGTTGCCAGGCCCGGACGGTCGGGGAACCACTTGATCAACGTGGAGACCGGGGAGATGTAGCCGATCCCCAGACCGATGCCGCCGAGCAACCCGTACCCCAGGTAGAGCAGCCACAACTGCTTCGTGGCGATGCCCAGCGAACCCACCAGGAAACCCGCCGCCCAGAAGCAGGCCGACACGAACATCGCCTTACGCGGGCCGTTCGCCTCCACCCAGGTCCCGGCGACCGCGGCGGACAGCCCCAGCATCACGATCGCGATGCTGAAGATCACCCCGATGGCGGTCTGACTGGTGTCGAAGTGGGCGATCAGCGAGTTCTTGTAGACGCTGGTCGCGTAGACCTGGCCGATACACAGGTGGATGGCCAACGCCGCAGGAGGAATCAACCACCGGCTGTAGCCGGGCGGCGCGACGGTGTGCCGACGATCGAGCGCGGAAAGCATGGTGTGCTTCCTCTCCGAAGCGGGCGAGAAACGTCTCCACCACTTCTCCACACCGCACGCCTGCGGCAAACCTCACCGTCGCCGGACGGTCGCTCCGGTGAGCTGAGCGGTCACTCAGCGCCGTCGAGACCGGGCCGTCAGCTCGAGTAGAAGGTCGACCGCCCGATGTGTTCCGCCTTCGGAGCGCACCAGCTCTCCGATGTCGGCTGCCCTGCGGGGCATCGTGGTGTCGGATCTCGTCGCTTCGACCGCCTCGATGAGGCGTTCGGCGGTGATGTGCCGCTGTGGGATGGGGTCCGGGGCAACGCCGATTGATTGCATTCGCTCGGACCAGAACGGCTGGTCACCGGTGAAGGGGCAGATCACCTGTGGACGTCCGGCGAGCAGCGCGCCTGCTGTTGTTCCTGCTCCGCCGTGGTGGATGACCGCTGCGGTGCGGGGGAAGAGCCAGTCGTGCGGAGCTTCGTCGACGACGTGGACGGAGTCGGTGTTCGCGCCTGCCACGGCGATCCCGCCGGCGCCGGTTGCGACAACGGCTCGCAGTCCGGTTGCATGGACTGTCTGTCGGACCATCTCGCCGATCGCCTCGGGGTTCTGGCCTCGCATGCTGCCGAAGCCGACGTAGATCGGCGGTGCTCCGCTGTCGAGGAACCTGGCCAGGGCGGGCGACGGGCCCTTGTCCTCGCTGGCGAGGGTCCAGTATCCCGTGACGGGCGCGTATCCGGGCCACTCGGTCGGCTGCGGCAGGACGTGGCGACTGAACGCCTGCAGCACGAAGGCGGGGCCTCCGTCGGGGCGGCGGAACGGGTCACCGGATCCACGCCGAGACCTCAGCCCGAGTCGTGCACGCCAGTGCTTTCCTACCGCTCCGAGGAGCGTCCGAGGTGCGAGCGCGGCCGGTCGGTAGCTCAGACGGTTGAAGGATCTGGGCAGCCACGGCGGGGCCCACATCGGGCACGGAAAGGCGTCGGTCGGAACCCAGTTCGGCTGCAGTGCCACCGGGACCGAGGGGACGCCGAGGGCCTCGGCGAGGTGCTGGCCGGGGAGCATGGTGTGGTGCACGACGACGTCGGTTCGGGCGGGAACGGCTGCGGTGATGTCGTCGAGCACGGCGGCGATGTACTGCCGGGTCCGGTGCACCACCTCGATGGCTGTCCGTTTCGCCTTCAGCCCGCGGTAGTTCGTCGCGAGTGCCTCTTGGATGTGGGGCTCGTCGGTGAGCCGGTTCCACCGGTCGTCGACGGGCGTGAACGGAACGCCGGCGGCAGCGGCGAGCGACTCGTAACACGCCGGCCCGGCCACCAGTACCTCGTGGCCGGCGTCGGACAGCGCGCGTCCCAGGGCGACGAACGGCTGTACGTCGCCACGCGTCCCGAACGCGAGCACGAATGCCTTCATCCTGTTGGGATCCCCCTCTGTTCGACCGCAGTCCGCTTCTGACCTCGCTGAAATTTCAGCGCCGAGCATGCCTGTCGTGGCTGGGTTGGTCAAGTCCGGTCGCGCAGAGCGCGCGACGTCGCCTGTGATCGGGGTGGCGGGCGGGGCTAGGGTTTCCTCTTGTGACCGACCAGGGTGCGACGGGGGAGGCTTCGCTGACGCAGCAGGCCTACGCGGCTCTGCGTACCCGGATCGTGACCTGTGAGCTCCCGCCGGGGTCGTCGCTCACCGAGCGGGGACTGGCCCGCTCGACTCCGTACGGGCTGACGCCGATTCGTCGGGCGCTCGCTCGCCTGGACCGCGACGGGTTGATCATCACGCTGCCCCGGGCCGGTTACGTCGTGAGCCCTCTCGGCGCTCAGGAAGTGTCGGAGCTGGTCGAGGCGTGGGATCTCATCGGCCCCGAGCTTGTCCGTCTGGGCCTGGAGCGCCTCTCCGACGTCGAGGCGCAGGAGCTGGCCCGACTGCTGGCCGCGTGGTCCCCGCCCGAGACCGACGGTGAGCATCAGCTGGAGGCGGTCCTGCGCTTCTCTGAGCTGTCGATGCGTGTCTTCCAGGTCCTGGCCATCGCGAGCGCGAACCGCTGGTTGCGGTCAACCTTCGACCAGCTCTCGGACCAGATGTCGCGCCTGTGGGTCACCCTGCTCAAGGGCCGCGAAGTCCCGGAACAGCTACAGCAGCTCACGGACCGCTGGAACCGGCACATCGCAGGCCGGCAGCCCGAAGAGATTGCCGAGTACCTACCGCAGTTGATCAAAGACAGTGGCCGAGCGGCACGTGACCTGTTCCACCACCTCCCGACGACACCTGCCCCTCCACCAGGCTGACCACCGATCACCCGACTGACCGTGTCAACAGGTGACGGGTCAGGACACCAAACCCGGGCCCCCTACGCACGACGGCTCGGCGTCGAGCCTCAGCCATGATCCCGAACGGCGGCTGCCGTACTGGCCGGACAACGAGGTGGCCCGGACCATCGACGAGGTCCGGGCCCTTCTCGCCGGCGTCAGGCCGCGACGCTGGCCTCGGCGACCTGTGCGGCGTCGGGCCGGAGCTGCGGGGTGGCGACGGAGATGATCAGGTTGGCGATCGCGAACGCGGCGGCGACCAGCAGGCCACGGTGGAACCCGTCGACCAGTGCCTGCTGCTGTCCGACACCCCGGCCGAGCGCGTCGGTGACGTGGGTGATGGACAGGGTGGTGACGACGGCCAGGCCCAGCGCGCCGCCGACCTGGTAGACGGCGGTCACGACGCCGGAGGCGGCGCCGGCCTCGTGGTGCTCGACGTCGGAGACGGCGGAGATCTGCGCGGGTACGCCGAGGGTGGTGATGCCCAGGCCGAACAGGAGCAGGCCGGGCAGCAGTTCGGTGGCGTAGGAGCCGGTGGCGCCGGCGCCGGCGAGCAGCAGCAGACCGAGGACGCTGAGCAGGGCGCCGATGAGTTGCAGGGTTCGGGTGCCGAGCCGGTGCACCAGTTGGGTGGCGAGCGCGGCGCCGAGGATCGCGGTGGCGCCCATGGGCAGGAACTGCAGGCCGGCGGTCAGCGCGGATGCTCCGCGGACCTGCTGCAGGTAGAGCGCGGTGAGGAAGAACATCGACAGGAACGCAGCGCCGTTGAGGGCCAGCGCGCCGCTGGAGACGCTCAGCGCCCGGGAGCCGAACAGGCGCAGCGGCACCAGCGGCGCGGCGGAGCGCGCCTCGACGGCGATGAAGACGACCAGCAGTGCCACCCCGCCGATGAGGGCGGCGAGGACCTGCGCCGAGGCCCAGCCGGCGGACTCGGCGCGTACCACGCCGAAGACGACCGCGAGCAGGCCGGCGGTGCCGAGGGCGGCGCCGAGCGCGTCGAAGGTCCGGGGTCCGGGCTGGGTGTGCCGGACGGCCGCGACGAAGGTCGGGACGATCGCCACGAGCGCGATGACGATGGGCACGTTGACGAAGAACACCCACCGCCAGCTCAGGGCGTCGACGAGCAGGCCGCCGGCGACCACGCCCAGGGTTCCGCCGAGACCGGCGAGGGCACCCCAGATGCCCATGGCCATGTTCCGCTCCCGCCCGTGCTGGAACGTGACGGTGAGGATGGCCAATGCGGCGGGGGACAGCAGAGCGCCGCCGAGGCCCTGCACGGCGCGTGCGGCGATCAGCAGGCCGGGCGAGGTGGCCAGGCCGGCGAGCAGGGACATCGCCCCGAACAGGACCAGCCCGGCGAGGAAGATCCGGCGGGCGCCGAGCAGGTCGGCGGCGCGTCCGCCGAGCAGCAGGAAACCACCGAAGAGCAGGGTGTACGCGCTGATGACCCATTGCAGGTTGTCAGCGGTGAAGCTCAGGTCGGTCTGGATGTCGGGCAGTGCCACGTTCACGATCGTCACGTCGAGGATGACGATGAACTGCGCCACCGACAGCACCGCCAGGGTTGCCCAGGGACTACGTCGCATGCCTACCTCATCAGGGGAAGGGCGTCACGCACGGCGCGGTATACGCCGTACATCTACAACGTATACCTGCGGGTCTACGCTGTAGACTGGGTGGGTGGGCAGTATGAGCAAGGACACCGGAACGCCAGCGCGGCTCGACCCCGACAAGATCGTCACCAGCGCGCTGCGCATCGCCGACGCCGAAGGCCTCGGCGCGATCACCATCCGCAGGCTGGCCCAGGAGCACGGCGTCACGCCGATGGCGCTCTACCGGTACTTCCGGGACAAGGACGACCTGCTCGCCGCCCTCGCCGAACGCGTGCTCGCCGACGTCCACCTGCCCGAACCCAGCGACGACCCCTGGGACCGGCAGTTGCGCGCCCTCCTGGCCGCCTGCCTGGCCGCGGTCCGCCCGCACCCCGCCGTCGCCGGGCTGATCCCGACCCGCGTCCTGCTCTCCGAGCCTGGGCTGATGCTGGTCGAGCGCACCCTCGCCCTGCTCGCCGAGGCGGGCTTTCCGCCCGACCAGGCCACCGAGGTCGGCAGCCAGGCCCTCTGCTCCCTGGTGACCCTCGTGGCCACCGAGCCCGGCGCCGCCGAGAGCACCGACCCGGACACCCGCGACGACGCCATCCGCGCCAAGCGTGCGGCGCTGCACTCGCTGGCTCCCAAGCGGTACCCGCACGTCCTCGCCGCCGCCGACGCGCTCACCCTCTGCGCCGACCGGGACAGCTACTACGAGCTGGGTGTGGAGTTCGCCGTCGCCGGCGTCCGCGGCCTCCGTCCGCAGAGCCGCACCGCGCACTGACCGCCTCGATGCCCGGCCCTGTCGCGGTCGGGGCCCTTCGTCCTAGCTGGCCGGGTCCGCCCGCCAGACCCAGTTCTGCCGCTCGTACAGCGGGGTGAGGCCCAGCCGGAGCAGGTTGTTCAGCGACGGGTTGGACGTGCCGGGCTGGGGCCGGCCCGTCTCGGCGGTGACCCACCGGCAGCCGGCCGCCGTCGCGGCAGCCGCCCGGGCCGCCAACAGCGCCGACTGCGCCCCCCGACCCCGGTGCGTCGGCAGGGTCGCGCCGGTGTTGAGCGAGGCCACCGCACCATGGACGAACAGGTTGGCGGCGGCGACCATCTCGTCGCCGTCCCAGGCGGCGTACGGGTGGAAGCGCGGGTCGCGCACGGCGGCCGCGATCATCGGGCCGAGGTGCTCCTCGGGCATACCGAAACAGCGCAGCACCACCGAGGCCCACTGGTCCACGAGATCGGCGGTGACCGGACCGACCCGCAGGTCGGTGCGGCCGGGTCGGAGTGCGTCGATCTCGGCGGCGAGCTTCACCCAGGTGCTGCCGGCGGTGATGTTCTCCCGCGCGCAGATCGCGTCCCAGTCCGCCGGCAACCGGTCCGGGGCGATCTGGATGACAGCGGCGGGGGTCCGCTCAGCGCGGTAGAAGTCGCAGACCTGGCCGATCAGCTCGCCGCCGACCGGCTCGTCGAAGCCGAACCCGAGTGCCTTGCTCCAGTAGTTGGTGGGGTCGTGCCGCATCGAGAGCACCACCCCGCCGCCCATCCGGGTGGCCGCCACGCCGAGCGCATCCCGCACGTCGGCCGGCGCTTCGGTCTCGTACCGGAACATGAACTCGGCCTCCGCCAGCTCGGCGAGTGCGCGCACGTCCTGATGCTCTGTCGACATTCGCGAAAGCCTGCCACAGCGCCCGGCCCGCTGGCGCCGTGAGCAGCGCCACTACCGCAGGTGAGGGGTGTGCCAGCCGCCGGCGAGGGTGTCGGCGTCCGCCGGACCCCAGGTGCCCTTGTCGTACGTCTGCACCGCGGCCGGCAGATCCAGGATCGGCTCGACGATGCGCCACTCCTGCTGGATCGTCTCCGCGCGGGCGAACCGCAGGTGCTGCCCGTCCATCGCGTCGTCGAGCAGCCGCTCGTACGCCTCCTGCCGCCGGCCCAGGGCCGCGCCGAAGTCCACGGACAGGTCCACCGGACGGCTGGCCACCTCGGCGCCCGGGCTCTTCGCCTGGATCGACATGGTGATGCCGTCGCCGCGACCCAGCCGGAACCGCAGCAGGTTCGCCGGCGCCTCGGCGCCGCCCTCGGCCCGGATGAGCGAGCGCTGCGGCTGCTTGAACTCGACCACGACCTCGGTCGCCGTGCCCGGCAGGGACTTGCCGGTCCGCAGGTAGAAGGGCACTCCGGCCCAGCGGGGGGAGTTGACCGTCAACCGGGTGGCGACGAACGTCTCCGTGTTCGAGTCCGGCCGCACGCCCGGCTCGTCCCGGTAGCCGGCGTACTGCCCCCGCACGGTGGACTCCGGCGACAGCGCCTCGATCTGCCGCAGCACCGCGGCCTCCGCCTCGCGGAACGCGTCGGTGTCGTCGGCGACCGGCGCCTCCATCGCGATCAGCGCGACGACCTGCAGGATGTGGTTCTGCAGCACGTCACGGGTGGCGCCCACCGTGTCGTAGAAACCCGCGCGTCCCTGGGTGCCGAAACCCTCGGCGAGGGTGACCTGGATGTTGTCGATGTGCTCGTTGTTCCACAGCGGCTCGAACAGCCGGTTGGCGAACCGGAAGGCGTACAGGCCCTCGACGGCTTCCTTACCGAGGTAGTGGTCGATGCGGAACACCCGCTCCGGGTCGAAGGCCGCGCGCAGCGTGCGGTCCAACTCGTGCGAGGACTCCAGGTCACGTCCGAACGGCTTCTCCACGATCACCCGGCCCCGGGCGGCCAGACCGACCGCCGCCAGGCCCTCGACGACGGAGCCGAACACCGCCGGTGGGATCGCCAGGTAGAAGATCGGACGCTCGGCGTCGCGCAGGCGCTCGGCCAGCCGCTGGTACGTGGTGGGGTCGGCGTAGTCGCCGGAGATCATCGAGAGGTTGCGCGCCAGCGCGTCGAAGCTGTCGTCGTCGATCTCGTCGGTCGCCTCGGCCACGGACTTGCGGGCGGTGGTCACCAGTTGCTGGTCATCCCAGGGGGAGCGGGCCACGCCGATCACCGGGACGTCGAGGCGGTTGCGCCTGGTCAACTCGTACAGCGCCGGAAAGAGCTTCTTCGAGACGAGGTCTCCCGTGACGCCGAACAGCACTACCGCGTCTGAGCGCACGTGCATGGCACTTCCATCCGATCGAATGGTCCTGATCTTCCAACCGGGCAACCTCCCGGACCACGCGGGAATTCCCGCCGGCCCACCACCCGGGTGAGGACGACGACAGGACCTCGGAGGGGATCGCCGGCAGCGCCTCAACGATAAGGAAGGTTTACAGTCCATCGGCGACCCGGGTAGCGTGCTGATCGGATCGATGACCACCGATCATGACGAAGCCCTGGAGGTATCCGTGCGTCGCCGACACACCCTGACGCGGCTGCTGGTCATAGCCGCCCTCGGACTGCCGTTCATCCTTCCGGGAGCCCCGGCCGCCGCCGCCCCGACCACCCCGGCCCGCGAGCTGGGCGACGTGGTGCCCGCACCCGTCGAAACCCGCCCCGACACCCGGGGCACCTTCACGATCAGCCCGCTGACCGTCATCCGCACCGCACCCGGCTCCGCCGCCGCCTGGCAGGTCGGGCGGCAACTCGCCCAGACCCTGCGCCCCGCAACCGGCTACCCGCTGCCCGTGCTGCCCGTGCACTCGACACCCCTGCCCGAGATCGCCCTGGTCATCGGGGGAGCCGACGCGCGCATCGGCCAGGAGGGCTACCAACTCGACGTCACCCGCCGCGGCGTGACGATCCGCGCCAACACCCCGGCCGGCCTGTTCGCCGGCACCCAGACGCTGCGCCAACTGCTGCCCGCGCGGATCGAAGCGCCCGACCGGCAGCGGGTCACCTGGACCGTGCCCGGCGGACGCATCGTGGACTACCCGCGCTTCGCCTACCGCGGGGCCATGCTCGACGTGGCCCGGCACTTCCACACCGTCGACGAGATCAACGCGTACGTGGACCTGCTCAGCCAGTACAAAATCAACTACCTGCACCTGCACCTGACCGACGACCAGGGCTGGCGGATCCAGATCGACTCCTGGCCCCGGCTCACCACCGTCGGCGGCGGACCCGGCACCGGAGTCGACGGCGTCGGCCCCGGCTTCCTCACCAAGGCCGACTACAAGGCCGTCGTCGCGTACGCCGCCGCACGCCACATCACCGTCGTTCCCGAGATCGACATGCCCGGACACACCAACGCCGCCCAGTCCACGTACCCCGAACTCAACTGCGACGGCGTCGCACCGGCCCCGCGTACCGACACGGCGGTCGGCTACAGCTCCCTGTGCATCGGCGACGAACTGACCTACCGGTTCGTCGAGGACGTCATCCGCGAACTCGCCGCCATCACCCCCGGGCCGTTCCTGCACATCGGCGGCGACGAGGCGCACGCCACCACCGACGAGGAATACCGCACCTTCATGCAGCGGGTCCTCCCCCTGGTCGCCAAGTACGGCAAGCGCGCCTCCGGCTGGAACGAGGTCGCCCAGGTCGACCCACCGACCGACGTCGTCGCCCAGTACTGGGGCACCGGCACGACCAACGCCGACCTCGCCGAGGCCGCCGCCCGCGGCAACAAAGTGATCATGTCCCCGGCGAACAAGTCCTACCTGGACATGAAGTACGACGCCAACACCCGCCTCGGCCTGCGCTGGGCCGGCTACATCGAGGTGTCCGACGCGTACGGCTGGGACCCGGCCACCCGCGTCACCGGCGTCGGCGAGAACGCGATCCTCGGCGTCGAGGCACCGCTGTGGTCCGAGACGCTGCGCAGCCTGGACGACATCGAGCACATGGCGTTCCCCCGCCTGCCCGCCATCGCCGAACTCGGCTGGTCCACGGCGGCCAGCCACAACTGGGAGTCGTTCCGGACGCGGCTGGGGGAGCAGGCACCCCGCTGGCGCCTCCAGGAGGTCGACTTCTACCCGTCCCCCCAGGTGCCATGGCTCTGACCAGATGAGCGACGTGGGTCCGGGCCACGAGCGTGGCCCGGACCCACGAGTCGGTCAGCGACCGCAGGCGGCGTCCAACGCCTTCAGGGTCGGGTCCAGATCCGGAGCCTCGACCTTCGTGGCCTGCGCACCCGTGAGCCGCTTCTCGATCGCGCCGGCAAGGTTCTCCACGGCGGCCCGCACCTGCGGGTCGAGGGCCCGCGGCGCCTCCGCGCGCAGGCCCTCGGCCAGCGCCGTGTAGTGGGCACGGACCTTCACGCCCTGCTCCTTGGCGCTGACCGGCTTGTCGATGGCCGCGATGGCGTCGTCCGCCATCCCGACGAAGTGCTCCTTGACCAGCGCCAGGGTGGTGTCGCAGACCTGCTTGCTGTTCGCGGCGACGTCGACCGTCGGGGTGGGCGCGGCGGTCGCCGACGGCGCGGCAGCGCCGTCGCTCTCCTTCTCCGCCGGCTGGCAGCCGGCGGCGAGACCGGCGACGGCGACCAGAGCCAGGACGGTACGAACAGGCGAGTACGCCATGGTGTTTTCCCCCGTGTGGTGAGCGGCCCCGCCGGTCAGGTCGACCGCCTCCCGGGCCGGAGCGCATCACTGTAGACAGCGTGAGCCACGCCGCGCACGCCACTTCCGGCGCCCGCCACCGGCCACGTGCTGGCTACGATCGCACGATGGATCTGGCGGTCGACGAATCGGCGGGAACCGCACCGGCGGTCGTCTGCCTCCCCATGTTCAGCACGACCCGCGCCGCCACGGCCTCCGCCTTCAGCCCAGCCCTCGCCGGCGCGGGCCGCCGTGAGGTGTACCTGGACCTGCCCGGCCACGGAGACTCCCCGGCGACCTGCCGGCCCGCATCCCAGGCGGTACTGGAGACCGTGTGCGCGTGGCTCGACCGCCACGTCGACGCGCCGGTCCTGCTGGCCGGCGCCTCCTACGGCGCCTACCTGGCCGCCGGGATCGCCCGCCAACGACCCGACCTCGTCAGCGGCCTGCTCCTCGTCTGCCCGGGCGTCACCATCGCCCCGACAAGCCGGACCCTGCCCACGCTCGACCCACCCGAAGCGCCCACGGGCTGGCTCGACGCCGCCCCCGCCGGACTGCGCGCCCACCTCGACGTGGCGCTCGGCCACCGCACCCCGGCCGTCGTCGCGACGGTGCTCGCGGCACTGGAGTCCGGCGGCCCCGGCGACGAGACGTTCCAGAACGACCTTCGCGCCAGCCCCGGGTACGCGCTTCCCGACGAGGACGACGACACCGTCTTCGACGGTCCGGTCAGCGTCGTCACCGGTCGACAGGACGGCATCGTCGGATACGCCGACCAGTTCCACGCCATGCGCCGCTATCCCCGAGGCACCTTCACCGTGATCGACGCCGCCGGGCACTACCTGCCGTTCGAACAACCCGCGCTGCTGCGCCCACTCACCCAGGACTGGCTGCGCCGTGCTGCCGGCGCACCATCTCGTTGATCCAGATCGGTGCGAACGGCGACGTGCAACCTGGGGGAGTGGGGTAGTCCCTGAGCACCCCCAGGCGTTCACCGATGTCGACCGCTCGCGCGCGGTACGCGGCGTGCTCGATCCCGATCTGAGCCAGACAGTGGTTCATCGCCCACTGCAGGCGGTCCGGGGCGTCCTTCATCTCCGCCTCGATGACATCGAGCAACCCCGGCAGATCCAGGCCCTCGGGCTTCTTCGCCACGCGGTCGGTGGTCAACGCCCAACCGGCACTGGCGACCACCGGATCCGCGTCGGCCGACCAGGCCAGGCGCAACTCCTCCGAGTGCGGGCTCTTCTTCACCACGTAGTTCACGAGCCAGTCGTGCACCTTCGGTGCCCGCGCCTGCCGCAGCATGGAGTCCAACTCGTCACGGGCGAACGCCTTCGGGCGGCAGATCAGGAGCGCCACCAGCCGGGCCGCCGTGTCGTCCGTCTGCCAGAGCTGGCACGCGAGGTCCTGCTGCGTCTTCAGCCGCTTCGCCAGCGCCCGCAGCTTGCCGAGGTTCACACCGTGATCGTCACCGTGTCTCTCGTTCACCGCGCGCGCCCTCGGGTCCTCGAGCTCGGCCAGCTCGGCCATCACCTCGACCACCCTCGTCTCGACCAGCGCCGTCTCGGTCACCTCGGCCCTCCCGTCCGTTCGTCGACATGCAGCCTACGAGGAAGTCGCGATTCGGCGCCTCGTTGGCCAGTAGGTCCCCGCACTGCTGACCCACGCTCGATAGATTGGCTGCCATGTCTGCACTGGAAAAGCTCGACGGGTGGGAGTCGCTCTCGCCGGAGTTGCGGGAGCAACTGGCCGCAGCCGACCTGCCGGAATCACTGCGACTCGACGAGTACGACCTGTTCCTGCTCGGCCCGGATCTGATCTTCCGCGATGGCATGCTGCGATTCGGCTACGGCACGGACGCGTGGGGCGGCGAATTCTGTCTTGATCCGGACACGGGTGCCGTGCGGGTCCTCGACGACAACCAGACACCGACGTTCGTGAACTCGTCGCTCGAGGCGTACGCCCGCTCGCTACGCCTGGTCGCCGGTCTTGTGCCCGCGATCGTCGGCGGCGACCCGGAGGGCTGGGAAAACGCCAAGAACGAGATGCAGCGGGTCATCGCGGAGTGGGATCCGGCGGCGATGATCTCGGACAACTACTGGGACGGCCTCTCGTGGGACATCGCCACCGGTAACTACGCCGACCAATCGGACCTCTAGCTCTTATCCGGAATGTCGGTCGGGGCCACCCACCGTAAATTGACCATCTAGCATCCCTAAAGCCCGTGTGACATTGACGGTCGGGCATGTCAGGACCCGCATATGACAAGCGGGTTAACAAACAAATCACTCGTGCCGCCGCGCGATCTTCAATGCGCGTTGGGGAGCTTTTTGTGTCACGGGTGCGAAGGGGGACAGCGGATCTGATGGGCAACGTCATCAAGGAACGTTCACGGATCGCGGTGCTGACGCGACTCGCGGCGGTCCTGCTCCTGATCTGGTCGGTGATCGGCATCGCGCCGACCGCCAGCCACGCGGGGCCACAGCTCGCCGCGCCGATCATCGATGCCCGGTGTCCTCCGATCACGCCGGAAGGCCTGGTCGGTTACGGGTGCCACAAACTGAGCGTGTACCTGCAGGAGGCGCGGCTGGATCTCCGGTACAACCGGCCGCCGAAGACCACCGACAAGCTGTACACGAACGTCCGGGGCAACTACGCCATCGCCCAGCTCCAGGACGGCAGGTACATCATCGGCTACAGCGACGGCGCGAAGCACGCCGAGATCCGGCTGATCGAACAGATGCAGGGCAAGGCTCCGCGCATCGAGTTCGACCCGCAGACCGGCAAGGTGTCATACCAGCCGGCAAAGGCCTCGCCGATTAAGGAGGGCTACTCCGAGATCGAGCCCTGCAAGAAGACCTGCAACCCGGCGCTGGAGAACGCCAAGGTCCGGGACAAGTTCACCTACAGCTACCGGTGGAACGCCGGTCCGGGGGAGGACCCCAAGGTCCTCCGCGACCAGACCAACAACCGCAACACCGGTGCGAAGCAGGTCGCGGTCCAGACCCTGCTGAACGAGACGAAGGCCTCCGGTCCCATCCTGCCCAAGACGCCGCAGGAACTGGCCAAGGGCAGCGCGGTCAGCAAGGCGGCCGGCAAGCAATTGGGCCCGATCCGTCCGGGTGGCATCGACTTCTCGTCGGTCCAACTCCGCTACGTCACCGACGGCGGCGGATCGGGCGGTGACACGTACTCATTCGAGACCGCGACCACCCCGGGCCAGGAGTCGAAGGACGGCACCAACCAGATCTACGACGCCGACGAGGCGCTCAACACCTGGATGGCCGTGGAACCGTCGCGGTTCTGGGTGAACCTCAACCCGAGTCAGCCGGACAAGGTGATCGACCAGTACCTCGGCCAGACCCAGGCCGGTCGCATCCTCCTCGAAGCCGACCTGGAGTTGAAGCGGGCCTGGACGCGGTTCCAGGACCCGAAGACGGCGGTCGGCCTGGAGTACTGGAACCGGATGACCGGCCTGAACGGGGCCTGCATCCGGCAGTGGATCGTGCCGAAGACGGCGACGATCCGCGAGGAGGGCAACCGCCTCTACATCCTCCAGGCGCCACTCGAGGTGAAGGCCGAGGCGTTCGACTTCACGATCCCCGGCGACCCTAACTTCAAGTGCCCGGCCAACCCCGAACCGTCCATGGCCGTCTACCGGGACCTGCTCCTGCCCGAGTTGAACAAGGCCGTGAACGCTGCGCCCGAGTTCAAGGACCTGCGCCGTGTCTACGTCAGCCGGGTGGCTGCCGAGTGGTACCGCGAACGGATGACGGCCGACGGCCGGGCAGCCGAGGCCGGCATCGACAGCAACGACGTCAGCACCCTGGAGCGGGAGGACGACTGGAAGCCGGCCGACGTCTTCAACCAGTACCTGAAGGAGATCTCCGGCACCACGTACGAACTCCCCAACGGCGTGAAGGTGACCACCGGCGGCGTCGACTTCACCCAGCCGGTGAAGAAGACCAAGCTGAGTGACACCACGTTCAAGGAGCAGCACGGGGCCCTGCCGACCACGGTCGACAAGTCGCTCACCGAGGTCACCAAGACCTCGGACGAGAAGCAGGCATACCTGGGTGGCTCCGACGAGATCCCCGACTTCGTCGGATTCAAGCGACCGACCCCGGCGCCGGGCGGCAACGCCGGCGGCGACGGTGGCGGCCTGCCGATCACCGGCGCGCCCGTCTACACCATCGTGGCGGCCGGCACCATGCTGATCCTGATCGGCATGGTGGCCCTGTGGCGCACCCGACGGGTGCGTTGGGTAGCCGCCAGGAAGTAGCAGTTGACGCGGTCCCGCGGCGAACAAGTGGGGGGGGGG